>JBAXRS010000005.1:0-48930 GCA_037131085.1 Verrucomicrobiota bacterium | reverse complement strand
CCGGTAATTGCCTTTCTTGGGCAATTTCTCACCCCTTTCGGGTTGGCAACCTTTGAGGCAAAGATATGTCCTATTGATTATCCCACCATGAACGAAGCCGTCACCACCGACCGGAGCGCCATCATCGCCAAACTAACCCAGACTCAGCCTTGGCTGCGTTTCGTCGGCATCATGATGATGATCGGTGCCGTCTTGATGATTCTGGGAGGCACAGCCTGCACCCTCCTGGGAGTTTTCACCTTGGCTGGAATGATACCTTTAGGGAAGGGCGCAGGTGGAGCTATGCTTCTCGGTATCGGCTTATTATATGTCGTGCTTTCGGTAATCTACTTTTTTCCCGCCAGACTCCTGCTTAAAAGCGCTCGGGCCATTCGCACCCTCGCAACCGCCCCCGAGAAAGCTGCGGTGATCGAGGCACTCGAAGCCCAGCGACGCTTCTGGAAATTCATCGGCATATTCATCATCGGCCTCCTTGCTTTCTACCTCCTGGCCATCGCTGCTGCGATCATCATCCCGGCGTTCCAAGCCATCGCTGCGCACAAAAACTAAGCCTTCTTTCATCATGAAATCAACCCTCCCCCTCCTCGCCCTCCTCTTGGCCGCCCTAGGCGCGCCCGCGGAAGAAGTGAAACTCGTCGAACAAAAAGATAGACAGCAGATCGACGTACTCGTCGATGGCCAGCCTTTCACTTCCTACGTCTACTGGTCCAACCAGAAGAAGCCGCTGCTCTCCCCTTTGCGCACTTCGCAGGGCAACATCTTCACCCGCGGCTTCCCGCTCGAGAAAGTCGCTGGCGAACGCACCGACCACCCGCATCACATCTCTTCGTGGTTCAATTACGGCAACGTCAACGACTGTGATTTTTGGAACTCGCCGCCCGAAGGGTTCGATCGCGACAGCAAGATTCCCTACGGCGCCGTCCGTCACAAAAACATCAAGGCGATCGCCTCGGGCACCGGTGCCGCCACCCTCGAAGTTTCCTCGGATTGGATCATGAACGACGGCTCTAAGATACTGCAACAGGACGAGACGCTCGTCTTTCGCGCCTCCAAAGACCTTCGGATCATCGACCGTATCATCACTTTGACCGCGCAGGAAAAGGACGCCGTCTTTAAGGATTCCAAGGAAGGCGCCATCGCCATTCGTCTCACCCGCTCGCTGGAAGAACCTTCCTTGAAGCCTGAGATTTTCACCGACGCTTCGGGCAAACCGACGGCCGTCGCCAAAATGGATAACACCGGCGTGAACGGCGTCTACTTGAGCAGCGAAGGAAAAGTCGGCGAGAAGGAAGCTTGGAGCACGCGTGCGAAATGGATGACCCTTTCCGGCAACGTGAAAGGCGAAGACGTCTGCGTCGGGATTTTCGACCACCCGAAGAACAGCACCTACCCGACCTACTGGCATAACCGCGGTTACGGCCTCTTCGCCGCGAATCCATTCGGCGCCAAGGAATTCACTAAGGGAAAGACCACGCTCAACTTCACGATTAAGGCCGGCAAATCAGAAACCTTCCGCTTCCGCATCTTGATTCATTCGGGTAAGCTCACCGCCCAACAGACCGAGGCGCAGTATCAGCAGTTCCTAAAGGATGTGAAGTGAGGCCGGACGAGCTTAAGCTCGCCGACTTCACAGGGACAGGGCTAGGGCTTGGGACAGTCGAATTTACCAAGGGGCCGCCAGGCCCCTTTTTGTTTTAGGTAGGGGCGCGATTGCGTCGCGTCCGTGGGCGGACAGACATCAGAACAGAGAAAGGGGTTGCCTGGTAAATCCAACTCACATCGGCGAACGGAAGCCACGCAGTGGCGCCCCTACCCAAGGCAACCGAGGGTAACAGCAAAGGGAGACCGGAAACCGGATGATTGGCTGGGGTAAATTTATACCCACAGCATATATCCAGATCTCCGGTTTCCCTTTGAGTGTTATGAATTCGTTTCGGGTGGCAGGTGGCAGCCCCAGGTGGCGGGTGGCGGGTTTCCCTTGAGTTAGGCCTCTGTCTCCCTTGCCCACTGGTCAACTTGTCAACCGGCCAGCTAGTTCTCCCTTCCGGCCAACTGGCCAACCGTTCAACTGATCAACTCGTCACTCAGTCCATTCAGTCCTCCATTCAGTCTTCTCCTCCGTCATCCGTAATCGACATCCTCCCTTCCCCTCCCCGAAATACCTTCAACGCCATGAAACTTCGTAAACTCGGCAATTCAGACCTTCACCTCACTCCCGTCGGCTTAGGCACTTGGGCGATGGGCGGCCCCGATTGGAAATTCGGCTGGGGTCCGCAGGATGACGCTCTTTCCATTCGCACGATTCACGAAGCCTTGGCCTTGGGGATTAACTGGATCGACACGGCCGCGGTATATGGTCTCGGGCATAGCGAGAAAGTCGTCGGCAAAGCTTTGAAGGAAATCAAAGGCGCCCGCCCTTTCATCTCGACGAAATGCGAACGTTGCTGGGATGAAAACGGTCAGATCATCCCGCGACTGAAACGAGCCAGCGTGCGGCAAGAAATCGAAGATAGCCTAAGTCGGCTTGGCCTCGACACAATCGACATGTACCAGATTCATTGGCCGCAACCCGACGAAGATATCGAAGAAGGCTGGGCGGCCATCGCCGAACTCATCAAAGAAGGCAAAGTCCGTCACGCCGGCGTCAGCAATTTCAGCGTCGCCCAACTCAAACGAATCCAGTCCATCCACCCGGTTACCTTCTTGCAGCCACCTTACAGCCTGCTGGCCCGTGGAATTGAAAATGAAATCCTCCCCTACTGCGAAGCTAACGACATCGGCATCATTGCCTATAGCCCAATGCAAAAAGGGCTGCTGAGCGGCAAGGTGACCCGCGAATGGGTGAATGCCCTTCCGGAAAACGACCATCGCCGGGCGGACCCACAATTCGTCGAACCTTTACTCAGCAAGAATATCGAGTTCACCAAAGGACTGGCGGAAATCGGCCAACGCTACGGTCGCAATACCGCTGAGCTCGCCATCGCATGGGTGCTCCGTAAAACCCGCCTGACCGCCGCCATCGTCGGCGCCCGCAAACCCGGACAACTGAAAGAAACAGTCGGTGGTGGGAAATTTGAAATCAAGCCCGACGACCTCGCAAAGATCGAGCTTTTGCTCAAAATCAGAGGGTAAACCGCCAACCCGCGACTTTCACCGGACGAGTGCCTTGCCCCTTAATCCCCAGTTAAGGTAGTTTTTGTTATTATTTAAAAGTATCCCCATGCGCCACCCCAAGATTCCTCTGCTCCTTATTCTCGCCGTCCTCAGCGCCCAACTCTCCGCTCACATTTCCCCGATCGAAAATAAAAATCGGGTGCCGACCGAAACACCGCTGCTCACACCCAGCGCCAAGTTCGTAATGACGAGTACATATTTGGCCGCCTCGCCCGGGAACGCACCTTTGGCAGCGATTCCCTTCCAGAGCTTCACCAAGAACGTCAGCGTCCGCTGGGATGAGAAATACCTCTACGTCGAAGCGAAAGGGCTGCCCGACCATCCGCTCATGGCCGGAATCAAATCCTGGCAGCAACAAGTACCCATTCCCCAGACCTACGCCGGGACATCTGCTTGGCGGATTCCGTTGAAGCCCGTGCCAGCCAAGGAACCCATGTCCGCCAAGACCCACTTCATGCGTGGCGCCATCGCGCTCGCGGCCAACGGCGTACCGATCTTCAACGCCCTCAACAACCGCGGCGACGACGCCAAGACCGCTGGCGAACTCGACGACTTCGGCGGCCATTGCGGCAAGGCAGATGATTACCATTACCATGACGCTCCCGTGTTCCTCGAAAAGGAACTGGGCAAGGGCAAGCCCATCGCGGTCGCCCTCGACGGCTATGCAATTTATGGCTTCAACGAGCCTGATGGTTCTTCTCCAGGTAAGCTCGATGCCTTCGGCGGACACGAAGCCAAAGCAATCGGTTACCACTACCATGCCCAGAAGAGGTATCCTTACATCAACGGCGGCTTCCACGGAGAAGTCGTTGAAGTAGACGGCCAAGTCGACCCTCAGCCCTCCGCCAGCCACGTGCGTCGGACCGGTTCCAGTTATACGCAAAGCCCGCTCCGCGGTGCGTTAATCAAAGATTTCACCGCCTCAGCTGATGCCAAAAAATACGCGCTTAACTATACGCTGAACGGTAAGGCCCTCAGTGTGAAATACACGCTCAACGCTGACAAGACCTGGACCTTTATCTATTCGAACCCTGATGGCTCCACCGCCACCGAGACCTATACTCCTGGCGAACGCGGCGCCAGCGGCGGCAAAGGCAAGGCGGGTGAAAAAGGCAAAGGTAAGGGCGGCGAGAAAGGCAAGCGCCCCTCGCCGGAAGGCGAAGACGCCAAACCGAAGGGAGAAAATCTGGACGCCGAACCAGACGAAGCGGTCGAGCAAGCCACACCTCCTCCAGGTGAAAGCAAGGGCAAGGGTGGCGAAAAAGGCAAAGGCGGCAAGGGTGGCAAAGGCGGCAAGGGCGACAAGCCCGGCATGGTGAAGCCCTCCATGGCCGATACCATCCAACTCAGCGTCTACGCCGACAATTGGTTCATTCTCTATATCAACGGCAAGCTACGCGTGGTGGATCCGATTGATTACATGCCCCACAATGTGGTCTCCGTCGATATCCTGCCGGAATACCCGATGACCATCGCCGTCATGGGACGCGACAACGCCGACCCGAAGACTGGATTGGAATACGGCGATCATATCGGCGATGCCGGCCTGATCCTGAAATTCTCCGACGGAACCGTCACCAATGCTAAGTGGAAAGCGAAGAACTTCTTCAAGGGCCCGCTGAACGGCGACGTCAAGAACCCTAAGGTCGAGCACACGCCCGTCCCCGCGAACTGGTTCGCCGTCGACTTCGACGACAGCAAGTGGGCCAACGCCACCGAGTACACTGAGGAGCGCGTGAACCCAAAGGAGTCCTTCACTAAGGCCAAAGAAAACTTCAGCGGAGCGAAGTTCATCTGGTCCGAAGACCTCGACCTTGATAACACCGTAATCTTCCGGACGAAAGTCGAAGCCCCGGCTGGATTCAAACAACGCTGGACGACCAAATCCGAGTTCGATCTATCGAAGCCGTTGGGACAGTGAGCGGGAGGACCTGAGGGCTGGAGAGAAGTTAAACGCCAAAGGTAGACCGGAAACCGGAAAGTTTGCTTCGGACACCAATAACCCCAGTCAATCATCCAATCTCCGGGCCCCATTGACTTAGGCCTCTCTCCTTTGCCCACTGGTCAACCTGTCAACTGGCCAGCTAGTTCTCCCTTCCGGCCAACTGGCCAACCGTTCAACTGATCAACTAGGCACTCAGTCCATTCAGCCCTCCTCCCTGTCCTCCCTCATCCGTCATCTGCCCTCGACTCCGCCGTCAACCCTGCCTAGATTCCCTCACCCCCATGAAGATTCTGCTCTCCGCCTTACTTGCCGTCGCCTCCTTAAACCTCTCCGCCGCCGACGCACCTCCTAAAGCCGCGCCTAAGGTCGCCGTAAAAGCCAAAGCTAAAGCGCCCAACCCCGCGATGGCTGAGATAACAGATGTCACCGGCCTGCCGCGCGTCCTGCTCATCGGTGACTCAATCTCAATCGGCTACACCCTGGACGTCCGCCAGGAACTCGCCGGTAAGGCCAACGTCCACCGCATCCCGACCAATGGCGGCGCGACCAAGGGTGGTACCGCCAATCTCGCCAAGTGGCTCGGCGAAAGCAAATGGGACGTAATCCATTTCAACTTTGGCCTGCATGACCTGCGCCACATGGAAGACGGTAAGCGCCAGGTGGAACCAGAAGATTACGAAAAAAATCTCCGTACCCTCGTCGCCGAAATGAAAAAGACCGGTGCGAAACTCATCTTCGGCACGACCACTCCCGTGCCCGAGGGTACCCTCACGCCTCAGCGTACCTTCGGGGACGTCGCCCTGTATAACAATATCGCCCTTAAGGTCATGAAGGAAAATGATGTGGCAATCGACGACCTCAACGCCGCCGTCGCGCCGGACATCGCCAAGCTTCAGAACCCCCACGACGTCCATTATAACGCCGATGGCTATGCCGTCCTCGGCAAGGCCGTCGTGAAATCGCTCAACGCCGCGATCGCGAAGTAAGCGAGAGGTAGGGCTAACCACCCTTGGTTAGCCGCGTCTTAAGGTAAGGTAGGGACAGCACCACGTGCTGTCCTAAGTTGATTTAGTCCAAGGGGAGGACGCGATGGTGATCACGTGCCACCCTCGATGCACGGTTGCGCGAGGCATTCGGCCCACCCCAAGACCCCTAGGGCAGCATGCGGTGCTGCCCCTATCTGATGGTATCGAACTATCCCTATCCCTCTGGGTCTGCAAATGAGCGACTTTGACGCTTAATTGCAGGGCCAGTCGGGAACAATCCCCTTGGCAGGTTGTTGAAAGAAAGGCAGGTTTTCTCTTCCCCCTCCTTTGCCCATCCCCTTGGGCTTGGTCTTCTCTATTTACCAAAACCAGAATCCTATGCGCAAGCTTCTCGCCCTCCTCCTGACAATGACCGGCATCGCGTCGCTGTCGGCCCAAAGCCTCACCCTACAGAAAGGCGACAACATCGCCTTCATCGGTGGCGGACTGGCGGATCGCCAGCAACATCAAGGCAACTTTGAAACCCTCATTCACCAAAGCTTCCCCGACCATCAGCTCGTGATTCGTAATTTCGGATTCTCCGGCGATGAAGTAAGTACCAGCCTCGGACTCGCAGGCGACAAATCGGCAACCAAGCCTCACCGCTCCGACGAAGTCCCCACGTTAGACTATTTCCTGAACATGGTACCGGGAGACAAGACTGAGAAGGTCGGCAAATCAGATGTGACCTATCATGCCGGTACCCATTTCCACGCCAGCGTGATTTTCGCTTACTGGGGCTTTAATGAATCCTTCGGCGGCGAAGCGGCCCTACCTGAGTTCAAATCCAACCTCGATAAGTTCCTCAAAGTCACCCTCGCCGCTGATTTCGGCAAAGGTAAGCCCCGCGTCGTGCTTTTTTCTCCGATCGCGCAGGAAGACATGAAGTCCGCCTACTTCGAGGCTACCCTCGCGGCCTCGAATAATAAGAACTTGGCGCTTTATACGGCGGCCATGGCTGAAGTTGCCAAAGCTAATGGCGTGCAATTCGTCAACCTGTTCGACGCTTCGCAAAAACTTTACGCCAGCGCCGCGCAACGACTCACCATCAACGGCATCCACCTTACGGCCGAAGGCGATAAAGCCCTCGCCCCGGTTCAGTTTGCCGCCGTCTTCGGAAAGAATGCGCCGACCGCCAACGCCGCCACCTTGGCCGCCGTGCTCGAAAAGAATACCCAGTGGCACCACCGCTACCGTACCGTCGACCAGTTCAATATCTACGGCGGCCGCTCCCGAATCAAATATGAGGGTGTCGATAATGCGACCGTCCTCGGCGCTGAACTCGCCAACCGTGACATCAAGACCGCCAATCGGGATAAAGCTGTCTGGGCCACCGCCCAGGGCAAAGCACTCGACGTTGCCGACGATAATCTGAATGCGCCCGTCGCCGTACCGCCCAACCGCAAAGAGCCAATTCCTTACATGGCTGGCCCTGATGCCACCGAACAACTGATGGTCCCCGAAGGTTGTAAAATCGAATTCATCGCCGACGAGACGACCATCCCTGAGCTGATCAATCCGGTGCAGATGAACTTCGACACCAAAGGACGCCTTTGGATCGCCGCTTGGCCAAACTACCCTGAAACTTCTCCGACTACGAAAGACTTCGACAAACTGCTCGTCCTCGACCTCGACCCTAAGACTGGAAAAGTCGCCCGCTCCCACGTCTTCCTCGACGGCCTCAATTGCCCGACGGGTTTCCAGTTCTACAAAGACGGCGTCATTCTGATTCAATCGCCTGACATCTGGTTCGTCCGCGATTCCTCCGGAAAAATGGAGAAGGCTGACACCCGCGAGCGCCTCCTCACCGGCATGGACGCGGCGGATTCGCACCACGAGACGAATTCCATCTGCTACGAGCCAGGAGGCGCGATGTATTTCTCCGATGGCGTTTTCCACCGCACCCAAGTCGAGACCTTCAATGGCCCGATTCGCAACACCAACGGCGGCATCTATCGTTTCGAGCCTCAGACCAGCAAATTCTACCGTCACGTCCCTTACGGCTTCGCCAATCCGCACGGTCGAGTCTTTGACTATTGGGGCAACGACATCATCACGGATGCCACCGGTAATGTGAATTACTTCGGCCCAGGCTTCTCCGGTCACCTCGACTCGGGAGCTCACCCAAAGTACACCGAATTCTGGAAACGCCCCTCCCGCCCCTGCCCTGGCACCGCCATCCTCAGCAGCGGCCACTTCCCCGAGGATTGGCAAGGCACGTTCCTGAACACCAACGTGATCACCATCCAGGGCATCTTCCGCGCAAAAATCACGGAAGAAGGCGCCGGCATCAAAGGCGAGACACTCGAGCCTAATCTCATCAGCACCGACCTCACCAAGACCCCGAACTTCCGCCCTTCCGGCGTCGCCGTGGCCCCGGATGGCTCACTCTACGTCATGGACTGGTCCCAGATGCTCATCGGCCACCTCCAACACCACTTACGTGACCCAAATCGCGACCACCAACATGGCCGCCTTTACCGCATCACCTTCCCCGGTCGCCCCTTGCTCACCCCGAAGAAGATTGACGGCGAATCCATCGAAAACCTTCTCGCGCTCCTGACCGAGCACGAGGACAACGTCCGCCAACGCGCCAAGATAGAACTGCATAAGCACGATAGCGCTCAGGTCATCGCCGCGACCCAAAAGTGGCTGAAACAGTTTGACCCCAAGAAACTCGAAGACGCCCACCACATCCTCGAAGGCCTCTGGGTCCATCAATGGCATAACGCGGTCAACCTTGACCTGATCAAGACCGTCCTCGCCTCACCCGCGCATCAAGCACGAGCCCAAGCCGTACGCGTCATCTGCTACCAGAAAGACCGCATCCCGGATGCCATCAGCTACGTCGAAGCCGCCATCAAAGACCCTCACCCGCGCGTCCAACTGGAAGCCGTGCGCACCCTGAGCTTCTTCGCAGGTAAAGATGCCACCCGAGCGATTGCCGCAGCGATGACACTCAAGGGCAACAAAGATGCCACGATTTCTTACTGCCTCCGCGAAACCATGAAGCAGCTGGCCTCCCTGCCAGAAGGCAAAGGCATCGACCTCAAGCAATTCTCCGACCCGAAAGAGACTTCTTACGGACCAACGGACAAGAAACTCTCCAAGGCGGACAAGAAACTCTATGATTTAGGCAAGGAAGTCTATTTCCGAGAAGCCCACTGCATCACCTGTCACCAGGCCGACGGCAAAGGTGCGGAAATGCCAACCGAAAAAGGAAAGCCCGCCCGCGGCGCCTACCCTCCTCTCGCTCGCGAAACCGGTTACCCAATCAGCCCGTGGCTCCAAGGCGATCCCGACCGCGTTATCAAGATGGTCCTTAATGGCCTTTATGGAAAAATGAGCCTCAACGGCAAAGAATACGGCGATATCACCAGCGGACAGCCCGTCATGACCGGCCTGGGTCAACTGCTCAAGGATGACGAAGTAGCCGGAGTCATCACTTATGTCCGCCAGTCCTTCGGAAACGACCAACCCCCCGTCCAGCCTGCGCAGGTCAAGAAGATCCGGGCCGCCATCGCCGCCAAGAATAACGCAATGTATACCGTGGAAGAAATCCTGAAAGAGCATCCGCTGACCGAAGCTAAGAAGGACGCCCCGGCGAAAAAGAAGAAGTAAGTTTCTGGCAAACACTTACTCCAAGAGCGTGCATCGTGGCACGCCCTTTTTATTTTTATTCACAACGGGCCTTATGACAGGACAGCCGCTTGCCAGCGGCTGCCAGATAGGCAAAGTAAGGCCATGACACCCGCGCTATGGCAGGCCGTTATCGCCCGACTTAAAATAATCTACCCTTCAGCGTACCTGACAACCGTCGATGACTTCAACGCCCGCATCAAAGTAAAGGATTCCAAGGCTAAGTTACGCGCCTTTTATCAACCTCGGGAAGGCGACGTTCCAGGCGAAGCCAAGGTCTGGCTTAGCTTTAACGGGCAGACGGAACTGGGGGCCATCTCCTCCTTTGTGATCGAGCAAGAACGCTACGCCAAGAGCTTCAAATTTCCTTTGCACTTCAATCAGAAGATTTCCAAACGCCTGCCCGACGGCTTAGGAGAAGCCACTCTGACCTTCAAAGCCGGCGTCGTCTCATGGCATAACGATGAACTTATCCAACGCATTGCGTCATTCTACGCTGAATCTATCGGTACTTTGCTCAATCTCCACGCCGAACTGACTTTGAAAGATAACTCCTAGGCCACATCGACTTCCCTTGATAGCATGCGACACCTCTGCCTCTTTCTCCTCTCCCTCTTCACGCTCGGCGCCTCGGCCGCTGAACCTACTGAAGCCAAATTCCATCCGTTGACGGAAACCTTCGGGCCAGCCGGCACTCCCGAAAGCCTCCGCTACCTTCTTTACCTTCCGGAAACTTACGAAAAAGAAACTTCCAAGAAGTGGCCGCTGGTGATCTTCCTGCACGGCTCTGGCGAACGCGGTACTGAAATCAATAGCGTCCGGAAAAACGGCCTACCCCACCAACTCGATCAACGGGGCACGACGCCTTATATCCTCATCGCACCGCAATGCCCAGCGAACACGAAGTGGAATATCGCGAACCTTGACGGTATGCTCAGCGACGCCTTAAAGCGCTATCGCATCGATGACCATCGCGTCATCATCACCGGACTCAGTCTCGGTGGTTTCGGCAGCTGGGGCTGGGCTTGCGCGCACCCTGAACGATTTGCCGGCGTGATCCCCGTCTGCGGCGGTATCGATCCCGCCCAAACCGTGACCCTTAAAGGCATGCCCATCTGGGGATTTCACGGCGACAAAGATGACTCCGTCAAAATCGGCGGTCATATTACCGCCATCGAAGCGGCCAAAAAGAACGGTGCTGACGTTAAGTTTACCGTTTATCCTGGAGTCGGTCACAACTCATGGGAAAAAGCCTACGCGGAGCCTGAGCTCGAAGGTTGGATTTTGGCCCGCGTAAGAAAGTGAGCGCGGCAAAGCCGCGAGGTGACTCGTGGGCAATAGCATGAAACCCCATGCCCCCGTGCCCCCTTAATTCCACCCTTCCCTTTTACCCCTAAGGAGGCTTAAAAATAGGCTCACCTTTAACGTTCATGACCTCCGCCCAAGTCCGCCAATCGTTCCTCGATTTCTTCCAATCGAAACACCACACGATTGTTAACTCTTCGAGCCTGATGCCCGATTCGCCGAATTTGCTCTTCACGAACGCCGGGATGAATCAGTTCGTGCCCATTTTTCTTGGCCAAACGAAATGCCCTTACACCCCCGGCCGGGCCGCCGACACCCAGAAATGCATCCGGGCCGGCGGTAAGCATAACGACCTCGAAGATGTCGGTCTCGACACCTATCACCACACGTTCTTCGAAATGTTGGGTAATTGGTCTTTTGGAGATTACTTTAAAGCCGAAGCCATCGATTTCGCCTGGGAACTGATCACCGAAGTCTGGAAATTCCCCAAACACCGGCTCTACGCCACCGTCTACTCACCGGATAAAAGCAAAGGCGACCCGTCCGACTTCGACCAAGAAGCCTGGGACAAGTGGGCCGAGAAATTCCGTGCCGCGGGTCTCGACCCCGCCGTGCACATCGTGAATGGAAATAAGAAAGATAATTTCTGGATGATGGGCGAGACCGGACCCTGCGGACCCTGCACCGAACTGCACGTCGACCTCACGCCGGAAGGCGACACCAAGGGCACGCTCGTCAACGGCAGCGATGCGCGTTGCATGGAGATCTGGAATCTCGTCTTCATCCAATTCAACGCCAACCCCGACGGCACGTTCTCCCCGCTTCCCGCCCGCCACGTCGACACGGGCATGGGCTTCGAACGCGTCGCCGGGATCATGCAGTGCACGAAGAACTTCAAGGACTTCTCGGGCGTCATTTCCAATTACGAGAGCGACGTCTTCACGCCGCTTTTCCGCCGCTTGGAAGAGCTTTCGGGCAAGAAATACGGCTCTACGCTGCCCGCCATCGGGGCGACCCTCCTCAGCGAACAAGAAAAGGCCGACATCGCCTTCCGCGTCATCGCCGACCACATCCGCACGCTTTCGTTCGCCATCGCCGACGGCATCCAGCCGGGCAACTCCGATCGTAACTACGTCCTGCGTCGCATCCTTCGCCGCGCCGTGCGTTACGGCCGTACCTTAGGTCTCAGGGGCGGCTTCTTCCATAAGCTCGTCGACGTGCTCGCGGAAACCATGGGCGACGTCTTCCCCGAGATCCGGAGCCGACGCACCGTTGTCGCTGATGTCATCCGCATCGAAGAGGAATCCTTCAATCGCACACTCGACAAAGGCATCGCCCTTTTCGAAGAAGCGGCCGCCAAACTCCCAGCCGGAGGCGCCATTTCCGGCGCCTTGGCCTTCCGTCTCTACGACGAACAAGGCTTCCCGCTCGACCTGACCCAGCTTATGGCCCGCGAACGCGGCCTCACCGTAGATGGCGGAGGCTTTGAGAAACTCATGGAAGAGCAGCGCGCCCGCGCCCGCGCCGCGCAGAAAAAAGAAGTCATCACGCTTTCGGACATCGGCTCGGAACACCCGACCACCTTCACCGGCTACGAGTCGTTACAGACCAAGGCCAAGGTCGCCCAGGTGGCCAAGATCAAGGAGCGCACGGCGGTGATCTTAGATAAGTCTCCCTGTTACGCCGAGATGGGCGGACAGGTCGGGGATGCGGCCATCATCACCCAAGGCGGACGCCAATGGCGCGTCGTGGATACGCAAAAATCCGGCCAGACCTGGCTGCACTTCGTCGAAGGCGAAGAGACTCCGGAAACCGGTGCCGAAATTGAGATTACCGTCGATCAAGCCCGTCGTGACGCCATCCAACGCCACCACACCGTGACGCACGTCCTGCATTGGGCGTTGCACGAAGTCGTCTCCAAGGAAGCTTCCCAAAAAGGCTCTGCGGTCGACCCGACGAAGCTTACCTTCGACTTCAATGGCCAGGCGCTCACGCCCGGGCAACTCATCGACATCGAACGCTTAGTCAACGAACGCATCCTCGCCAATGACGCCGTCAGTTGGAGCGAAGTCGCCTACGCCAACGTCAAAGGCCGCCCCGACATCATGCAGTTCTTCGGCGATAAATACGGCGAATCCGTGCGCGTCGTCCAAGTCGGAGGCAAGGCTGCCTTGCTCAACGGCTGGTCGATGGAATTATGCGCGGGCACGCACGTCCGGCATCTTGGAGAAATTGGCCTCTTCCGCATCGTCGGCGAGAACGCCATCGCCGCAGGTGTCCGCCGCATCGAAGCCGTCGCTGGTTTAGCCGCCTACGAGCGGGCCCGGGCCGAAGCGGAATTACTCAAGGCCCTGTCGACTTCGAGTAGCACGCCGATTCCGGACCTGATTAAACGCTTCGAGGCTTTGATCGAACATGGCGCGGCCCTCGAAAAGAAATTGAAAAGTTATCGCGATAAGGATTCTGCGATTCTGGCCGACTCTCTGGCAGCCAAGGCCGCAGACCGAGCGGGCCTGAAGTACGTCATCGCCCAGGTCAGCGCCGAGACGCCCAACGATCTCCGCGACCTCGGTGCGAAGGTGGCCGGCAAGGTCGGCCCTACCGCCGTCGTCGTCCTCGCCGCCGTCTTCGGCGACAAGGTCTCTCTCATTGCCAACTGCGGTCCAGACGCCGTCAAGGCGGGTAAGGCCGCCGGCAAGATTGTCACCGACGCTTGTGGCAAGCTGGGCGGCAAGGGTGGCGGCAAGCCCGACGCCGCGATGGGCGGCGGCACCGACGTCTCCAAGATCGCCGAAGCCTTGGGCAGCGTTGTGTAAGAACAGGTAGGGGAGCGACTCCAGCCGGGACATCCGGCCGCTGTCCCACCCCCTGCCTACCGGATGGCTTTCGTCACGCCGAAGCCTGAAAAGGCCACGAAATAAGGCTTTTCGACGCTGGCCTCCCCCGCTTGTCCTTGCCCTTTCGCCGGTGCCGGCTAGTCGTCATTCATGGCCATTCGCCGTCTCACGCTCGTCGTCAATCGCACCAAGCCCGGTGTCGAGGCCATCGTTCAGGCCGTGCAAGAAGCAGCCCAGAAAGCCAAAGTCGCTCTTACTATCGCCGACGGCTGGCCGGTGAGCCGCCAAGCCCTGCATGGCGCGGATGCTTGCGGCGTCGTCGGTGGCGATGGGACGTTTCTGGGCGTCGCCGAAGCGGCGGCATTGGAAGGCGTTCCTCTTTTTGGCATCAATCGCGGCAAGCTTGGCTTCCTAGCCGCCTACCCCAGCGAAGATGTCGGAGCCTCTTTACATTCGATTCTCGCCGGAGATTTCCGCTTAGAAAAACGCGCCTTGCTCGAAATCCGTTTCGCCGACCAGTCGTTCGCCCTCGCGCTCAACGATCTCGTCATCAAAACCCGCGACGTCTTCCGCATGGGCCGCTTCTCCGTCTTCGCCGATGGTTCGCAGGTGAATGAATACCGGGCCGATGGCCTGATCTTGGCCACGCCGACGGGTACCTCCGCTTATAACCTTGCGGCCGGCGGACCGCTGGTAGACCCCGCCGCATCCGTCATCGTTTTGACGCCGATCTGTCCGCATACGCTTTCCAATCGTTCGGTGATCTTCGATGGTGAAACCGAACTAGAAGTCCGCAGTGAAGATGGCGCCCAACTCGGGCTATCGGTCGATGGCCGCGAAACCCTTGAAGCCCAGGGAAGGCTGCCCATCGTGATTCGGACCGCCAAAGTTCAGCTTAATCTGCTTCGCCCCAAGTCATTGACCCATTTCGACGTCCTGCGGAGTAAGCTTAAGTGGTCGTAAACGAGGGGGTAAGCTGGCACGGGCGCGCGGGGACTCGGGGGAAGTAACCCACCTGCAGCCATAGGCAGGGTTGAGCGCCCGCGCTCAGCCGTGGCTGACCAAGGGTGGTCAGCCCTACCCGAGGCAGCTCAAGCGACCGCCCAAGCGACCCTTGACCTCGACCTCGCAGTCGCCTTTATCGCCCTTTCGATGCTGACCATTGCCAACGTTTCTAAGTCCTACGGCGCCCGCACCTTGTTTGCGGACGTTTCGTTGAACATTGCGCGGACGGATCGGCTCGGCCTCGTCGGTGCCAACGGCGCCGGCAAATCCACCCTTTTTAATATCATCCTCAGCAAGGACCAGCCCGACGCGGGCCTGATCGAATGGGAGCGCGGCGCAAATTTCGGCTTTCTTCCGCAAGAAAGCGCGCCAGTCGGAGATGAGTCGATCCTGCAGATCGCGACCAGCGGCGGCAAACTTGAGCCCGAGAACGATGACGACTGGGATATCGACTACACCCTCGAACCGCGCGCCAAGAAGATTCTCGCCGGCCTTGGTTTTCGCGAAGACGACCACGATAAATTAGCCAAGACGTTTTCGGGCGGCTGGGTCATGCGTGCACACCTGGCCCGCTTGCTCGTCAGCGAGCCGACCTTACTTTTACTCGACGAACCGACCAACCACCTCGACCTCGAGGCCTTGCTCTGGTTCCAGGATTACCTGATGCGCTATCCCGGTGGCTTGGTTGTCATCTCGCACGACCGCGCTTTCCTCAATGCACTCTGCACCGGTATGATCGAACTACGCGGCCAACGTCTGCATGAATATACGGGCAACTACGACGACTTCTTAGTCGAGCGCGAAGCCCGCAAATCCCAGCAACAAGCAGCCTTCAAAAGCCAGCAGCGAGAAATCGCGCACTTGCAAACTTTCGTCGATCGCTTCGGCGCCAAATCATCGATGGCCTCGCGCGCCAAATCGAAAGAGAAACAAATCGCCCGCCTCGAAGAAGCCGCCATCGACGAACCCGAGGACGACCTGAAGAAAATCCAGTTCCGCTTCCCGCAGCCTCCGCGCTCTGGCCTGAAAGTGATAAAAATGGCCCACGTCGAGCAATCCTATGGCGAGCATGTGGTCTACCAAGACCTCAACTTCGAATGCGAACGCGGTCAGCGCACGGTGCTCGTCGGCCCCAACGGCGCCGGCAAATCGACCCTTCTTAAGATCCTCGCCGGCGTCATCCCGATCAACGGCGGCGTCCGTGAAGTCGGCGGCAATGTCATCACGGGCTACTTCGCCCAGAACCGCGTCGACAACCTCAACCCAAAGCTGACCGTTCTCGAAAACGTCATGGAACTGCGCACGACCGAGAACGGCCTCACCGAGCAGCAGGCCCGCGGCATGCTCGGCACCTTCCTCTTCCGTAAGGACGACGTCAACAAGCGCGTCTCGGTCCTTTCGGGTGGAGAGAAATCTCGTCTCGCCCTCGTGAAGCTGATGATCAACCCGCCAAACTTCCTGCTGATGGATGAGCCGACCACGCACCTCGACATCATGTCGATTGATGCGCTCATCGCCGCTCTCAAGACCTACGAAGGCACGCTCTATTTCGTCAGCCACGACGTGCACTTCATCCGCGAGATCGCCAAGACCGTGCTACATGTGCATTCCGGCCGCCTGACCCAGTACGCCGGCGATTACGCTTACTACCTTGAAAAATCAAAGTCCGGGAATGAACGGGCCGCACTCACCGCCGGCTTTACCGACGCCCGACCGAAGCAGCTCGAAACCCCGAAAGCAGATAAGCCCAAAGCCGTCGTCAAACCTTCATCCTCTGACATCCGTAAGTTGAAATCCGAAGTCGCCAAGTTGGAACAGACGGTGACGGAACTTGAAGCCAAGCAGACGCAGATCACCGCTGAATTGGCCGACCCCGCGACCTACACGCAGGGGGTCAATGTGCAGCAGTTGAACGCCCGACTTCGTGATACCATCAACGTCTTGCACGCCACGACTGCCCAGTGGGAACAAGCCGCGCAAAAGCTCAGCGAGGCGGAAGGAGCGTAAACGCTCGACGCGAAGCCTGCGGTCTTCGCGTGCAAAGGTGCAAATCGCGCGATGTGCGGTGCAAAAGTGCAAAAGTGGGATTACCCAACACGCACCAAGGGGCAGTTTCCTTACTTTTGCACCGATGCACTTTTGCACGGAATGACGACTTCGTCGTCATTCCTTTCTGGCTCTCAGGGAACCCTTCCCTTAGACCCCTGTCCTTACTTCATACCCTTATGCGACCCCTCCCCCGTCTCCTCTGTGCGTTACTCACCCTAACGCTCACCCTCCCCTCGGTATTTGCCCATGGTACTGGCGAAGAACTCTCCAAGGCCGCCAACGCCTTCCTCGGTTCGCTCGACGACGCTCAGCGCGCTAAAGCCACCTTCGCTTTTGAAAACGAAGAACGAACCCACTGGATTTTCGTTCCCGCCGTCCGCAAGGGTCTGCCGCTCAAGGAAATGAATCCCGGCCAACGCCATTTCGCCCAAGCCTTGCTTTCCATCACCCTCAGTCAACGCGGACACATGAAGGCCGAATCAATCATGGCCAGCGAACACCTCCTCTCCATCATCGAAGAAGGTAAAGGTGCCAATAAGCGTGATGCCGAAAACTATTTCGTTTCCGTCTTCGGTAAACCCGATGCCAAAGGTACCTGGGGCTGGCGCTGGGAAGGTCACCACCTTTCGCAGAACTTTACCTTAGTGGACGGTGAACTCGTCGGCGCGACCCCTTCCTTCATGGGCACCAACCCCGGCCAGATTAAGGCCGACACCCTTCACGTCGGAGATAATAATCCTGGCCTCGTCGGCTTTGAGATTCTCGACCAAGAAGACAACCTCGGACGTACCTTGGCCAAAAGCCTCACCGATGAACAACGTAAAAGTGGTTTCCTCACCGGCGACGTCCCCAAAGACGTGATCACGAGTAACAAGCCTAAAGCCGATGGCATCATTAAGCATAAAGGCATCGCGGTTTCGGCCCTGACTTCTGACCAGAAGAAAATTCTTGGGGGCATCATCCGCGAATACGTCGGCCGGGCCCGGAGCGATTTCTCCCTCCAGGAAATGGCGGCCATCAGCCAAGTGGATGAAAATCAGATCTTCTTCGCTTGGTCCGGCGGACTCGAAGTCGGTCAAGGACACTACTATAGCATCGTCGGCCCGGACTTCATCTTCGAACTAGACAACACCCAGAATGGTGCCAACCACGTGCACGCCACCTGGCGCGACCTCAAGAAAGATTTCGGCTACGATCCGCTCGCCAAGCACCTCAAGGAAGCGCACGGCAAATAATCGTCACTACAACTTTTAAACAAAACCCCGGGCCACCAGGGTTTTTTTATTGGGCTACCTCCGGAGGTAGGGGCAGCACCGCGTGCTGCCCTAGCCCAACGGACGCGACGTCGTCGCGTCCCTACCTCACCACCACCCCACGTGCCGCCAGCTCTTTGAGAAATTCCTGAGGCTCAGCCGGACTGATGAGAAAATTCCTGACCAGACCGGTGCGCCGACGTAATAAAACCAATCGCTTGGAGCTCACGGTATTGGTATAATGCTCGTTCCAGAAGCACCAATCCTGCGCAGCCCATTCGATATCGCTCAGCGCCACCTTGCGCACGGTCCAGCCATAGACGCGCACGCGGACATGTCCCGCATCGACCGAGAACTTCATGCCCCAAAAGATCGCATGGATGAGCAATCCGCCCAGAGCCAAGGCAAAGAACAGAGGCAGCAGATACAGGAAGACCTCCATTTGATTGGAAAAGGTAGGGGTAATCGACCGGACTTAAACCCAAAACCAAGCCCACGCTTGTCTCCCTTGAACTTGACCGACTACATTGCGCCATGGCTCGCCTGCCCAAATTTCTGAATACAAACGCTCTTTGGGGAGCCGTGGGCGCCAAGACTTTGCAGCGCTGCGGTCTGACCCATGTGATCATCTCTCCTGGCTCGCGCTCAACGCCGCTGGCCCACGCTTTCGCTACGACCGCTGGGCTGAACAGTATTGTGGCACTCGACGAGCGTTCGGCCGCCTTTCAAGCGCTCGGTCTCTCCAAGGCGACGGGGTGCCCTACTGCCCTGCTCTGCACCTCGGGCACCGCGGCGGCGAATTACCTGCCGGCCGTCATCGAAGCCCGCCTATCCGGAACACCGCTCATCATCCTCACCGCCGATCGTCCGCCCGAACTCCGCGAGTGCCACTCCGGACAAACCATTAATCAAAACGGTATTTACGGAAGTTATCCTGTCTGGTCAGCCGAAGTCGCCGTTCCTGCCAACGACCTCGGACTACTCCGCCATTGGCGCCAAACGCTAGTCAACGCTTGGCAATGCTCCCAAGGGCCACTTGCGGGCCCGGTACACCTCAATCTCCCTTTCCGCGACCCTCTGGCGCCCACGGAGTCGGAAAAAGGCTTTAAGACCCCTGCCGGTTTCGACCTGGAAGCTTTTACCAAGCTCCCGCCCAACCCGATCGTCCGACCGACCCTCACGCCCGCCACGGTAGCCAGCCTGCTTCCGCAGACCGATCGTGGCGTCATCGTGGTCGGACCGCATGCTTTTGAAAATCGCGACGAAAGTGCTGCCGCCCTGCGCGAACTTTCCCAGCTGACCGGCTGGCCGATTCTCTCTGATGGCGCGGGTACGCTCCGCGGCGACCTTGCGGGCGATGCTTCACTGGTCTCGGGCTATGATCTCATCCTGCGCGACGCCAAAGCCGCCCGCGCCCTTCGTCCGCAAGCCGCGGTCTTCGTCGGCCCGCTGCCGACCAGCAAGGTACTGCGCGCATGGCTCAAGGACGGAGATATCACCGCGCTCCAGCTCGGTCGTGTCGGTGAGAATACTGACCCTACCCATTCGCGCTGGTGCCGTCTCGATGGACAGCTCGTGCCTTCGGGCGATAAGATTTCGACGAAGGCCTCCGCTTACGCCAAGGCTTGGCAGACAGCCCAGAAAGCCGCGGCCAAGAAGCTTACGCGTATCGTGAACGTCGATTGGCCGTTTGAAGGCCGCGTCGTGTCGCTGCTCGATGAAGCCCTCGGACCAGACGACCGCCTGTTCGTCGGGAGCAGCATGCCAATCCGCGACGTCGAGTGGTTCTACCACCCGCCTGGACCGGGTCCGGAAGTCCTTACCAACCGCGGGGCCAACGGCATCGACGGCACCGTCTCGACGGCCCTCGGCGCTTCGCTCGACGGTAAGCGCACCGTACTCCTCTGCGGCGACCTGACTTTCCTGCACGACAGTAACGCCCTGCTCTCCGCCTACGGCCACGCCGGGGATCTCACGATTTTAGTTATTAATAATGAAGGCGGCGGCATCTTCAATCACCTTGCCGTCGCCGACGACACCGCCCACTTCGAAAAACTCTGGGGTACGCCGCAGGCCGCCGACCTCGGCAAGCTCTGCGCCGCCCATAAGGTGCGTCACGATCTGGCCAACGACTGGAACGACCTGCGTCGCCACCTCGAGATCCGCGGCAAGGGCGTGCGCGTCATCGAATTTCGGACCGACCGTGAAACCAACGCCGCCTGGCGGCAGAAATCGTTCCGGAGTTAGAAATAAACTTTCAGGAACTCGGCTTCGACTACGGAAAGCGGCTTGTCGCCCGTGGCCATGGCCGGTGTCGGTAGGAAGTGCTGGTACTCAGGCGGCAAGACGCGGAAGCCGAGGCGTTCGTAGATCGCTGGTTTGATCTCGGAGAAGAGCACGAAGCGAAGGTCCGGCTGGGCGAAGCGATGAAGCTCCATGACGGCGCGCAGCAGCAACGAACCGTAACCCTTGCCACGCTGGTCCGGAGAGGTCGCCACGGAAGCAAAGCCGATGAGGCTTTCGCGGAAGCGCAGGACGTTCAACGCGGCCACGGGCTGCCCCGCGGCGTCCTCGAGCAGGTATCGTGTGCCCCGCAAATGATTCCGGTCGGTGTCCTTACCGGCGCAATACTCGTCAAAGGTTTTGTCCTGCTTCCATTCGCCGTAGCCGAAAGCCAAGACGGTACGTAGGTCCTCCGGCTGCACGAGACGCAGCCGGCCCACCGGCGTGAAACGTTGGCGGCCGTCCTCGATCACGCCTTCGAACATCGGTTGCGGGCGGACCCACGTGCGTGCTTCGGGGTTATCATAGAGACAGCGGTAGACCACCAGCGGTGAGAGATCTTCGGAATGCGCCGCCACCCCGAGCCGAAGGTAATGGTTGCCCTTAGTGTGGCGATAGAGAGTCCAAGCCATGGGAACTATAGAAGGAGCATGGTGACAACCGGGGAAACGCTGGCAAGGCTGTTGAGCCGTACCCCTTGTCACCTTGCCCACGTGCCCCTACCCCTATCCTACTTAGCCGCACCCCAATGCGCCGTAAACGGGTGCAAGATAAAGAGCGGCTTACCGACGACGTCTGCCGCTGGCACTTCGCCCCAGCCGCGCGAGTCATAACTATTGGCCGAATTATCACCCATGGCGAAGAAATGCCCAGGTGTAACAGTATACTCAGCGTTCAGGGGTAAGGCATACCGGTATCCTCCGGCCTCCGGCAGATAACCGAAGTAACCCCGGTCCATCGCCTGTCGGTTATTAAGAGCTACCGGTTCCGGCGAGGTCGGAGCTTTCCCGTCGATCAAGAGCTGCCCCTGCGGATTCACCATCAAACGTTGGCCCGGCACGCCAGCGATGCGCTTCACGTAATAATTTTGAGAAGGCCGGCCATATTGATCATCTAAGCCAGGAATATGATTGGTCCGGAAAACGAAAGTGTCGCCCCGCGAAGGCTCGACGAAGTGATAAGAAACCCGGTCCACGAAGAGCATATCGCCCGTCAGGATGTCGAAATTAAAGATAGGTTCGCCGACATGGGCCTTACGCCCAGTCAGCAACATGAGGCCCAAGGGACCGCGTTGAATACGATTATCCGCGGCGGCCCGGCGGAATACTTCCTGCCAGCGGTCCGCGTCTTGCTTGCGCAAGAGTAACTTAGCTTCGGCTGGGAAAAACGTGCGCAGTAAGACGCCATCGAAGCCGAAATCCGCGGGCATCGGGATTGTCTGAACACCTGCTCCAATCTGCAATTGATAGTGGTTTTCATTGCTTCGGAAAAAACCACTGCCGAGGATTCCGCTCCCGGGCACTGAATTAGGTGAACGCGGCATGAATTTGCGCGAGCCATCGGCATGATCGCTTTCCACTTCCATGATGGGAATAGCGATTTCACCGTCAAATTCCGCATCCACGACCTGCGTCCACGTCCATTGCGACAGCTGCAGGGCTCGCATTGCATAGCCGGGGATTTCGTCGGAAGGCTGGCGCACCTCGGCCGTCATGCCGTTATAAGTCGGCCACATCGAATTCGTCGGGATCTTGAACGGTTGCAGGAAGAAGCTCCGAATCGCCCCGGCCACGATGGCGGCCATGATAACCATTTCAGTATAATCCGTCCCCGTCGAAACCGGATAAATCTTGCCCCCGTTGCGCGCCAGCACGGCGTGAAAACGATTCAGCAAAGCCTCGGTCTCGACCACTTCGCGCGGACGTAATTTGATATTCGCCCGAACCAACTCGACCATTTCTAACTGCTCATTTAAGTCCTTGGCCGCGATGACATCGCGACGATATAGGACAATTTTCTCGGAAGATTCCAACAGCCCGAGGCCGATTTTGCGAAGCTTGCGACGATAATAGAAGGACATGAGGAGAGACCTGTGGCCAAGTTAGCGATGCCCCCGCCAAGGGAAAGCCCAGAAATAGCCCAATCCAGACTTACCCTTCGTTCTTAAGGATCTTGATGAAAGCTTCCTGGGGGATGTCGACCTTGCCGATCTGCTTCATCCGCTTCTTGCCCTCTTTCTGCTTATCCAGGAGTTTACGTTTACGGCTGATGTCACCGCCGTAACACTTGGCGGTCACGTCCTTCCCAACGGAACCAATGGTCTCGCGGGCGATAACCTTGGAACCGACCGCCGCCTGAATGGCGATTTTGAAAAGCTGCCGTGGCAGGAGCTCCTTAAGCCTCTCGCACAGGTTGCGACCGCGACCTTCGGCCTTGGAAGCGTGCACAATCGAGGAGAACGCATCGACCGGCTCTTCGTTGACGCGGATATCCATCTTCACGAGGTCGGAGGTGACGTATTCGCCGAGTTCGTAGTCCATCGAACCATAGCCGCGGGTGATAGACTTCATCCGGTCGTTGAAATCGACGAGGATCTCGTTGAGCGGCAGAAGGCAGACGAGGACGACGCGTTCGCCATCGATTGTTTCGGTGCGCTCGCAGACGCCGCGCTTCTCTTGCACCAAGGTTAGCATATCGCCGATGGAGGTACCCGGAATATGAATATGAGCCCGGATGGTCGGCTCCTCGATGTGCTCGATGGCCGAAGGGTCCGGCATGACCACGGGGTTATCCAAGATGTGCTCGACGCCGTCGGTGGTGAAGACCTTGTAAACGACCGACGGGTAGGTCGAAAGGATGTCGAGGTCGTACTCGCGGCGCAGGCGCTCTTGGACAATTTCCATGTGCAAAAGACCCAAGAAGCCGCAACGGAAACCAAAGCCCAAAGCGGTCGAGCTTTCCGCGGTATACGTTAGCGAGGAATCGTTAATCGCCAGTTTCGCCAAGGAGGTCTTAAGTTTTTCATAATCCGCGGTATCGAGCGGATAAATACCGCTAAAAACCATTGGGCGGACTTCCTTAAAGCCTGGAACCGGCTCTTTGGCCGGATCTGCCGCTAAGGTGATAGTATCGCCGACTTTCACGTCGGCGACTTCCCGGATATTGATGACGATATAGCCCACCGTACCGGGGCCAAGTTCGTCCTGCGGCTTCATCTTCGGCGAAAAAATCCCCACTTCTTTGATGACCGAACGCACCCCGTTATACATGAGCTCGATAGTCTGGCCGGCCTTGAACGTGCCGGAGAAAACGCGGACGTAACTGATGACGCCTTTATAAGAATCGAAAAGTGAATCGAAGACCAACGCGCGATGATGCGGATATTCGGACCAGCGAGGCGGCGGCACGCGCTTGATAATCGCCGCGAAGATTTCGTCGATACCGATGCCGGATTTACCCGAAGCCAAGACCGCGTCTTGAGCTGGGATGGTCAAAATATCTTCGACCTGACGCCGGGCCTCTTCGGGCCGAGCACTGGGCAGGTCGACCTTGTTAATGACCGGAACAATCTCCAGCCCCTGGTTCATCGCCAACGTCGCATTGGCGACCGTCTGGGCCTCGACCCCCTGGGAAGCATCAATCAGTAAGACCGCCCCTTCACAGGCCGCCAAGGAGCGAGAGACTTCGTAAGCGAAGTCCACGTGTCCGGGCGTATCAATCAGATTTAAAATATACTGCTTACCATCCGGAGCCGTAAAATTCATGGTCACCGGGTGACACTTGATTGTGATCCCCTTCTCACGCTCGAGGTCCATGGCATCGAGTAATTGCTCCTTCATCTGACGCTTTTCGATGGTCTTGGTATGCTCCAACAAGCGGTCGGAAAGCGTCGTCTTGCCGTGGTCGACGTGAGCGATGATGCAGAAATTGCGGATGTGGTCTAAGGACACGGTAAGGAGAGAAATTCGACGGGAAAGGGTTTAATAGGACTACGGATGGGGGGCTTGTCCAGCGTTAGCCCCATCAAAGGGAGGATTAGGCAGGAATATCAGCAAACTCGGACAAGGATGCCACCGGCGCCTCGGGGGCGGAGCGCTTCATCATCCCCGCCAAGACGCCGCCCGGGCCACATTCGTAAAACTGCGTCACCCCCGTGGCCGCCGCGGCCTTGCAATCATCTTCCCATAGCACCGAGGAGACGACTTGCTTGACCAACGCCTCCCGCAGCGCCGCCGGCTCGGACAAAGCACCGCCCGTGGTATTCGAGTAGACCGTGACCTGAGGACGGTTGAAATCGATACCCTGCAAGTAAGCTTCGAACGCCTTACGGGCCGGCTCCATCAAGCGGCTATGATAGGCGCCCGCGACGACTAAGGGCTTCACCAGCTTAAAGGGGCCGAACTCTTTTGCGCGAGCGACGGCTTGGGTGATCTTTTCCGCATCGCCCGAAATCACGACCTGTCCGGGACAATTAAAATTCGCCGCATCGACATCGAAGGCGGCACAGAGTTTCGCGATATCTTCGCGCGTCCCGCCGATGACCGCGGCCATCCCGCCCTTGGTCTGATCGCAGGCGAGTTGCATGAGTCGGCCGCGTTCGGCGACGACTTGTAGTCCGGTTTCAAAATCCCAAACCCCAGCGAAGGCATAAGCGGTCAATTCGCCTAGCGATAACCCTAAGCAGGCCTTAAGATTGTTAAGTTTTCCTCGTTCACGCAAAATCTGCGCGATCGCATAACCCTGCACATAGAGAGCAGGCTGACAGACGCGCGTTTCCGTCAACACCTCGACGGGGCCTTCAAAACAGATTTGCTTCAAATCAAAGGGCAAGACCTTCGCCGCCCGATCATAAAGCCCCTTGGCGATGGGCGAACCTTCGTAGAGAGATTTCCCCATGCCGACGGCCTGGGCACCCTGACCAGAAAAAAGCAAAGCAGTGGACATACTCCATGGAAGGAGGGAAAATCAGGCCAAGGGTCAAGGGTAAGAGCGTAATCGGAAAGCCCCGAACCATCGCCTTATCTTGACCCTTCGGTTCCATCCCCCTACCCCAGTGTTTGCTTTCTCATGCCCATCGCACTCCTCTCCGTCAGCGACAAAACAGGCCTCCTGCCCTTCGCCCAAGCCCTCGTGAAAGACCACGGCTACAAGCTGCTCTCCACTGGAGGCACCTCGAAGATGTTACGCGACGCCGGACTGCCGGTGACGGATGTCAGCGAACATACTGGCTTCCCGGAAATCATGGAAGGCCGCGTCAAAACCTTACACCCGAAAGTCCACGGTGGCCTGCTCTGCCGACGCGATTCCTCTGAACACCTCGCCGAAGCCAAGAAACATGGTATCGACCTCATCGATCTCGTGGTCGTCAATCTCTACCCTTTTGAGACCACGGTCGCCCAACCGAACTGCTCGTTCGAAGATGCGATTGAGAATATCGATATCGGCGGCCCCTCCATGCTGCGCAGCGCGGCTAAAAATCACGCCTCCGTTTCCGTGGTCACCGACCCGTCCGATTACGAACGCGTCTTGGCGGCGATGAAAAACCCTGAGGCCCTCGCCGAACTTCGCCGCGAACTCGCTCTAAAGGTCTTCCAGCGCACTTCGGCCTATGATGCGGCGATTGCCAATTACCTGGAAGCCCAGACCCAGCCCGGAATGGGCAACGTGCTGGGTCTACCCTCCCGCTTCACGTCGACTCTCCCGCTCGCCCAACGCCTTCGCTACGGCGAAAACCCCCACCAACAAGCGGCGCTCTACGGCTCGTTCCACGAAGCGTTCGAACAGCTGCAAGGCAAGGAGCTGAGCTATAACAATATCTTAGATATCACGGCAGCGACTTACCTAATCGGGGAGTTCGAGCGCCCGACGATTTCCATCCTGAAGCACACCAACCCCTGCGGCGTGGCCTCCGCCGACACCTTGGTCGAAGCCTGGCATAAGGCCTTCGAAACCGACCGCCAGGCCCCCTTCGGCGGCATCATCGTCGCCAATCGCACCGTCGACAAAGCCCTGGCCGAAGCCATCGCCGAGATTTTCTCCGAAGTGATCATCGCTCCGGAATTTGACGCCGACGCCCTCGCTGTCTTCGGCAAGAAAAAGAACCTACGGCTCATGCGCGCCAAAGTGGGCCTGCGCGCCGACACCTTACGCGAAGTCCGCGCGGTCATCGGCGGCGTCCTCGTCCAAGACCGCGACCAGAAACCCGTCACGACGCGCGATTTCAAGGTCGTCACGAAACGTCAGCCGACGGCCGATGAACTGACGGCAATGCTCTTCGGATGGCGCGTCGTGCGCCACGTCAAATCCAACGCCATCGTCTACGCCGGCAAAGAACGCACGCTCGGCGTGGGCGCCGGCCAGATGTCGCGCATCGACTCTTCACGGATCGCCATCTGGAAAGCCGGCGAAGCCAAACTGGATCTTACCGGTGCGGCCGTCTGCTCGGATGCCTTCTTCCCCTTTCCTGACGGTCTCATCGCAGCCGCCGACGCTGGAGCTTCCTGCGCCATCCAGCCAGGCGGTTCGGTTAAGGACCCTGAAGTCATTGCCGCCGCCGACGCACGCGGCATGGCGATGATCTTCACCGGGATGCGGCACTTTAAGCACTAAGTTCCGCGCAGCGGAACTTAGTGCTTAAAGTGTAGGGGACACGTGGGCACGGTGACAGGGGGACAAGGGAGAGTACCTCACCAAGCGAGGAGGACAGCTTCCTTTCTGTGGGCGGCAATAACGCCTCATCACCCCGTGTCACCGTGTCAACTTGCCCACGTGCCCCCTATACTTTGATCCCGATTTTTTCAAGCAAACGGGCGAGGTCGTCATCACTGCTGAAAGGAATCGAGATGCTGCCCTTGGTGCCCTTGCGGACGACGCTGACTGGCGAAGAAAAGTGTGAAGAGAGTCGCTTTTGCACATCCGCGACAACGGTCTTTTCCGTTCGCTTGCGATCTGCTTTTTTTCCGGCGGCCAGAGTTTTTACCTCAGCTTCCGTCGCCCGAACGGACAAGCCTTTCTCGATGACCAAGCGGGCGATCTGAATACGTTGCGTGGCTTGTTCCAGACCCAGGAGGGCCTTGGCATGGCCGGAGGAAAGTTGACCTTTGCCCAGATAACCCAAGATTTCGCGGTCCAGCTGCAACAAGCGCACCGAATTCGCCACCGTCGCACGCGGCTTACCGATCCGATCCGCCACCGCTTCCTGAGTCAGGCTGAAGTCGCGCATCAAAGAGGCGACGCCCAAGGCTTCGTCGACCGGATTCAGATCCGCACGTTGCAAGTTTTCAACCAAGGCCAAGACAGCGCTGGCTGCATCGCTCGCTTCGATCACGCGGGCGGGTATCGTCTTTTGCCCGAGGTGCTTAAAGGCACGCAGACGGCGCTCGCCGGCGATCAGTTCAAATCCGTCCTTAACCTTACGAACGACGATGGGCTGCAAAAGGCCTTCCGAACGAATGGATTCGGCTAATTCCTTGACGGCCACTTCATCGAAATCGCGGCGGGGCTGACGGGGATTAGGAATGATCGTGCCGACGACTAGTTCGATAAGCGTCAAACCGGGAACGGCAGGCACCGCGGCGACGGGCGCGATGGCCGGAACCGCTGGCTTGTTCAAGCCGCCACCGATGAGATTGCCGAGACCGCGGCCCAGAGATTTCTTTGGAGGAGTTGCCATGTAAGATTAGCGAGCGGCTTCCACTTGAGGAATGAAGATTTCGACATCCGCACGAAGCGCCGCAGCGCTGGAAAGTTTATTGGCGGTGATAATCCAATCCGCCTTGGAATTGTGCAAGCGCGCGAGCTTGGTCACCGTGTCCCCAGATTTGACCCGGACCTTCGTGCCCGTCCGCGGCATCTCTGCCGGAAAACCGTCATCCGGGGTGGCCGGGGCGGCATTGATCGCGGCGGCCGTCACCGCAGGCGTGGCGGCACGAACGGGAGCGGCAGTCGTCGTCTTTCCGAGCGCCGCGTTCACCTGACGTGTCAGCTCCGCGAGCGCCCGGTCGATGTCGGCCGTCTGTTGTTTTAAACGACGGTCAACTTCATTCAATGTTTCGGCGCGAAGCTTAGCGTTGGTTTCGGCGCTGGACGCGGACTGACCTTGTCCCGCTTTTTGCCGGGCGACCACTTCGCGTAAATCAGAGTTCTCTAACTTTAATTTTTCCACTTCCGTCCGTAACTCCGCCAAATCCTGCTGCATTCCGGCGAGCTGGGTGTTCTGGGCAAGCAGGGGAGTTAAACCGACCCAAAGAAGGGCGAGACTGAAACGCATGAGCCCAGCAAAACACCCCACGCGTGGGAGGGCAAGGAGTTGCTCCAAGTCTGGGGGTACGAGCCGTTGGACAGGTCAGAACGCCCCCTTTAAAACCCAAATTAATCCCGTACCCCGACCCTGCCCCTGCTTGGTTTATATTTTAACGCTGTCACCGGCTCCCGCCCCGCCCTACCTTGTCGTGGTATGTCCAAGGTCCTCGTAGCCCTCTCGGGCGGCGTTGATAGCGCCGTGGCAGCCCTTTTGCTGAAGCAACAGGGTCATGAGGTGCATGCCGCCTACTTTCGCACCTGGATGAACGAGGAAGGCCTGGCCTTCCCCGGCGAATGCCCCTGGGAGGACGATGTCCGTAACGCCCAAGCCGTCGCCGAGCATCTGAGCCTACCCTTCCAGATCCTCGACCTCATCGAAGACTACAAACGCACCGTCGTCGAATACCTCGTCGACGGCTATCGCCGCGGGCTGACCCCAAACCCGGATATCGTTTGCAACCGCGAGATGAAGTTTGGTGTCTTCCTCCGAAGAGCCCTGGCCGAAGGGTATGACTGCATCGCCACCGGACACTACGCGCGGCGTCGCGAAAATACGGATGGCAGCTTTGATCTACTCGAGGGCCTCGACCCTAACAAAGATCAATCCTACTTTCTTGCCCTCCTCCGCCAAGATCAGCTCGCGAAAGCCATTTTTCCGATCGGGGAAATGCTTAAACCTGAAGTCCGCCGTCTCGCCATCGAAGCTCGCCTACCCAACGCCGAACGCAAAGACAGCCAAGGCATCTGCTTCTTAGGGCAAGTGCCCGTGCAAGATTTTCTCGAACGGCACATCCCCGATGCGCCCGGACCCGTCATCAATGCCGCTGGCAAAACCATCGGGAAACATCGCGGACTCCATCGCTACACCATCGGGCAGCGCAAAGGCATCGGCCTGCCTTCCAACACGGACCATGAATATTTCGTGGTGGTGAAGAAAGATTTTACGACCAACACCCTGCACGTTGCCTTCGACAAACTTGGCACCGCCGGACTTTACACCGATCACGCTCGGGCCAATGCCTTCAGCTGGATCAACCAGCCCATCTCGGATGAGCAGGACATCCTCGCCCGAGTCCGCTACCGAGATGCGGCCACGCCCGCCCACTTTAAGCCTATGCCAGACGGGACCGTGATGCTTGATTTTAAACTGACGCAACGCGGCCTCGCCCCCGGGCAAGTCGTCGCGATCTATCATGACTGCGTCCTGATGGGCGGAGGAGTTTTTGTGTAAGGGGACACGTGGGCACGGGGAGAGAGCAGTAGGGCAACTAGCCCCTGAAGTTAGATGGGCGGCTGTTTCGGCCCTTGCCCACGTGCCCCCTTGTCAACGTGCCCCCTCCCGTCTCACTCACTTGACCTTCCCGCGATTGTGCGGAAGGTAAATCCATGCCCGAAGGTCCCGCAGTCCAACGCATGTTTTCCGGTATCGCCTCGCGCTACGATTTTGCGAACCGCATCCTGAGCCTCGGCCTCTGCGTCGGTTGGCGCAACCGCCTCATTACCTCCGTCGTGGCGGCCCAACCTAAGCTCGTGGCCGACGTCGCCACCGGGAGCGGCGACGTGGTCTTTGCGCTTAAGCAATCCTTACCGGCCGATTGCGTGATCACGGGCTACGATTTTTGCGAACCGATGCTTGAGCTCGGCCGCGCGCGCGCGAAGAAGGAAAACCTCACCTTAGAATTCAAACAGGGCGACTGCATGGCACTCCCGATACCTGACCGTTCGGTTGATGTCGTCACGGTCGCCTACGGTGTGCGCAATTTCGAAGACCGTGCCAAAGGGCTGGGCGAACTGCGCCGCGTTCTCCGCCCCCAGGGCACCTTGCTAATCTTGGAATTTTCGCAACCCAATCGCTGGTTCGTTCCTTTTCACTTCATCCACGTCCGTTGCATTCTTCCGGTGCTCGCCGGACTTCTTACCGGCGACTTCGGCGCCTACAAATATCTTGGTACCAGCATCGCGGGTTTCCCCGATGCCGCAGGCCTCGATGCGGAGCTCAAGGCCGTCGGATTCGCCAAGGTGAGCCATAAAAGGATGCTTTTCGGCACGGTGGCCCTCCATCAGGCGCAGGCCTGAAAAATTTCTTGCCTTAGGGGCCGGGGGTCGTTTGCTCAAAACCTCACGACGGGCTCGTGGTGAAATGGATATCATTTCTGACTACGGATCAGACGTTTGGGGTTCGAATCCCTACGAGCCCACCAATTTGAGACGAACCGAAACGACCTTCCGGTTCGTTTATTTGGCTGGAAATCAGCGGTAGGAGCGCCACTTCGTGGCGTCCGTGGGCGAACAGTAAAGACCCGACCCAAGGGGAGACCGGAACGGATGATGCGGACTTATTTTTAGGCAGGGTTAAGCGCCCTTGATTAACCGCGGCTGAACGAGGCGGTCAGCCCTACCCAAAGACAGGCCCCAGCCAATCATCCTGTTTCCGGTTCCCCTTTGCGTGAATTACCTTCCCAACCGCTAAACGCTTACACCTTGTACATGTCCGGCATCTGACTGCCCGAAGGGTAGACGAAGGAGCGATCCTCGAAATTACGGAGTTCGACGATCCCATCATGGATGGCCTGGACGTATTCCGGATTGATCGGGACCTTCCCGCCGCCGCCCGGGGTGTCAATGATCAGCTGCGGAACGGCGTAACCTGTCGTGTGTCCGCGAAGCGCCCGAATGATGTCGATGCCCTTCTGGATGGGGGCGCGGAAATGGGTCGAACCCTCAATCAAGTCGCAGGCGTAAAGATAATAGGGGCGGACGCGCATCATCAACAGGCGGTGGACGAGAGATTTCATGACCTCGACATCGTCATTGATGCCGGCCAGCAACACGGACTGATTACCCAGCGGTACGCCGGCGAAAGACAGGCGCTCACAAGCCGCACCTAATTCCGCCGTACACTCCTTGGGATGATTCGTATGGATACTCAGCCAAATCGGTCCGTGCTTGCGGAAGACTTCGGCGAGCTCGGGCGTGATACGCTGCGGCAGAAAGACCGGGATACGTGAACCGATGCGGATGAATTCGACGTGCTTGATCGCGCGGAGACGCCCGAGGAGCGCGTCCAGTTTGGCATCGGAGAGTAGCAAAGGGTCGCCACCCGACAGCAACACATCGCGGATCTCGGTGTGCTCCTCGACATACTTCAGGCCAGCTTCGAGCTCGGGATGGAAATCGTACGCCTGGGCGTTGGAAACCAAGCGGCTACGCGTGCAATAACGGCAATAGGAAGCGCAACGGTCCGTGACCAGGAAGAGGACGCGGTCGGGGTAGCGATGGACGATACCGGGCACGGGCATGGTGCCCTCTTCGCCGACCGGATCCTCGGATTCGCCGGCGGCGACATAGGATTCCTCGATGCGGGGGATGACTTGGCGACGGACCGGGCAGTTCGGGTCCTTGGGGTCGATGAGGTTGAAGAAATGCGGCGTGATCGAGAGCGAGAGCTTGTTAGGCGCAAACAGGCACCCTTCCCGCTCCTCCTTGGTGAGCTCGAGCATGTCCTCCAACTGGGCAAGCGTCGTGATGCGGTTACGTAACTGCCAATGCCAGTCGTTCCACTCGGCGGCGGGCACATCTTTCCATCGGCCTTGGCCAGCATGCCAGTTTTCGCGAAGGTCTTGTGGATACATCAGTTCAAAGACCTAACTTAAAGGTCGTGACGCCCAATGCAAACGGGGAAGCATCTTGACCTCAGACTGCGGGCGGAGGCGGGTCTTTGCGTCGAAACCAGCCCGCAAAAGGGTGCCACAGCTGTTCGAAAAAGCCTGTAGGCACCTTCTCTGGGACGCCGAAGTCCTGGGGCATTCGGTCGCGCGGCATATAATAGGTCCCGAAGAGGATGTCCCACAGGGGCAGCAGACCAGCGAAGTTCTTGTCGATGGCCGCCGGATCCTTTGAGTGGTGCCAGCGGTGGAAGACCGGCGTCGCGACGACGGAACGCAGCGGGCCGAAGTCCCAGTCGACATCGGCATGCAGGAAGATGGCGTAGAGCGTTAGGAAGCCGGTGACGCCAGCAGTGACGGTCGGGTCGAAGCCCAGGAAGAGCAAGGGTACGGCGGGGGCGATCTTATTAACGGCCTCATTGACCGGGTGCACACGGACGGCCGAGAGCCAGTCGAGGTCCTCTGAACTATGGTGCACTGCATGGAACGGCCACCAGGCGCCGGTGTGAAAGAGCCGGTGCAACCAGTAGTCCATGAAATCGACGAGGAGATAGATTTCAATCGCCTGCAGCCAGCGCGGTTGCGCGGCCACCGGGCCGAAGCCTTGGTAGGGTCCGGATTTAAGGGCCTCAGCCGTTGTGACGCCGCCGATGACCAAGAGGATGAACGGCCCAATCAGCAGGAACCGGGAGGCCTGCTTGAACAGCTCGACCGTGAAAAAATAGGTCGCATCAGTGAGCATGCCAGGCCGGAAGAAACCCGGCCGACGGCGTGCGCCCATGACCCGTTCGATGAGGTAGAAGCCCAGCCCAAGGACCAACACCGCGATCAGCTTCCTCTTCAAGTCCATGGGGCCGGCTCCGTCCACTTACTTCTTCTCGACGACCCAGATATTACGGTACTCGACGGCGTCGCCATGGAACTGCAGCGCCAGGGGCATTTTGTCGTCGTGCTTCACGTAAGGGGGATTCTTCTTATGGCTGCTGGGGCCGATATACTCGGAATTATCCTGCACCTTGACTCCGTTCATGACGACGGTGATGCGGGCCTTGCTGGCGACAGTGCCGTCGGCGTTGAAGCGCGGGGCGGTCCACTCGACGTCGTAGCTGTTCCAAGAGCGAGAAGGCAGGCAAGCGTTGAAGAGCGGGGGCAGCTGGCCGTAGATCGCAGAGGTCATGCCGTCGGCATAAGTCTCGTTCTTCCAGCAATCAAGGACCTGGAGTTCGTAAGTCTTCATGAAGAAGATGCCACTATTCGAGCTGCCTTGGCTCTTCTTCTTGGGATCGTTCTCGTAACCTTCGGCGGAACGCCATTCGGCATGGAGCGTGATATCGCCGAAGGAGCGCTTGGTGCGAATCTGGTTACTATGAGCAATCATGACTCCGTCCCGGATGACCCAGGTCGTCGGCGTCTTAAGTTTGGCGCTCGGAACTGCATCCGGCTCCCACTCGCTGGCAGAGTCATTTCCGCTGACCAAGACGATGGCTCCAGCCGGAGCCTTAGCCTCGTTACATTTAAGCTTTGAAGCATCGGCACGGGGAGGTTGCGGGCGCGCCGAGTCATGGACGTGCCAGGTAGTTCCAGGAATGATTGGGGTATCGGTATAACCTTCGGCGGCGACAAGGCCGGCAGCGGCTAAGAGAATGAGTAAGGAAGGGAGACGCATGAGGGGGTGAGGGTGTCTTATAGACAGGTTGGCGGGAGAGTGGTTCAACGGAAAGGGGAAATGAATCAGGGGTTGGGGTAGTGGTGGGGGTGGGTGTGGGAATAGCGTATCCGGCCACCCGCCATCCGAGGCTGCCACCCGCCACCCGAAACAACACCCTACCCCCACCCCAATCCCTACCCCTAAAAGCCCTGTTTTACCCTCATTCTAGACCTATCACTAGCCCTCCTTCGGCCCAATTCCATTGCCCTGCCCCCTCGGATTGCTCAACTTTACCGCTATGTCAGCCCCGAAGCCCCGCTTCACCCTCGAGTTCGAAAAGCCCATTCGTGAGCTCGAAGAAAAGATCAACTCCCTCCGAGCCTCCTCCGAGAGCGCCGGCATGGATGTCACCAAGGAAGTCAAATCTCTGGAGGCCAAGATGGAGCAGACCCGCCGTGAGGTCTACGGCAACCTCAGCCCCTGGCAGCGCGTCCAACTGGCCCGCCACCCCCGCCGCCCCTATTCTTTAGATTATATCGGAATGCTCTTTGACGACTTCCAAGAGCTCCACGGCGACCGTCTCTTCATGGACGACGAATCCATCGTCGGTGGTACGGCCTTTTTCGAAGGCCGCCCCATCATGGTCCTCGGCCAGCAAAAAGGCCGCGACACTAAGGAAAGTCTCCGCCGTAACTTTGGCTGCCCTAATCCCGAAGGCTATCGTAAAGCCCTTCGTCTGATGAAGATGGCCCACACTTTCGGGCTGCCCATCATCACGCTCGTCGACACCCCGGGCGCCTTCCCTGGCATCGGCTCGGAAGAACGCCACGTCGCCGAAGCCATTGCGGTGAATCTTCGCGAGATGAGTCAATTCGGCGTCCCCATCATCACTTTCGTCATCGGCGAAGGGGGCTCCGGCGGCGCGCTGGGTATCGCCGTATCTAATCGGGTTTATATCTTAGAGAACGCTTACTACTCGGTCATTTCCCCCGAAGGTTGCGCGGCCATCCTCTTCAAGGATCGTGCCCATGCACCCAAGGCCGCAGAAGCCTTGCGCCTCGACGCCCCCAATCTCGTGAAGCTCGGAGTCGTCGATGGTATCGTCAAAGAACCTCTCGGTGGCGCCCAGGAAGATCCCGCCGCCACAGGTTCTAACATCCGCAAGACCTTGCGCGATTCTCTTCAGGAATTATCGAAACTCACCCCCGAGAAACTCGTGGCAGCGCGCTACGCCAAATTCCGCGCCATGGGCGTCTTCGCGGAATAAGTATCTTATATCCCAACCCAAAGGTCGGCCACTTAGGCGCCCTTTGGGTTGGTAAAAATAACCGGCTCAACCGCCGTTGCCCAGGAGCCGGATAAAGCGCGTGTAGTTCCGTCCGTACTGGAAGACGATACGGCGAAAATCAGCCTGATCGGAAAGTTTGGCCGTGCCCTTGATTTGCTGCAGTCCCCGCAATTCCTTGGAGCCATCCGGGGTCAAAATCGTGATCGAGACCTCGATGGCCTTGAGCGAGTAAGGCAGGTAGCCCAACGGCGAGGCGGATTTCGGATTGAACGGACCCGTGCTATCGTCCGGATACATCCGGTCGGAATAAATCCGCATCCGACTGGAGAAATAATCGTAAGGGTGCGGTGCCGTGGAGCTATTGCCATTGCTTCCTGCAGGTGAAGCCGAGCTAAAACGTAAGGGTGCCAATGCCGTACTCGACGCCGAAGTGCCAAAGGAAAAAGCTGCGTTATAGCCTCCGTCGGTCGCTGGCGCGGCGGAAAATCGGGCGGCATCTCCGATGATCACCACCGGACGCAACGATGTCGGCAAGCGACGACAGGGATCACTCAGTGCGGGGGCAGTGGCAGTTGCCGGCAGCGAGGACGAACACCACAGGACCAGGTTCATCGCCACGACGTTAGCTCCGATGAAATTCTGGTCGTCTAAAGTCCAATCGGCCGTACCACCGCTACTCATCAAGGTCTTGGTATGGTAGCCGCTAGACCCCGTGGCGGGAGCGTACTCCGGGATGAGGCGACTGGCATTCCAATAATTAAAAGGGGAGACGGCCGTACCGGCGGCACCATTCAGAATCGTCGAAGTGGCGTCGGCAAAAGTTTTTTCGGGATCGATAATCGTACGGTAAACCCCGTAAACCTGCTGGATTGGTTCACCCGGCATATCAAACGGCGAGCGTTGTCCAATACGATAAGCCACCGCACAGACATCCCCCTTCAGGGTCGTCGGCGGAGTCGTCGCCACGGGCGAACGGCGGGGGCGGTCAGTCGGGGCCGAAAATAACATAACAATCGGATGATCGATGCCCGCAAGATTGCCGACCACTGCCGGAAACCCGCTCGTACCCGGCGTGACGATTTCCATCCAGCATCGCCCATCGGGGCGGATCACCGCGGTCTGAAAATCATTTTCCATCGCATCCAACACGCCGCGAGCTTCGGACTGGGTCGCCAAATCCGCGACCGACCGATCGTACGCCCGGAAAGAATCGGAGGCGATTTGGACGACGGCGAGGATGATCATGATCATGATCACCGCGGCGACCATGACTTCCACCAACGTAAAGCCGGCACGCTGCGCCTTAAGAGAGTGGTTTTTCATCGGCTGATAACAATATTTTGGACCAAGATAGGATTCTCTTCACGTACGTTAAAAACGGCCGAGTCCGAAAAGTCGTGCGGAAAAAATTCTGCAACAATCGGTAGGTAAGCCAAGGCATACTGCTTTGGGTCGGAAGGAAGCGCAGTTCCAACTGTCCATTGCGTGCTACTGGGCTCACCCGCGTTTACGCCCGAAGCCACGAGCGTATAACGCTGCCCGACCAACAAGCGCGATAGCGTGAGTCGCACCCGCATCGGAGTGCCGACGACATTGCGCGTGGCCAGCATATCTGGGGTGAAATTATTGGACGCCGCGATGGCGACCTCCATGACCGAGGGGTTGGCGTTCAGGTTATAATTCAGTGCCGAACTGGTCTTGTAAGAGGCATCCTTGACCGCGGCCACCAGCTTGCGGTCATAGACGTAGACCCAGACCGCCGTCGTGCTGGTCGCCGCATTCGCCAGCAACCGATAGGCTAAATCAAAGTCAGAGGCGTCGCTAAGGGGATCCAACGCCGGAGTCACCGTTCCAGTCTGATTGATATACTTAGTGTTCTGTGCCGTCGAACCCACAGGCAAGTAGGCAATCGTGCGCGGCTTATCGAGCGCTCCGATGAGTCGCGTCACACCCGCCAATGCGCGATTGGTATTCATGATGTCATCGACCTGCTGGAACGTCGACCCGAGGATACCCACTAAGGAAAGAATCGCGATGCCGACGACTCCGATCGCCAGCGTCACCTCGATCAACGAAAAGCCTGGGCGACGTGATGGCCGCCGGGGATAAGAAGGGTTTGTTTTCATCACTTGGTTAAAGTCGTGGTGTTCATCTCATCGGCATCATTGGTCATGGAGACGTCTCCGTTGGGACGCAAGGCGATGGCCGCAAACTGGGAGTTGGACGCCAAATCGAGCACCGCCGTACCCGAGGCATCATTACGCATGACCCCGTTGGCCAAGACCAGCATGACCCGCCCGAGGTGATTCGAGGCGCCGCTCGGTTGCAGTTCGACATAGTACCACTTCTTGGCGGTACCCTCAGACGACATCGTCGCCAGGTTAGTGGGCTGATTGTAGTAAGCAAACTTCACCCAAGGCGGCGAGGTGGTGTGATCGAAGACCGGATCACCCGCATTATCCGCGATATCCCCGATGATACTGCGTCGGGTATTGGCGGCGGCTGGCGCCCCGCTCGGATCATTAATGGTCGTCGTGGTATCTTCCTTGGGCGGAATGAAGTAGACTCCATTCGGCAATAGTGAGGGAGACTCTGGGGCGAACCAGGTATACTTGGGATGATTGGTGGCGGCCAAGGTAGCAGGATCGGTTCCGCCAGCGTCGATGCTATTAACGCCGCCCACGGCGATGACGAACTGGCGGAGGTGATTCGCCGGATCGCTCGGGTCGTTCAGGATCAAAAGCCGATACCGCGCGTTATAGGCGATGCCGTTACCCAGCGTGCCGCGATTCATCAAAGCCAATGCGCGCACGGAGCGAAGCGATGAGGCCAAAATTCTTTGGGACGCGGGCAAGCCTCCGCCATTCCCCGGCGAAAGGCTCAGGAAGAGCCCGGAAATAAGCATAATGATCGTGATCACCACCAATAGCTCCATCAACGTGAAGCCACGGCGAACCCGACTTGCGGTCTTTGCGGGTATCATTGGATCGCAATCACGTCCGCGACGTCGCCCTTCTCCAAGCCTTCAAGCGAACCGATATCTAAATCGGTCGTAAAAATAATGATCCGAGCCGGAATGCCCGTACCGCCACTGGCGATCGAGCTAAGGTCGGGGGGCGTCTTGGCGGCATCCAGACCCGCCACGGCTTTGATCGTCCCGGTGCTGTCCGTGTCGAAGATTATGCGAATATTATGGTTACCAAAGCGATCCATCAACACCCCGGTGGAGGTCGTATTGGTGGAATAATTTTCAAAGTCGTCCTTGGCAAAAGCACAGAATTCTTCGCCGTTACGGTTGAAGGTCTTGCGGTCGGTGTCCTTCAAAATCGATCCGTCGGGATTCTTGCTCGCAAGCGCCATGATGAAATTTACCCCCGTCGTCCCTGACTCCAAGGAATGGAGTGAATCTCCGGTGGTATCGTATTTAGTCCCGATACTGGGATAAAATCCGTAAGTCTGCTTATAGCGAGTGACCCCATTGGCCCATTGCGAAAAAGCCCCCTGAGCCGTAGCCAGGCGAGCCTTCTTGCGCACGCCCGCTATCGCCGGGAAAAGTAGCCCAATCAGCATGCCGATGATAGCCATCGCTACCATCAACTCAACAAGGGTAAAACCAGAACGACGTCGAAGGGACATAAGAAAAAAATGGGGGCTTAATGTTAGGTAAAAATGTTACCCCCTTATCCTGCCCCTTGAACAGTCAAAAACGCCCGTCTGCCCCCTCTATCGGATGAAAATAAAGCAAAGGACGGCCACCCCCGTCGGCAGTGCGGCCCATAATGCCAATTTAAGGGGAGAAACCCCCTGCGCAAAGTGTTTAGCCAAGATAGATTGGCCGGCAGGGTTCGGCGCATTGGCGATGACGGTCAACCCTCCGCCCGCCAAAGCCCCAGCCATGACGGCATGACGCAGTTCTTGCGCTGCCGCACCCGTCAAAGAAAGGGCCGGCACCTGCGCCGCCAGAAAGGTGATCGCCGCATTGTCGTTAAAAGCCGTCAAGACCGTCGCCGAAAACATCAGGGTGTTCGCATCCAACCGCGCGATGAGGGGAGAAATCCACCACGATTGCGTCCCGCCCAAGACAACCAGTCCGGCCAAAAATAAACCTACCAACAACGGCCCCCGCCATCTGACCGGTGTTTGCCACTGCGACGTCGCCTCCGTGAACGCCAAAAAGACCAACAACCCTCCCACCATCAAAACCGGGTGATGTCCGATCAGCATCAACACCGTCCAGACCATCAAGGCGAGGTGCCCAAGGATGACCCAAAAAGGAATTTCCGAGCGAGGATTATCTGCCGTCGTATCCTTGGCTCGAAGCGCTAGTTCGGCGAACTCGCTCCGGAAGAAAATGAAGGTCGCCGTGGTAGATAAAAAAATCGTCGCCATGGCCGCCCAACCAAACTGACGGAAGACATCGGATAAACCCCAACCCCACTTCGCCGCCACCATCACGACTGGAGGTGCAGCGAAATGCGTGAGCGCTCCGCCGACCGAAATATTGACGAATAATAAGGCCAGAGTAGCGTATTTAAGCCGCTCCGTTGGCCGTAACGCATAAAACTGCGCGGATAATAACAACGCCGCGATTGTCATGGCCGCAGGCTCCGTGATCAAAGAACCCAGCAACGGGGCAAGGGTTAGAATCACGAACCAGCGAGCGGCGACCGAATCACCCATCCCGCGCGCGACGCCCCCCAGCAGCCTTTCAGCCAGACGCATGACCGGACGCGCCGACGCTAGGACCATGATGATAAAAACGAACAGGGGTTCCAAAAACTTCGAGGGGCCGATAGCCGCCAGCTTCGTTCCGGCTAGGTCGTAATTACCAGACTCAACACAGCGACACGCAAAATCCCAGCCCTTCCCCGGCCAAAAAACCATCAAGACAAAAAGGGCTAAAGCCCAAAGCCCAAAGACGGCCTCGACCTCTCCTAAGAGATGCAAAAGCGAGGCGCGGAAATCTGCTGACTCCCCTCGCTCGTTCACCGGCACCAAGCCCAACCGAACTTGCGCATCATGTTCGACTTTTCTTTGGTGCGCTAATTTCGCGAAATAAGAAGTCAGAAAAGCATGCAAGACGGCCAATGCGAAAATTACGCTGGCCACCACCAGGAATAAATCGGCAGCGGCGGCGTTTCCTAATTCCTGCCAGAGGGTTAGTTCATGCGGCATGAGGCTACGTAGGTCAGGCAAACCCTGACTGCAACCCCTTCCGAAGGACTTGGCATGGCGCCTTAACGCCGAGCTGCTAGGTCCGGCCGGGCTCCGCCCAAGGCTTTGACCAAATCCACCTGAGCTCCAAGGCGATCCAACAGTATGCGCGCAATCGCTACTCTTGATTCAGCCATCACCCGACGGGCGACGAGAAATTCCGCCGGCGAAGCTTGGCCGAGACCTTTACGTTCTTCGGCGATCCGATAGGCCTCGCACGAAGCCAGCATACGGCGTCGACCGGCTTCCGCAGCGACATCCGTCTCCTGGACATCCACCAGGGCATCGCGCACTTCGCGGAAAGCGTTAAGTACCGCTTTTTCATAAGCAGCCGCGGCCTGAAGTTGAATCGCCTCGGCAGCCTCAACGCGTGCACCGGTACGACCGAAATCAAAAATGGGCACGCTGGCGTTCAAGCCAAATTGCGACGTGCCGTTCCCGGTGGAAAAAAGCGACGAAAGCTCACGGCTTTCGACGCCCAATGCGCCCGTCAGGGAGAAGGTCGGGAAGTAAGCGGCCTTAGCGTAGCCAATCCGGGCGTTCGCCGCCACCAGCGCTTGTTCTGCGGCGACGACATCGGGGCGCTGACGCAAGAGGTCCGAGGGTAAGCCAACGGCAGGCGCCGGAGGCGTGACCAAAGAATTTAACGGGCGTACCGTTAAGACAATTCCCGGCTGACCGACCAAAGAACCCAGCAGGTGTTCGGCTTGGGCCCGAGCTCGCCGCGTATCCGACAAAGCGGCGATTGCGGCCGAGCGGGCCACCTCCGCCTGCGCGCGATCATGGGCGCTGGCCGCCCCGACTTTGATCCGTTCCTCGGTAATCCGATATTCTTCATCGCGGATATTTTTAATTTCTTCCGCGGCGGCAAGTTGGATATCGCTCGCTCGAACTAAGGCATAAGTTCGCACCACCGAAGCCGTCAACGCCAGCTCCACCTGCAAACGTGCTTCGCTGACGCTTAAAAGTTGCGCTCGGGCCGCCTCGGAAGCGCGGCGAAGCTTGCCCCAGAAATCCAATTCAAAAGCCGTGGAAAGCCCTCCGCTATAGGAAGTCCGGTCACGTCCGGCAAAAGAGGTGATCGGTGAATAGCCGTTATTACTGACGGTATTGCGGCTTGCGCCCACCCCTGCGTTTACCTGAGGCAACATGGCGCCAGTCACTTCGTTGAGGCCGGCCGAAGCTTCTTCAACCCGGGCTACGGCAATCCGCAAATCCGTATTGGCCTTCAGGGCCTCCGCTACCAAGGCATCTAAATCGGTATCATGGAAACCCTTCCACCAATCGGCCATAACGGGCTGACCCGTCGCCGCTTTGCTTTCAGGATAAGCAGCCAGCTCCGGCAACTTAGGCCGTTCGTAATCTGGACCGACCGCGCAGGCGCAAAGCAGCAGCGAACAGATTGAACCGGAAAGAATGAGGTTTCTCATGCGCGAGGTTCCTTCCGGTCACCCGTGAGGACTTTAAAGAAGAGCGGGATGAAGAGCGTAGCCACAAAGGTATCGAAAAGCATGCCACCGAATACCCCGGTGCCCATCGAGCGGCGGGCACCGGCACCGGCGCCGGCAGCCAGAACCAACGGCACCACCCCGAGTACGAAAGCCATCGAGGTCATGACCAGCGGACGGAATCGAATCCGAGCAGCTTCAACGGCGGCTTCCGCCGCCGACTTGCCGGCATCACGTGCCTTGACGGCGAATTCAACAATCAAGATGGCATTCTTGGCCGCCAAGCCAATGAGCGTCACGAGGCCAATCTGGAAATAAATATCATTCGCGCCCCCGCGCACGAAGATCGCGACCAGCGCGCCAAGCAGCGCGAACGGCACGGTGAGGATGACGCCCACGGGCAGCGACCATTTCTCATACAGGGCCGCCAGAATCAGGAAGACCATCAGCAGCGCCATGGCGAACGCCGGGATAGCCGAGCTCGCCGAACGTTTCTCCTGCAAAGCCTGCGCGGTCCAATCGAGTTCGTAACCGGGAGGAAGATTCTCCGCGGCGATTTCCTCCACGATACGCAAGGCCTCACTCGAACTCACTCCCGGAACGCTGCCGCCGATGACACGGGCGGCCACGAAACCTTGGTAACGTTCAATCTGATCGGGACCATAACTCTCACGAACGGTCACAAGCGAAGTCAAGGGTACCATCGAACCATCACGGTCACGGACATGGACGCGACCGACGTCCTTGAGGGCCATGCGGTCGGAGGGCTCTGATTGCATGAGCACGCGGTAGGTGCGGCCGGCGCGGGTGAAGTCGTTAACGTAGACCGAACCAATCGTGGTCTGAAGCGCGTCGTAAATTTCGGGCAGAGGTATCCCGAGGGTAGCGGCGCGCACCTGGTCGACGTCCGCAGAGTATTGCGGCACGGTTGTGCGATAGAAGGTATTGATGCCCGTAAGTTTACTGTTCTGACGCAGGGCGGCCAAGAGTCCGTCAAGTACCTTACCGAGTTTGGCGGGATCGTCATCGTCTCGGGCCTGAAGGTAGAATTCGAAACCGCCGGCGGAACCGATACCGCGGATGGGCGGAGGATTCACGACAAAACAAAAGCCCTTGCGAGACTTAGCCACGGCACCGGTGAGCATACCGCTAAGTTCTTCGGCGCTGTACTTGCGCTGATCCCAAGGAATAAGCGGGATGAAGATCGTACCGGCGTTGGTCTTTTCGCCGCCGCCAATCAGGTCGAACCCACTGATGGCGAAAGCGTGGAAAACTTCGCTCTTAGGCGCTGGCGTGGCCATGATTTCTGGGACGATCTCCGCCATGTAAGCACGCGTACGCGAAACGCTCGCGCCGTCGGGCAAGGAAACCACGCCAAGAACATACCCTTGGTCTTCCGACGGGATGAAGCCGCGCGGAATCAGGCGGATGAGCACGACATTGGCGGCGAGAATCGCGAGAAAGATTCCCAGCGCGGCCTTCGGGTGTTCGAGCAACCAGCGCACGGTGCGCCCATGCCAAGCGGCGACGGCATTGAAACGGGCTTCGAACCAGCGAAGAAAGCGATTGCCGTGCGGGGCTTCGGCATCGCGCGGACGCAGGATGAGAGCGCAAAGAGCGGGCGTAAGGGTCAAGGCGACAAAACCCGAAATCACGACCGCGACGGCGACCGTGATGGCGAACTGACGATAAAGAGCACCGGCAATACCGCCCAGAAAGGCGACCGGCACAAAAACCGAAACAAGCACGAGCACGATCGCGATAATCGCGCCGCCCACTTCGCGTACGGAGGCGATGGCTGCGTCGAACGGTGACATGCCCTTCTCATGCATGAGACGTTCGACGTTCTCCAACATCACGATCGCGTCGTCCACCACAATACCGATCGCAATCACCATCGCGAAAAGCGTGAGCGTGTTGATCCCAAAGCCGAAAAGCCACAGGCCAGCGAAGGTACCGATCAACGATACCGGAACGGCCAGCATCGGGATCAACGTCGCGCGCCAACTGCCCAAGAAGAGGAAAACAACCAGCACAACCAGGATTCCAGCCTCGAAGAGCGTATGCTCGACTTCGCTGATGGAGGCTTTGACGAAACGCGTCGTATCAAATGGGATTTCGTAATCGACCCCGGCCGGGAAACGCTTCGAAAGCAGGGCCACCTTGGCTTTCACGGCATCAGCGACGTCCAAAGCATTCGCACCCGGGGCGAGGAAGATACGGATGCCGACGGCAGTCTGGCCGTCGAGGGTCGCCTGCTGCTCGTAACTTTGGGCACCGAGTTCAAGCCGGGCCACGTCACGCAGACGCAACGTGCCCGCCGGGCCGCCGGAGCGGATGATAATTTCGCCGAATTCCTCTGGCGTCGAAAGACGTCCGGCGGTGATGATCGGAATCGAGAAAGCTTGTCCTTCGGGCGTCGGCTCCTGGCCAAGTCGCCCGGCCGCATACTGGTTATTGGTCGCGCGAATGGCTTTCGTGATGTCGCCCGTCGTCACGCCGAGGCGCGACATCTTGTCGGGCTGGAGCCAGACCCGCATCGAGTAATCGCGGGCGCCGAAGACACCCGCATCACCGACGCCGGGGACGCGTTTGATTTCGTCGACGAGATTGATGGTGGCGTAGTTACTAAGGTAGATGGAGTCGCGCGTGCCGTCCCGGGAAATGACCGACATCGCCATGAGGATGTCGTTGGAGCGCTTCTTCACGATGACGCCCAGTCGGCGGGCGTCATCGGGCAGGCGCGATTCCGCAATCTTCACGCGATTCGTTAGATTAATAATACAGAGGTCAGGGTCGGCACCCGGCTCAAAAGTGACGCTGATGGTTAGCAGTCCGGTCGACGACGCGTTGGAAGAATAATACAGGAGGTTGTCGGTACCGTTGATCTCTTCTTCAATCGGCGCAGCGACGGTCTTGATCAGCGTCTCGGCGGAGGCACCGAGGTACGACACGGTGATCGTGGCGACAGGCGGCGCGATTTGAGGATACTGCGCGACGGGCAAGACCTTGAAGGCGAGCAAACCCGCTAACACAATAACCAGCGAAAGGACGGACGCGAAAATGGGCCGACGGACGAAAAATTCCCAGAACATCGCGGTGCTTTACTTGGCGGAAGGAGCGGCGACGACGGCCGGACGCGGCACGACGGGAGCGCCGGGTCGGACTTTCTGGAGATTGTCCGTGACGAGACGATCGCCGGCCTTGAGCCCGCTGAGGATTACCGCCGTGGGTCCGTTGATCTCGTCGACGACGACCGGCGCCATGACGGCGAGGTTCTTGTCGTCGGCAAGCCAGACGAAACGTCCTTGGGTCGATTGCATCAAGGCGGCGGCGGGAATAACGAAGCCAATGGGAAGCGTGCGGCCGCGCACGCGGACGCGCACATATTGACCTGGAAGCAGTACAGCTTGGGGATTAGGGAATTCGGCCCGCATCTGGACCGTACCCAGTCGCGATTCGATCTGGGCGGCGACGAAATTGACTTTGCCCGGCTGGGCGTAGACCGAACCGTCAGGCAACAAGACTTCCACGCCAGCCGCGGATGCCTGGGAGCCTTGAGAGAGAAAAAGCCGCGCGTATTGCTGTTCGGAAAGTCCGAACCGCACCCAAACCTGTTCACGCTGTACCACCGTCGTGAGAAGGCTGTCGGCTCCCGGAGAAACCAGCGAGCCCTCCGAACGATTTAGGCGACCCGTAAAGCCCGCGATGGGTGCGCGTACTTCACAGTAAGAGAGATCGAGCTGGGCGGCGTGTAATTTCGCATCCGCGACATCCCGGGCACCCCGAGCGGCGGCCGCCGCAGCCTTCGCGTCGGCCGCTTCTTTTTTACTTGCCGCATTTTTCTTCAACAACGCCGCCTGTCGCACCGACTCCGCCTCGGCTTGTTCAAAGCGCGCCTGCTCTTGTGAGAGTTGGGCGGCCGCCAAGGAGAGGGCCACGGCATAAGGGGCCGGATCAATCCGGAAAAGCAGATCACCCGCCTTGACCGAGGCACCCTCCTGATAAGATTGCGCCAAAAGAATCCCCGTCACGCGAGCGCGTACCTCGACTTCCCGAGTACCCTCTACTTGCGCCGTCAATTCGACGACTTGAGGCACGGGTGCGGGGCTAAGAATCTGTAAATTAACCGTAGGAGCGGGCATGACCGGGGGCGTCGCCGGCTTACATCCCTGGGCCAAGGCTAAAGCCAGAACACAGAAAAGAGACTCGACCAAACGCGTTTTACATACAGACATGTATGTAAAGTTATTTATCCCTCTATGGCTCGCAAGACGAAAGCGGAGGCTGCACTCACCAAAGACAGGATTGTCACCTGCGCCCGACAAGTCTTCGCCCGAGATGGCGTCACCAATACCTCGCTCGAAGAGGTCGCCCGCGTGGCCGGCGTCACCCGCGGGGCGGTCTACTGGCATTTTCGCAACAAGGCCGATCTCTTCATGGCCGTCCGCTCGCAGACTGGCCTCCTTATTCAACTGGGACAGGCCCAAGGCGGCGACCCCCTGCAACGGCTCGAAAATGGACTAAAACAGGCACTGCAAAGGCTCAGCGATGAAACCGCGGCGCAGGAAACCTATGAAGTCATGCTCTGGAAATGCGAATACGTAGGAGAATTCGCCCAAGTGCGCGATGACCTGCTCGGCTCGGGCAGCCTCTTCCTAGACGATGCGGAAGCGCTTTATCGCGAAGCCCTTGGCGTCGGCATCGTCGCCGCCGACCTCGATCCGAAGACCGCAGCCGTGGCCACTTTCTGTTTTTACGCCGGGATATTAAAGATATGGCTCGCCGACACCCGGGGCACGATCTTCCGAAAGCGAGCCCAGCAAGCCATCGCGCATCACATCGCCCAACAAAGACGGGCACCACTCGCCACGACAAGGCAGGTTGACCGGCGGGGTCGGCCAGCCAAAGATTCCTCACCGTGAAGGTCCTCCCCTCCCTTCTCTTCGCATTGCTCGCCTTCGTCGAAGCAGCGCGGGCCGCCGATCCGGACCCGCCGCAGACGCTGCCGATAATCTACGAGCAACCGGGTCCGAACTTCATCCTCCGGATCGATAACCGCCGTTACCAAGTGCCCAACGAACTTAAGGAAGCCGTTGCCCGCCTCATGGCTTCGGCCAATTACCCACGGACGAAATTGATTTACGAGGAGTATAAACGGGCCTTGGGCGAAAAAGCCAAAGCGGACGCCACCCTCAGCAAAGCGGAGCAACAACTCCAGCGTGCCATCAGCCGGACGGAACGCATCCGGGCGAATTTGGCCGCGCTGCGCAATCAGCTCATCCTCGCGCGCTCCACATCGCAAATCGAAGTCCGGCAGGTCCTGATGTTGCAGGAACAAATTCTCCACGAGACCTCGAACCTGGCCGCCGCCGAAGCCCAAGAAGATCGCGAGCGCAGCCGCCTCGAAGAAGCTCGGCATGCAAATGAACCGACCATGCAACGCACCGAAAAAGCCAAAGATGATTATATCCGCGCCTTGGGTGACTACGAGAAACCCTTCGCCCAAATCCGCGCCTTGGCCATATCTGCAGGGACCGCGCTCTGAACCTAATCTAAAGTTGGATGAAACTCCCTTATCTCCGCTCCCTCCTTGGGCTTATGCTTTGCACATCCTGCTTCTTAAGCCGAGGCGACCTCTTCGAGCCCACCCTTCGCGAAACGCTGGCTCGCTGATTTTCCGCCACCCCGCTTGTAATCGGCAAAGCTCCTTCCAATTTAGTTAATGATGACCCGCAACTTCCGCTACTACGACTTAATCCTCGGCGCATTCGTGGCGGTGTTACTGTGCTCGAATCTGATTGGACCGGCGAAGGTCGTGCAGGTTAACTTCCCGCTCCTGGGCCCCACGGACTTTGGAGCGGGCAATATTTTCTTCCCGTTGTCTTACCTCTTCGGAGACATCCTCACGGAAGTCTACGGCTACGCGATGGCGCGCCGCGTGATCTGGGCCGGCTTCGGCGCGATGCTCTTCGCGACGGTCATGACCTGGGTCGTGCTCGCGATGCCGGCCAGCCCGAACGAACCGTTCAGCGCACAGCTCCAACCGGCCCTTGTCACCTGCTTCGGCGGCGGCTGGCGCATCGCCATCGGCTCCATCATCGCGTTCTTCGTCGGCGATTTCCTCAACTCGTATGTCCTCGCGAAGCTCAAGGTGCGCACGCAAGGCCGCCATCTTTGGTTGCGCTTTATCAGCTCGACCTTCATCGGCCAGGGCGTCGACAGCCTGATCTTCTACCCGCTCGCCTTCCTCGGTATCTGGAGCCCTAAGACGCTCGTCGCCGTGATGCTGGCGAACTGGATGTTCAAGGTGCTTGTCGAAGTGATCATGACCCCGTTTACCTACTGGGCCTGCGCCAAACTGAAGAACGCCGAAGGTGTCGACACGTTCGACACCGACACCGATTTCACGCCCTTCAGCCTGAAACGCTGACCGGTCTATACCCCGTTTCAGAGCCCTTTATAGGCCTCTAATAGCCTTCGGTGCTGATTTCTCTCCTATTATCGGGCTTTAAGAGGAATCCGTTGACACTCTCCCTCAGGACGCCCACAACACCTTCAGTCAATTTCACTCAGGTAAGAGCCTCCCTTATAAAGGATGCAACAGTCGCGAGGGCGACTAACGGAAGAAGAAATAATATTCACCGTACCCGACCCCAGAGCTCCGTAGCTAGAGCTCTGGACTTATTTGTCCGGATTTTCGGAAATCCATAACGAGCCGTTCTAACCGAACGGCTCGTCTCATTTTACAGGGAAGCGCAACCTCGCCTGATTTCTACTAGCATCTCGCCAAAGTTGTCGTGCCCAAGACCGGACTCGAACCGGTAAGCCTTTCGGCGGCAGATTTTAAG
>JBAXRS010000004.1:0-59612 GCA_037131085.1 Verrucomicrobiota bacterium | reverse complement strand
TGCCTTTACTGATGACGCCACGGATATTGGTGAAGCTGCCGATGGTCGTGAAGACTTTGCTGAATTGGTCGGGACGGTGCCAAGCCGCATTAAAGGCGCAGATGCCGCCGCTGCTTGAGCCGGCGATGGCGCGGTGCGAAGCTTCTTTGGAGATATTCAAACCTTGGGCTTCGGCGAGGGGGATCATCTCATTGATCAGGAAGCTCACATAGGCCGTGGTGACGTTGTCATATTCGAAAGAGCGGTTCGATTTTCCGAGCGGCTTGCCTTTCTTGTCTTTGCCCGAGGGGTTTTTCGGATCTGGGATGAAGCCGGGATTGATGAAGAGCCCGATGGTCACCGGCATCTTTCCGGATGCGATGAGGTTGTCGAAGACCGTTGGGACACGCCAAGGGCCCGTCGGCGCCACATAGCCTAAGCCGTCTTGGAAGACCATGAGCGCGGCGGGTTTTTTGCCGTCGTATTGCTTGGGAATATAGAGCGCCCATTTCCGTCCGTAACCTGGGAAGGCTTTGGAGTCTTTCATCTCGAATTCGCGGACCTCGCCTTTCGGAACGTTGGGTTTCACTTGGGAGTCCGATCCCAAGACATATTGTGCATCGTAGTCAGGCTTCTTGGGCTCGGCACCCAAAAGGGAAAGCGCCAGTAGGGAGGGAAGGAGGAAACGGAGTTTCATAGGGGGAATAGAAATATGAAACCCTGACGAAAGGACACAAGCCCAAGCGGGTCACGACTTCACTTCGTGTCCGATTCGGCGTAACCGGGCGATTTCGGGGAATTTCCAAGAAGTAAGCGCGATCACCCCGAAGGTTGCCAGCCCACCAAAGACCACCGAATTAACCGTCCCCATAAGTTTGGCGGCCAGGCCCGATTCGGCCATCCCGAGTTCGTTGGAGCACCCGATGAAAACCGCCGTCACCGCCGAGACGCGTCCCATCATCTCGGGCGGTACACTGGTTTGTAGAATCGTCTGCCGGATGATCACGTTAACGGCATCGGCGGCGCCACCGATGAGTAGGAAGACGATCGAGAACACAAAGGCCGCGGTCAGGCCCAACCCGAACGCTTGCGCAAGCGGAATGGCCAGGGCGAAACCGATGGTGCTTAATCCGAAGACGACGAACGAGGCATAAAGCGTCGGTCCAGCCCTTTCGAGGGGCGGGCGGACGATGAGGTAGATGGACATCAGCACGGCGCCCGCTGAGGAGGCAGCCCGCAGTAGCCCGAAACCTAAAGCGCCGACGCCCAGCATACCGGCAAAGATCGGTAATAGCGCCACGGCTCCTCCGAGTAGGACGGCGAAGAGGTCCATCGTGAAGGCGCCGAGCATCACGCGCTGGCTAAGCATGAAATCAATGCCTTGGCGTAAACTTACGAAGATGGGTTCGGCTTTGCGCGATTGCAGACTTTGCGTGGTGCGTAAAGCAATGGTCAGCCCGAGCGAACCTGCGAAGCAGAGAGCCATCGCGGCGTAGGCGAAAAGTTCGCCGTGTTCGCCCCCTAACCAGAGCAAGAGGCCAGCGAGACCTGGCCCAATCACGCAGGCTAACTCAAAGAGCGTGTTACGCCAGCGGACACCGACCGAGAGCAAATGGCGGGGTAGAATCTCGGCGATGATCGCTTGGCGGGCGGTCGTGAGAAAGCTGCGAGCGAGTCCACCCAGGATAACGACCCCGTAGATGACCGTCAGCTTGGCCCAGCGGGCGGAAAGGAATTCCGGCAAAAACAGGAACAGGCCCAAAATAAACATCGTGAGCAGGGCACCGATGGCGATGCGTCTTCGATTATTGTTATCAGCGACATGCCCGGCAAAGAGCACCGAACTGACAAAGGGGATGACTTCAGCTAAGCCGATGGCACCTAGGGCCAATGCGGCGGTCTCGGGGCCATTTTTTTCCGTAAGCTTAAAGACCTTCCAGGCCACGGCTACCCCTTGGATCTGAATCGCGATTGTACCGAGTACGATCGACGCCAGATAAAGGCGAAACGGGCGTGAGGTGACGGCGGACGAAGGTCCTGTTGGCTCAACTGACATCCCCCTTAGCAGAAATCAGACTGGGTGCCTATGCAATCACTGCTTTGACCACGTTGCCGGCGACATCGGTCAGGCGGTAGTAGCGACCTTGGAACTTAAAAGTCTGCCGTTCATGGTCGACGCCGAGGAGGTGTTGCATGGTCGCGTGGAGGTCGTGCACGTGGACAGGGTCCTTCACAATGTTATAACCAAACTCATCGGTGGCGCCGTGGACATAGCCACCTTTCACGCCGCCGCCCGCCATCCAGATACTGAAGCAGCGTGGGTGGTGGTCTCGCCCGTAATTATCTTTGGTCATCTTGCCTTGGCAGTAGGCCGTACGACCGAATTCTCCGCCCCAGATTACCAAAGTATCTTCAAGTAGACCTCGTTGTTTAAGATCCTTAACTAGAGCCGCCGAGGCTTGGTCGGTTTGTTGGCACTGCCGTTTGATGCCATTGGGCAGGCTGCCGTGTTGATCCCAGCCTTGATGGAAGAGTTGCACGAAGCGTACGCCTTTTTCGATGAGTCGTCGGGCTTGTAGGCAATTCGCGGCAAAGGAGCCGGGCGTCTTTACGCTCTCCCCGTACATCGCGAGGGTGGCAGCGGACTCTTTGGAAAGATCGGCGACTTCGGGTACGCTGGTTTGCATGCGATAAGCCATTTCCGCTTGGGCTAGCCGCGCATCAACTTCCGGATCGAGTTCGGTGGCCCGCTGATCGGCGTTAAGTTTACCGAGGGCATCGAGCATGTTGCGGCGAGCATGGGGCGAAACGCCTTCGGGATTGGTGAGGTAGAGTACCGGCTCTTTGCCGGCTTTGAATTGCACCCCTTGATGTTCGGAAGGCAGAAAACCTGAACCCCACAGGCGCGAATAAAGCGGCTGATCTTTGGTCGCGTCTTGCGAGACCATGACGATAAAAGCCGGAAGGTTTTCGTTCATGCTACCTAGGCCATAAGAAGCCCAGGCGCCCATCGAGGGGCGGCCGGCGACTTGGTTGCCAGAGCAGAAGAAAGTGATGGCCGGGTCGTGATTGATGGCTTCGGTGTGCATCGTCCGGATCACGCAAAGGTCGTCGGCGACTTCGCCCGTGTGACTCATGAGGTCGCTATATTCCGTGCCGCATTGTCCATATTTCTTGAAATCCGTGAAAGCGCCAGCGAGTGGAAGCGTCGCCTGGTATCCGCTCATGCCGGTAAGACGTTGGCCTTGTCGCACCGAGTCCGGCAAGGGCTGGCCGTTCTTTTCCCGAAGCAAAGGCTTAGGGTCGAAGGTCTCAAATTGAGAAGGCCCGCCGGCTTGGAAAAGGTAGATGACGCGTTTCGCTTTGGCCGGGAAGTGCGTGCCTTTGGGGAGCGGTGCTGCGTGCGCATCGCCGACGAGGCTGCGCATGGCCAAAGCGCCTATGCCCAGCGCAGAGGTGCCGAGGAAATGGCGCCGTGTGGGTTGTATCAGGCTATCGTAGCAAGGCTTAGGGGAATGCATGGTGATTAGCGTGAGGTGACGGCAGCGTCGCTTGCCATGATGGTGGAGCAGACGAGGGTGAGGGCGGCGAGCGATGGGTCGGCGGGAATCTTCACGGATGCCTGACCGGATGCGACCGGAGCTTTCTTCTTCGTTTTCAAATCTGCCTTGCCTTCGGGCTTAGTTGGCGTCGATACGACCTGGGCGAATTGCGGCGGATTCGCTTTCTGCGCGATATAAAGTTCGTTCAGGGCGGCGAGCTCGGAGGGGCGTGGGTCACGCGTGCATACATGCCGGAAAGCTTGGGAAATCTGCGCCGTAGGTTCAGCTGCGTACTTACTTACTTTAATCGCGAGGTTCTTGGCGGCTTCGACGAAGCCCGGATTATTCAAGAGTACCAGCGCCTGCAGCGGGGTGTTGGTATTAAGACGTTTAGGTTGGCAGACTTCGCGCGAGCCAGCGTCGAAGATCAGCATATTATCGGGAGGGGCCGTGCGCTTACGGTAGGTGTAGAGGCTTCGACGGTTGGCAGATTCCTGCACGCTTTCGCCGCCGACTTTCTCCACGAGCGTGCCTGCGGCAATCAAGGCTTGGTCGCGTACCATTTCAGCCGTCAGTCTTAGGACTGGGCCGCGCGCCCACAGCTTGTTAGCTGGATCTTTCTCGCGAGCCTCGGCGCTGGGCGTGGAAGATTGTCGGAAGGTGGCGCTCAGAACCAGGCGGCGTAGCATCGCTTTGGTGTTCCAACCACTGTGAATGAAATCGACGGCCAAGGTGTCGAGTAGTTCGGGGTGGGAGGGAAGATCGCCTTGCATGCCAAGGTTCTCACTCGAATTTACCAGACCAGAGCCGAAGACCTGCGCCCATAAACGATTGATCATCACTCGGGAGGTGAGCGGGTGTTTCGGATCAGTCATCCAGCGGGCGAGACCGAGGCGGTTCTTCGGTAAGGAGTCATTCCAAGGGAAGATACGCGCGGGGACGCCAGGTTCGCAAAGTTTGGAGAGGTCGGGTTTATCGTATTCGCCGCGGGTCAGCACATAGCTTTTTGGGGCGAGGTCAGAGTGTTCCATCGCGAAGAAGGCCGGCGCTGAGTCCTGATGGGCGGCGAGGGCTCGCAGGGCTTCCTGAAGCCGAGACCAAGCCTGGGTATAAGTTGGATTGGCCCGAAGGCGCGCATGCTCGGCTAGAACTAACTCAGGAAGAGTCAAAGCGTCGGCGCCATGCAGCACCGCGACTTCAGCCGCCGTGAGGGAGGTGCGCCAGAGCTGAATCTCGTCGAGGGAGCCGTTACGGAAGCCGGCGTCACGTGAACGCGAACCGATCTCGAGGGCATTGTCGCGCGGTTTGGCATGCAGCGTGTCGCGCACGACTGTCGTCTTCGCTTCGCGGCCATCCAGATAGATGTGCAGTCCAGCTGCTTTGGAAGAACCGTCGTAAGTGACCGTTACGCGCTGCCAGGTGCCGACCGGAAACTCGGTGGCAGTCTCGATGGAGACCGCGCTGTTGGGCCAGAGGTGAATCATGCTCCAGCGAAGTTTGCCGTGATCGACCAGGAGTTCGACGCCTGAGGCATCGCCGTCACCCGTATAGCGACCGGTGGCATGGAGCACCGTGGCGCGAGCGTTCTTCTCGCCGAGACGTAGGAAGGCCGAGAACGTGAACGCATCGAAGCGACCGAGCTGTTTGAATTCCGGAAGGATGAAGCCGGCATCACCGTCGAACTTCACCGCCTGACCTTTGACGCCCGGAACAAGCTGGAGGTCTTCAGGGGAACCACGACGTTCGAACTTGGCTGGCTTACGGCCCGCCACGCTATCGTCGACGCCGGTCTTCGTGAAAGACTCGAGCGGGAAATGGGCGAGCGGAGTTGGCACCGTGACGGCTACCTTCTCCGTGACGGTGCGGGTAGTCACTAGGCCTTGTTCCGCTGCACGCACGGTGGCCCGTAGTTCGGCTTCCTTATTCCGATCGGCATCGGATTTGAAGAGACGGACGAAGGGCGGAGGTACTTCTCCGTGGTATGAAAGTAGACCATTTTCGTTCTGGTCACTGAACATCGCCGCCATCGAATAGTAGTCCCGTTGGGAGATAGGGTCGTATTTGTGGTCGTGGCAGCGCGAGCACTCCAACGTCAGGCCCATGAAGCCGTAGCCGGCGGTCATCACGCGGTCATTGATACCGTCTTGGCGGAACTCTTCGGCGATGGATCCCCCTTCGAAAGTCATCCGGTGAAGGCGATTATAGGCCGTGGCCACCCGTTGTTCCTGCGTTGGGTCGGGTAGTAGGTCGCCGGCGAGCTGTTCGGTCAGGAATTCGTCATAGGGTTTGTTGTCATTAAACGCCTTCAGCACCCAATCGCGCCAAGGCCAAGCGAACATGGGGTTGTCACCCGTATAGCCCCAGGTGTCGGCGTATCTTGAGAGGTCGAGCCAGTTCACGGCCAGGTGTTCGCCGAAGCGCGGAGAAGCTAGCATCGCGTCGACGCGCTTTTCATAAGCGTCTGCAGACTTATCGGATAGGAAGGTGTCGACCTCGCCGTTGGTCGGGGGCAGGCCGGTCAGCGCGAAGGATGCGCGGCGAAGTAAGGTGGTACGGTCAGCGGGAGGGGATAATTTCAGTCCTGCTTTCGCGGCTTGGTTGGCGACGAAGGCGTCGAGCGGATCCTTGGGCCAGGACGGGTCTGCCACGGCTGGCGCGGCATGAGCGACCGGACTGACAAACGCCCAATGGGGGTCATATTTTGCGCCCTGCTTGATCCAGCGCCGCAGGATGTCCTGCTCCGCGGCGGAGAGCGGCCGATGCAGCTCGGGCGGCGGCATGATCTCTTCGGGGTCGGCCGAGACGATCCGATGAGCCATCGTGCTCTTCTCGAGATCGCCCGGGACGATCGCGATTTCACCGCTCTTAAGTTTTTTAGTCGCGCCTTCGATTTCATCGAGACGGAGGCCGGCCTTGCGTCCCTTATTTGCATCCGGTCCGTGGCAACCGTAACAGCGGTCCGAGAGGATGGGCCGCACCTCCCGGTTGAAATCCACAGATTCATCGGCGCCGTAGCTTGTGATGCCGAAGAGACAGACAAGAACGACGATGTTGCGGGACGATGACATCGTAGGGGTAGGACACATAAGCCCACCTGGTTGTTCCTGTAGAGGTTTTTTGCGGTCCCCCTTTTCTGCTCTCTGGCAGTAGGGCTTTCTTGGCTTCGACTTGGATTGGCCAAATCTCGCAAATGCTTGCTTGAAGAGTTTCAGTCTTAAATCTCGGGTGGGTTATTCACAGATTAACCATTTTTTTTAGGAATTTAAGACTTTATGACTGTATCAGTCATATCATTCATTAAAGAGTGATTTCGCTCATTTAAACTTGCAAAACTAAGGGATAAATAAGGAATAAGGGCATGGTGACCAAACTCTTCGGAACAGATGGTATCCGTGGTAAAGCCAACGAATACCCGATAACTCCCGAAATCGCGCTGCGGACGGGCCAAGCTATTTCCAGAGTACTCAAGTCGAGCGGGGCTAATCATAACCGCGTTATCATCGGTAAGGACACCCGGATCTCAGGTTATATGTTAGAGACTGCCTTAACGAGCGGCTTGGTCGGTAGCGGGATGGATGTTTTTCTGGTCGGTCCGATGCCGACTCCGGCAGTCGCTCACTTGACCAAGTCCATGGGTTGTGGCGCCGGCATCATGTTAACCGCCTCGCATAATCCTTATGAGGATAACGGGCTGAAGATTTTCGGACCCGACGGATATAAGTTGTCCGACCAGCTCGAAGCCTTGGTCGAAAAAGATATCTTATCAGACATCAAAGCCTCCGGCGTGACGGGGGATAAGATTGGCAAAGCTTATCGCATCGATGATGCCCGGGGTCGTTATATCGAATACGCAAAGCAGAGCTTAGGGCCAGCGTCTCTGGCGGGAATGAAGATCATCGTCGATTGTGGGCATGGCGCAGGCTATCTGCTCGCGCCGCTTATTTTTAAGGAACTGGGTGCAAAGGTCGTGAAGATGGGCGTCGATCCGGACGGTATGAATATCAATGCCGGCTGTGGAGCTTTACATCCCGAAGCGGCGGGCGTGTTGGTGCGCGAGCATGGGGCCGACGTCGGCATTTCCTTGGATGGGGATGCGGATCGGGTGATCTTTTCCGACGCCACTGGCACCGCGGTCTCCGGGGATCGCATCCTGGCTCTCTGTGCCTTGGCGTTGCATCAGGAAGGCCGCCTCCGCGGCGATAAGATGGTCTGTACGGTTATGTCTAATCTTGGATTACATGAAGCCATGCGTGATGCCGGCATAGGGGTGGTGACTACGCCGGTCAGCGACCGCTATGTAATCGAGGCCTTACGGAAGGACGGTCTTTCTTTTGGTGGCGAAAATTCTGGGCACCTCATCTTTGCGGATTACGCGACGACCGGGGATGGCATCTTGAGCGCTTTGCAGGTGCTGCGGATGATGCGAAATAAAGGAGCAACCTTGGCTGACCTCGCCCAAGGCATGCAAGAATACCCGCAGTCGCTCGTTAATATGAAAGTTAAAGCCAAGGTCGCCTTGGAGAAGCTGTCACGCTTGCAGGAAACGCTGGCAAAAGCCGACGCTGCTTTTGGCCAGACCGGCCGCCACCTAATCCGCTATTCCGGGACGGAGAACAAACTGCGCATCCTCGTCGAGCATCGGGAGCAAGGAGAGGTCGATCGCTGGTCTAAACTTTTCGCTGACGCCGTCGTGGCCGATTTCGCTGACCTCGCATGAAACTGACGTTTATCTTTGCGGGGTCCCCCGATTCCGTCCGTTGTCATCCGTTGACGTTGACACGTTCTTTGGCGGATTTCCCTTTAGCGAATATTTCCTTAAAGCAGCATCAGGCCACGGCCCTCTTACAGGCAGGCGTCGGGCCGTCATCGGACGCTAAAGCCACACTGGAAGTGCAGGCCGATGCTTGGTTAGATGTCGCCGATATCCTTACCTTCCTGGCCGATAGTTCCGCTGGTATCCTGACGCAGGCCGATGGTAAGATCTTGGCCAGAAAATCCCAGGCCGGTAGCGCGACGATGCTCGCGGTTAAGTCATTTTCAATTTCCTACAGCTGGGACTTGCTGCGCGCGAACGAAGCGGCCTTGGCGGCCAAGGTGAAGTTTAGCCGTCCGCTGGAGTTTCACCCTTGGTTAGTCCACCCGGCGTTACTTTACGTCAAGGGTCGATTGCAGCTGGGCAAGGGCACGCGACTCTTACCTGGGGTCGTCATCGAGGGCGATGTCGTCATCGGCGACAACTGTAAGATTGGCCCGCATTGTTATATCCGTGGATCTACTTCGATTGGTGATGGTTGTCACATCGGGCAGGCCGTAGAGATTAAAAATTCCATCCTGCTTAACCAGACGAACGTGGGTCACTTGGCTTATATCGGTGATTCGATTTTAGGCCAAGGCGTGAACCTAGGCGCTGGTACGATTTCTTCCAATCTTCGTCACGACGGTAAGGCCCATCGGAGTATGGTCGCCGGCGATTTGATTGAAACCGGTCGGCGTAAGCTCGGGACCATTATCGGAGATAAAGTGCATACGGGAATCAATACTTCCATTTACCCCGGCCGTAAGATTTGGCCGCACCTCACCACTTTACCGGGAGCGATTGTCGATCGCGACCTGATTTCCTAAACTTTTTATGTGTGGCATCATTGGATATGTTGGTCGCGTGTCCGCGACTCCTGTTCTTTTAGGCGGCTTACGCCGTCTTGAATACCGCGGTTACGACTCGGCGGGGGTGGCGCTCCAGGAAGGTAGCGAACTTCTGGTGGCGAGGGCCGTCGGTAAAGTCGCTAAACTGAGCGAAAAAATCGACCTCAACTGGAGCGAGGAGCTTCAAGGCCGATGCACCGTTGGTATCGCGCATACGCGCTGGGCCACGCACGGGGCGCCGACCGAAGCGAATGCGCACCCGCATCGGGATGCCTCGCAACGGATCTGCTTGGTGCATAATGGCATCATCGAAAATTATCGGAATATCCGGCAGAAGCTTGAAGCCAAAGGACACGTTTTCGTTTCGGAGACCGATACCGAAGCGCTCTCGCGCCTAATCGGCGAATTTTATAAGGGCGACCTACGTCAGGCGGTCACGCGGGCACTCCGGCAGGTCGAAGGCGCCTATGGTATTGCGGTCATGGCCGCGGATGAGCCAGGTATCATTGTTGCCGCCCGAAAGGGCAGTCCTCTGGTCATCGGCGTTGGTGAAGGCGAATGCTTGGTCGCCTCCGATGCGTCGGCCTTGGTGTCGCATACGCGGCGCGTCATCTATCTGAACGATGGCGACATCGCTTTATTGAAAGCGGATTCCGTCCAGATTACCGATATCGATCATGCACCGATTGAGCGCGACGTCGCCGACCTTGAACTCGAAGCCGCAGCTGTCGAAAAGGGCGGTTTCGAGCATTTCATGCTCAAGGAGATCCATGAACAACCGGAGTCGGTACGTAACGCTCTCCGGGGTCGTATCGATGCCCAGCAGGGAACGGCAGTGTTGTCCGGGATGGGTACCTCGCCGCGCGAATTGGCCGAAATCAGGCGCATCATCATGGTCGGTTGCGGTACTTCGCTCCATGCCGGCATGGTCGGTGAGTTCGCCTTCGAAGAATTAGCCACGATTTCCTCCGAGGTTCAGCAAGCGGCCGAGTTCCGTTATCGTAATCCCATCGTCGATGCGCACGACCTGGTGATCGCCATTTCACAATCCGGAGAGACGGCAGACACCTTGGCCGCCGTCCGGGAGGCGAAGGAGAAGGGCACGATGGTCATGGGGTTGGTGAATGTGGTGGGATCCACAATCGCGCGTGAAACCGGTCGTGGCGTCTACTTGCATGCCGGACCTGAGATTTCCGTGGCTTCGACCAAGGCTTTTACCGGCCAGGTCGCGGTATTATTATTGATGGCGTTGAAACTCGGACGCAGTCGACACCTTTCGGCGGAACGCGGTTTGGCTATCGCCCAGCAGATTCAAAGCCTGCCTGAGCTTATTGAAGCAGTGTTGGCGCAGAATGATGCCATCGCCCAGGTGGCGGCCGTCATCGCCCCCCATGAGCATGCCTTCTTCTTGGGGCGTGGGCCAATGCATCCAGTGGCCCTGGAGGGCGCCTTGAAACTGAAGGAAATTTCTTACATCCATGCGGAAGGTTACCATGCGGCTGAATTAAAACATGGCCCGATCGCCTTACTTACGCCCGGAACGCCGGTCGTGGTCATCGCCAATCAGTCCCCCGTGGTCGATAAGGTGCTGAGTAACGCGGAAGAATGTCGCGCTCGCGGCGCCCAAGTCATTGCGCTCGTGTCGCAGACTGGCTCCGCGGCCGTGGCCGATCAGGTAATCCGCATCCCTGATTGTGATCCGCTCGTGGCGACTATTCCCGCCGCCGTAGCTTTGCAATTGCTTGCCTATCATGTGGCGCGACTGCGCGGTTGCGCCATCGATCAGCCCCGTAACTTGGCGAAGTCGGTAACCGTCGAATAATTTTAATACGGTTATTATTTCTGGGTATTAGACCTTAGGTCCTTCCGATTGCAGGGAGTCGGCCCGTTCATTTGCTTGTCCTGCCATGAGCACCCCTCCCAAGAAAACCTGCCGTCTCTGCCGCAAAGCCAAACCCCTTGAATTATTTCATCGGTTGCATGGCTCGGCGGCTTTGCACCCCTTCTGTAAGCCTTGTTTGGGGACTACGGTCCAACAACGTTTCAAGGAGCGAGCGGTCAAACGGCACGTGAACAAGAAAGAATGTGCCCAATGCGCACAGGAATTACCCTTGCAGATGTTCCATTGGCTGACGGCCTCGGGGACGCATCATAGCTACTGCCGCGCCTGCCATGCTGCTTATATGGCCGATCGCTATCGCCGGCTCTTGGCCAAACGGAGAACCCTTTAAAAGGTTTCCCGCTGGTGGCCGGACGGGGACTTGAACCCCGAACCAATTGATTAAGAGTCAACTGCTCTACCATTGAGCTATCCGGCCAGACAGCGGAACGTGAATGAGTGCGGACTGGCGGGATTTTTTCAAGCACGAAAACAGGCCATAGGGCCTGACCTTTAAGCGGTGTTCAAAGTGGCCGGACCGGGACTCGAACCCGGAACCAATTGATTAAAAGTCAACTGCTCTACCATTGAGCTATCCAGCCTCTACGAACCAAGTCGATACAAGCCATCAAATGACCGTTGGTAAAGTAATTTCTGACCCTTTAACGTTCACCTCTTTGACGTAAGGCCTCGAAGAGGCAAACGCCTGCAGATACGGAGACATTGAGACAGGGGACCGCACCAAGCATGGGGATGCGAAGCAAGAAATCGCACGTCTCGGCGGTCAGGTGTCTGATACCGTCGCCTTCGGCGCCAAGGATGATGGCCAGGGGGCCGGACAGTTTTGCGTCGAAGAGCGATTGGCTGGTCTTGTGATCGCTTGTGCCGGCAACCCATACGCCGGCATCCTTGAGTTTAACCAAGGCGTTGCGGAGATTGTTGGCTTGGACGATGGGGAGCGTTTCCGCGGCGCCCACAGCTACCTTACGCACGGTTTCGTTGACTGGAGCAGAGTTCTTCTTGGTGATGATGACAAAGGCGCAACCTGCGCATTCGGCCGTACGGATGCAGGCCCCGAGGTTATGCGGGTCCTGAACACCATCGAGAATCAGGATGAGTGGATTCTTATGTTCGGAGAGCAGGGCCGTAATGTCCCCCTCATCATAAAGTTTGAGAGGCTTATTTAGGTCCGCATGGCGCGGGGCGCGGTCATTGCTCCGGGCCATCGTCGTGCTTAGCGGCGGGCGAGCCGACCGCGGGCATGGAGGGCTTCCGCAATCTGGATGGCATTGAGGGCTGCGCCTTTCCAAAGTTGATCTCCACTTACCCAGAGAGACAGACCGTTATCAAAAAGGCTGTCTTTGCGAAGGCGACCAACACCGCATTTTTCTTTGCCAGCATAATCAAGCGGCATGGGGTATTTCTTATTGGCCGGATCATCGCATAACTCGGCGCCGGGGAAGTTGCTGATGGCCTGACGAGCGACGGTCAGGTCGACCGGACGTTCAAATTCAGCGCTGAGGGCGATGGAGTGGGCCCGGAAGACTGGGACACGTACGCAAGTCGTCGTGACTTTGAGGTCAGGGAGGTTCATGATTTTGCGACCTTCGTTGAGCATCTTCATTTCTTCCTTGGTGTAACCGTCTTCCAGAAAGGAGTCGACCTGAGGGATGACGTTAAAGTTAATCGTGTGAGGATAAACTTTGGCGGGGGAACTTTCACCGCGAGCCCATGCTCGGGCTTGGGTGTCTAACTCGCGCATGGCCTCCGCTCCGGTGCCGGAGACTGCCTGATAGGTGGAGGCGAAGAAACGCTTGAGACCGAAAGCTTGATGAAGGGGGTAGAGACCCATCAAGGCGATGGCGGTCGAGCAGTTGGGATTTGAGATGATACCTTGATGCGTTTCTAAGGCCTGCGGATTGATCTCAGGGATGACCAGGGGGACGGTGGGGTCCATCCGGTAAGCGGAACTGTTATCAATGACGATGACCCCGCGCTTGACCGCTTCGGGGGCAAGGGCGAGGGAGATGGAGCCGCCGGCGCTAAAAATAGCAAAATCAAGACCATCAAAGGCTTCCGGCTTGGCTTCCTGGACCGTCCATTCGCGGCCCCCATAGGTGACCTTAGTCCCCGCGGAGCGAGCGGAAGCCAGGGGGCGGAGTTCCGCGACCGGGAAGTTCCGCTTGGCCATTAATGCCAGCAGTTCTTGACCCACCGCGCCTGTCACGCCCACGATGCCGATACGATATGCCATGTTCTGAGTTAGCTATGGTTTTGATGCGGGAGATGTCCGATCGCCTCACAGCGCTGGGTCTCCCTGTTGCGGAAGATTGCATCGTTGTGTCGATTGACCAGCAAAAACTATGGATTTTAAGCAAAGGGGCCTTGCGGTCCTTCGTTATCAGTACGGCCCGCGCAGGTTTGGGCTGTATTCAAGATTCTCTGCAAACACCTTATGGGCTCCATAGAGTGGCGGAAAAGATCGGCTCCGCTGCGCCCGCTAGCATGGTCTTTAAGGCCCGAAAGGCCACTGGGGTACTATCGTCTGATTGGCCGACGCCCGAAGACAATTTGATTACCAGCCGCATCCTTTGGTTGGAGGGTTTGGAGAACGGTGTCAACGCAGGCACCGATGCCGCCGGGCAGGTCGTTGATACCAAAGCCCGCTTCGTTTATCTTCACGGCACGAATCAAGTCGCGAAACTCGGACAGCCCAACAGCCATGGGTGCGTTCTGCTTTCCGATGCGGATATCATCCATATCTTCGATATCACGCCGGTCGGTACACCGGTCTTGATCCGGGCTTAGCGCGCGGGCACTTCGGCTTCGTTCTTTACTTCGCTGACCGGCGTTTTCTTGGCCCAAGCAAGGATCATGTCGCGCGCGACCGGACCGGCGGTTTTGCCACCCCAGGTGCTGGTATCGAGCTGGCCTTCGACGAGCACGCAGAAAGCGACGGCCGGATTATCCGCCGAAGCGTAACCGATGATCCAAGCAAGGTGGGCCTTCTGGCCTTTTTGGAAGTATTCAGAAGTGCCGGTCTTCGCGGCGAACGCCAGGCCGGGGATCATGACGCTGCGGGCGGTACCCTCTTCGACGCAACGGTTAAGCCCAGAGCGCAGGGCGGCTAATTGCAACCCATTCAGCCCGATCGCTTCGGCACCTTGGTGTCGACCGTCGCGCCCGGGGTCGTGAATGATCGTGGGTGTGGTTCTCGTTTCTCCGCGGGCGATAGACGCGGCGACGCAGGCCATGTGCAAAGGGGTGGTCAACAGGAAGCCTTGGCCGATGGCGGTGTTCGCGGTGTCGCCCCCGGTCCATGGGCCCGCCCCAATCCTCAATTTATAAGCGGTATCCGGGACGACCAGGCCACGGTTGGCGGGGAAGGGGAGTTCGGTCGCATTTTTATTATCAGCCGTTGGTGGCATCTGGAGTAAGGGGGTATCTAATCCGAAACGCCGCGCTTCCGCCGCCAAGGGTTCGATGCCGACGCCCAGACCGACTTGGTAATTCCAGACGTTACAGGATACGGCCAACATTTTTTCAAGGTCGACTTGACCGTAACCGGCTGGGTCATGTTCCGGGAAATCGCGGCCGCCCACACGGTAGCTTGGACCGCATTCTAAGATATCGTCCCAATCGATGACTTTATTCCGCATCCCTGCGATGGCCGTGATGACCTTGAAGGTGGAACCGGGAGGATAGAGTCCTTGGATGGAGCGATTGAGCCAGCCACCCGAGGTTTCAATCTCATCGAAATAGGTCCGCGTGACCCGGTCGGCCAGTCGGTTGGGGTTGAAAGTCGGTTGGCTAGCGAGAGCGAGGATTTCGCCCGTGTTAACGTCCAGCATGACCGCCGCCGCTGGCAGGACTTTACCTTGCGAATCTTTGATTTGAGCTAGGGCTTTCTCGGCGGCACGTTGGATTTCGACGTCGAGCGATAAGGTGACCGCGGTGCCTTGGGTCGGATCTGATTTACGTAATAATTCTTTGTTATACCCCGCAGAGGTTTTGGTCCAGAGCTCCCAGCCGCTTAGACCGCAAAGGATTTCGTTGTAAGATTCTTCGATGCCAGCGGCACCCTTTTTTCCGGTATAATGTAATTTCTGCAAGAGCTCATTCTTTTCATCGTTTAGGCTATTGGGCGGTAGTTCATCGGTATCTTTCACATAGCCAAGGACGTGGGCGGCCAGAGTGCCGTGCGGGTAGGTTCGGATGATGTCGGAATCAAGACGGATCGGGCCATCCACCGGGAACTGTTCGACGAATCGAGCGACGGCCCGGACGCCTTCTTCAGGGGTGACGGATTGGTCAGCACCCGGAAATGCTAAATCGGAAACCAAAGTGAAGGGAAGGGCACGGCGTTCGCGCAGGTGCTTTTTGAGATCATCAATCTTGACGAGCCGCTCGGTGGGAGAATCCACCGGGTTCGATTTGACCGGTAACTTATTTTTTTTGACATTACGACTCGTCGCATCGATCACGAACCAGACTTTATCGAGCCAGCGCTGTAGGACATTGAGGCGCGCCGAATCCTGAATTTTCTCGCGGTCGATGTGGCCGGTTTCACGGGCCTTTTCGGCGGCCAGTAACTTACGATATTCAGCTTGGAATTCCGGTTGGAGTTCGGAGAGGTCAGCTTTGACACTCCACCGCACGCGATTTTCTACGAGCACATAACCGTTGCGATCATGGATGAGACCGCGGGCCGGAGGTTTTAGGATGATCCGTCTGCTTTGTGAGTCGGACTGTTCCTTCAGGTCGCCGGACTGCAGCCATTGCCGGACTATAAGACCGCCAGCGATGTAGATGAAGCCACCCGAGAATAGCCAAAAAACAAAGATTAAGCGTAAGCGCTCGATGCGGGTCGAAGGAAGAACCTTTAGGTCGTTAAGCTCTCTCATGGCGTTTCATTAGCCAAGGGGGCATTGATGTAATCCAGGGCCGCAATCTGACTGAGCGAGAGGGGCCAGAATAAAATAAGAGTCACCAGGGCTGAGGCGATTAGCTGAAGGAGGAGTTGGGGCAGGAAGTCGCCGAGATTGCGGAAGCTCAGCTGACCCAGGGTAAGGGCCACGGCGCTGAACCAGAGGGTGATGGCGGCAAGGTTGACGATGAGCGATGCGCGCAGAAGCCGCGGGGCGCTGCGGAGCAGTGGCTTATTGCTGGTAAGGAAGATGGCGGCGGCGACCAATGCCAGAGCGAGGATACCGTCCGGGATGGGCCTGCGAGCTTCGAAGAGAAAACCTACGCACCCCGAAAACAGAACGGCTTGCCAGCGTCGTAGTCGGCTGCAGGGCAGCACGATGGCAGCACCCGAAATAAAAACGTTTATGCCCCAGGGGGCCGTCCAATCCGACATTAAGTCCGCCGCGAAAAGCCACGGGTAAGTCGCCAGCAGGATGATGAGCCAGGACCAACTCATGCCTATTGAAAATCCTCGTAACGTTTTTCGAGCAGAATTTCACCCGCGGCGGGATGAATCGGAACAAGGACGGAGACTTCCTGCAGTGAAAAGAGGTTTCGGCTGGGCTGAAGGGTGCCTTCCTTGAAGTTACCTTCTTGAGTCGTGCGGATATTCGCATCAAGTGTGCCGATGATCAGACCGGCCGGAAAGACGCCGCCCATGCCCGTGGTAACTACTTTGGAGCTTTGCCCTGCGGATGGGAGGTAGTCCATAGGGATGACGGCGATTTTTGCCCGAGCTGTCCCGAGTGAATTGGCGGGCAAGCCGCTGACCAAGACAATCCGGCCTTGTTCATCGCCCTCAAGGTAGGCGGTGCAACGGAAGTTCGGGCTGGTTACCAGGTCCACTTCGCAGGTGTTGAGATGCACCAGGGAAACTTTTCCAATCACCCGATCGGAAAAAACCACGGGGCAGCCTGGGCGAACGCCGTCGCTACGGCCTTTGCGGAGGACGATGCGATGCCACCAAGAAGTACTGTCGCGCGATGCAACGCGGGCGACGATGGTCAAGAATTCTCTGGGAGCGGCGTAGCGCGCGAGTTCGCGTAAGCGGATGTTCTCCTGGCGAATATCTTCGAGGGTGCGGACCTTGAGCTCGAGGGCCGCATTGATGCGGGCGAGGTCGCGGGAGGCAGCGGCCAATTCTTCGGCACTCTTACTTTTAAGTTCCCAGAAACGGGCGAGGTCTCGTCCTTTCGCGACGAGGTGCAGGGCCGGAGCTTGGAACTCGACGAACGCCTCGCGGGTCCCCATGCGAACGAAACTCGGCGACATAATCCATATCGCCACAAATGCGAAAAATGCGACGTAAGATGCCTTCGCGCCTTGACGGTTTTTATCCATGGCGGGTAAGCCCGCGGTGCTTATTCTCGGCCGCTCCAGCGCGAGGAGTTGGCGAGGATTTTACCGGTACCGTTGACCACCGCGCAAAGAGGGTCTTCTGCGACCATGACGGGGACGCCAGCGGCTTCGGAGATGGCACGATCGATACCGCGAATCAGGGCACCACCACCGGCGACAACGATGCCGCTGAGGTAGATATCACCCGATAACTCAGGGGGAATCCGTTCTAGCGAGCCTTTGACTGCTTCGATGATTTGGTTGATGTTATCCATCATGGCTTCGCGGACTTCTTGCGAGGTCAGGTGAAGAGAACGGGGAAGCCCGGTGACGGAGTCGCGACCACGAACTTCATAGGTGAGTTCTTGTTCCAGCGCGTACGCCGACCCGATCTTAATCTTAATTTCTTCCGCGGTACGTTCGCCGATAAGCAGGTTATAAGAATTTTTGATATACTTGGTGATGGAGGTATCAAATTCGTCGCCGCCGACCCGGATGGAGCGAGCGTGCACGATGCCGCCCAGGGAGAGCACGGCGACTTCGGTCGTACCGCCGCCGATGTCGACAATCATCGAGCCGGTAGGTTCTTCGACCGGTAAGCCGACACCGATCGCAGAGGCGACGGGCTCAGGAATCGTGATCACATCGTCAGCCCCGGCGCGATAGGCCGAATCCATGACAGCCCGACGCTCGACGGCGGTGATGCCATAAGGAACGGCCACGACGACGGTCAAGTTAGTGAAAAGGGATTTTCGTGCCACTTTTCCGATGAAGTAGCGGAGCATGTGCTCGCTGATTTCGAAGTCAGCGATGACGCCGTCTTTCATCGGGCGAAGGGCTTGGATATCTCCCGGGGTCCGGCCCAGCATCATTTTGGCCTCGTTGCCGACCGCAATCGGTTTGCGGGTGCTGGTGCGGATGGCGACGACGCTGGGCTCACGCAGGACGACACCGCGATCTTTTAAAAAGACGAGCGTGTTGGCGGTGCCAAGGTCGATACCAATGGCTTGGGTGAATAGCCCGGGGAAGCGCTTAAACATCAGGGTCGTTTGGGTTTCCTTGATGAACCTCGGATTGGCGGGGGAGTCAAAAGCAAAGTGAGGTCAGCCGTCGCCTATCTTCCGTCATAAGATTCATAGAACCAGAGAGATAGGCTGGGAGCGCAGTCAGGGATTGGCGTCCCCGCGGAGGGTTGTCGCTTGCTCAATCAAAGCGGGTGACTAAAAAGCGCTCACCCCAACCCCCATGACACCCCCGCTCAATCGTCGCAATTTCCTTAAATCAGCCGGCATGGCGACGGCCGCTTTTACTGTCGCCCGCCCTTGGCTTAATTCTTCCGCTCGGACGGTCTCCCCGAACGAGAAGTTAAACGTCGCCGCCATCGGCTTCGGTGGCGTCGGGGGAAGCAATGTGCGCAATTCGGCCGAGGAAAATATCGTCGCCCTCTGCGACTTGGATTTAAAGCGCTGCGCCAGCACGATCAAGTTGCAGCCCAAAGCCGCGCTCTTTACCGACTTCCGCGAGATGCTGGAGAAGCAGAAAGATATCGATGCGGTCATCATCGCCACGCCGGACCACTCCCACGCTTATATCGCCATGGAATGCATGCGGGCGGGTAAGCATGTTTACGTTCAGAAGCCGATTGCTCACTCCGTTTTCGAAGCCCGCACGCTCACCGAAGCTGCCCGGAAATATAAGGTTGTTTCGCAGATGGGCAATCAAGGCCACTCCGGCGAAGGGATCCGTCAGACGACCGAATGGATTGCCGCCGGGTTGATTGGTCAGGTTCGCGAGGTGCATGCTTGGACGAACCGTCCGATCTGGCCGCAGAGTTCGGAAATGGAACGGCCGAAGGATGTGCAATCGCCTCCCGAAGGGATGGATTGGAATAGGTGGATTGGTCCTGCCCCGGCGCGACCGTTCAACAGTGTTTATCATCCAGGAAAATGGCGCGCCTGGTGCGATTTCGGTACCGGCTCCTTAGGTGACATGGGTTGCCATATCATCGACCCGATTTTCATGGCATTGAAGCTACGTTATCCAACGAGCGTCGAAGGCAATGTCTCGACCGTCTACGAGACCTTTGGTCACGAAACCAAGAGCAAGAACGAGTGTTATCCGCGGTCCTCGATTGCGCGTTTCAAGTTCCCCGCTCGCGAAGGCTTGGTCCCCGTCGAACTTACCTGGTGGGATGGCGGGCTGATGCCTTCCCGCCCGGATGAGTTGGAAGAAGGAGATTCCTTTGGCGACCATAATGGTGGCTGTTTGTTCATCGGCGATAAGGCGAAAATCGTTTGCGGATGTTACGGTGAAAAACCTCGAATCTTAAATGCCGACTTGCGGCAGGAAGCTAAGAAACTCGCTAAGACGATTCCCCGTATTCTTGGGGGCAGTACCGGACACGAGAAGGATTGGATCCGCGCCTGTAAGGGCGGTGAAGCCGCTTCGTCGAATTTTGATTATTCGGGTCCTTTATCGGAAATGGTACTCATGGGTAATCTTGCGATTCGTTACCCTGATCGTAAACTTCTCTGGGATGGCGAAAAAATGGAAGTCACCAATGATAAGGCCGCAAACGCCTATGTGCGTCGTCAATATCGCGAAGGCTTCGGTTTAGGCGCCTAATTTAACGCCATACCGTTTTCAGGCACCCTGGCGCGTCTGCGCTGAGGGGCATTTTTATTTACACCTTATATCCGAGAACCAGCGCGAGCAGAATGGCACCGCCCAGTACGATACGATACCAAGCGAACGGCCCCATGCCGCGACGTGAGACGAAACTGACCATCCATTTCACGGCGATGAAGGCGGTCACGGCTGCGACAATCAGGCCAAGGCTCGCAGGACCGGTGGGGTAAACTTGCCCCAAAGCAGGTCCGAGCGACCACATCTTGTAGGCGGAGGCGGCGGTGAGGGTGATGAGGCCGACCAGGAAGGAGAATTCGGTGGCCGCCGGATTTGAAAGTCCAGCCAAGCGTCCGCCGAGGATGGTCGATAGCGAGCGGCTGGTGCCAGGAATGAGGGCGAAACATTGACAGAGGCCGATGGTCAGCGCCTGACGAAGTTTGATTTCCGAAACCTCTTTTTCGTTGAAGTCGATCTTAGGCAGAAGTCGCTCTGCGCCCAGGATGATGACTCCGCCAATCATTAAGGCACCTGCGACGACTTCTACCGAGAATAAATACTTACCGATGGCTTCTTTGAAGAAGAGGCCAAGCAGGGCGGAGGGGAAAAACGCGATAAGGAGCGCTAGGGTCAGCCGTAGGGCCGCGCGTTCTCCACGTAACAGTCCGACGATGACGCTGCGCACCCGTCCGAAAAAGACGACTAAGACCGCGGCGATAGCACCTACCTGGATGATCACGATGTAATCGTCCGCGACCCGGTCTTGCGAGATGGGGCGGCCTTTGCGGTCGCTGACATCGCTTACCATTATATTCTTATCATGGGGCACATGCATCAGCCGGTCGCTGATGATCATGTGACCGGTGGAACTGACTGGCAGGAATTCGGTCACGCCTTCGACGGTGCCCGTGATCAAGGCGCGTTGATAGGTGAAGCTGGCCTGAGTCTCGGCTGGTGTTTCGGTCTGTCCGGCCGCAAAGGCGTTGAATCCCGTGAGGAAGAGAAGGGCACAGGTGATGCGGCGCATGAGTCTGGATTGTCTGAATGGTTGGCTTTCCGCAAGCCTGTGCCGAACTTCCCTTGTCGCTTGCTCTCGGGTTATCTTCTCGCTTTATGGGGTTATTCTTATGTCGGCCTCCAGCCTTATTCCGACCACCGAGCCACGTTTTCAGGTTCCTGACGTCCATGGACGGTTTGGGCAATTCGGAGGCATGTATGTTCCCGAAACGTTGATGACGGCGTTGCTGGACCTGACCAAGGCCTACGACGAGGCCCGACGCGATTCGGCCTACCAGCAGGCTTTCGCCGACATGCTGAGAGATTACGCCGGACGTCCGACCGGACTCACCTTTGCCGAGTCGCTGACCAAGCACGCCGGCGGCGCTCGTATCTACCTTAAGCGCGAGGACATGCTCCACACGGGGGCCCATAAAATCAATAATGTCATCGGCCAGGCGCTGCTCGCCATCCGCATGGGCAAGAAGCGCATCATCGCCGAGACTGGTGCCGGCCAGCATGGCACCGCGACGGCCGCCGTCTGCGCCCGATTTGGTCTGAAGTGCGTCATTTATATGGGGGCTACGGACATGGAGCGTCAGGCGCTCAACGTCTACCGCATGCGGCTGATGGGCGCCGAGGTTCGCGGTGTAGAAGCCGGGCAACGTACTTTGAAAGAAGCGGTGAACGAAGCTATGCGCGATTGGGTGACGAACGTCCAAGACACACATTACATTTTGGGGACGGCCTATGGCTCGCACCCTTATCCGATGATGGTCCGCGATTTCCATCGCATTATTTCCATCGAATCCAAGCAGCAGATCCTGCGCGCTGAAGGCCGTCTGCCAGACTACATCGTCGCCTGTGTCGGCGGCGGCTCCAATGCCATCGGTGCTTTCTTTGAATTCCTCGACGAACCCGGCGTCCGCCTCATCGGCGTCGAAGCCGGCGGCCGTTCCATCAGTAAGGGAGAACACGCCGCGCGTTTCGCCGGAGGACGACTTGGCGTCCTGCAAGGTTGCATGACGAACATCCTCATGGACAAAGAAGGACAGATTGAAGGAACGCATTCCGTCTCCGCTGGCCTGGATTATGCTGCCGTGGGTCCCGAGCACTCTTATTACCGCGAAAAGGGTCGCATAGATTACGCTTACGCCAACGACAGCGAATGCCTCGAAGCCTTCCAGCTGCTCTCGAACAAAGAAGGAATCATCCCGGCCCTCGAGACCAGCCACGCCGTCGCCCATGGCGTAAAACTCGCGGCATCCTTGCCGAAGGAGCAGGTTGTAATCATCAACCTTTCGGGACGTGGTGATAAGGACGTATTTAGTGCTGCGCGTGCCCTGGGGACCGAGATAAAGCTCTGATCATGGGCGCCTCTTCCATGACCGGCTTCGGCCGGGCGGAGCTTAATCTGCCAGGTGTCAGGCTCTCCGTAGAGATTGCCTCGGTTAATCAAAAGAACTTACAGGTCTCGATCTATGGGCCGGATGTTTGGTCGGGCTTGGAAGCAGTCGCCTCCGCTTGGATTCGCGCTCGCCTACAACGTGGTAAGGTGACGGCACGTGTGACCCAAGCGACGCCAACTGCGATCACCGATAAGCTCTGGGATGCGGAAGCAACTAAGCGTTCCTTTAAAGAACTCGAACATTTAGCCCAATCCATCGGCGTATCCTGTGTGCCCCCCTCGCTTGATTTGGTGCTTAAACTGGCAGAAGCACGTCGTGGTAATCAAGCTGTCCTGCCTGATTTTGCGGTTGTTGAAGCGCAGGTTCGCCTCGCTTTTGATGGCGCTTTGAGCGCTATTTTGAAGATGAGAGCGGAAGAGGGGAGAGCTTTGTCCATCGATTTACAAAGGCGAATTGCTGCGATCGAGAAAATGGTTTTGGAGATGATGGACGCCGAGCGCCTCGGGCCCGTCCGCCATCGTGACGTACTCCTGAGGCGACTTAAAGAAGCAGGGTTGTCCATTGATGTGGCCGACGACCGGGTATTGAAGGAACTGGCTCTTTTTGCCGACCGGTCTGACATAACCGAAGAAATCGTTCGTCTTAAGAGTCACGTTTCTCAGTTCAAAGCTGAGCTTGAGACTCCAAATTGCGGTCGAAAACTCGATTTTCTCGTCCAGGAACTGCTTCGTGAGGTTAATACAATCGGAAGCAAAGCCTCTGAAATCCTGACAACTAAGCTGGTTTTAGAGGTTAAAACCGAAATTGAGCGTATTCGGGAGCAGGTCCAAAATCTGGAATAAGGTTTTTGGGGTGTGCTATTGCCACCTTGGCTTTCCCATGCCTTTGTCTATCAACACTTACGCATCTGGCCATGTCCAATAATCTAACTAAGCGAGATATCGTTATCAAAATTTTTACGGATAAAGGCTATCCGCAAAAGCATATCCGCGACAGCGTTCAGATGACGTTGGATGCAATCAGCGAAGCTTTGCTGGCCGGGCGCGATGTTGAACTCCGCAATTTCGGAGTATTCCAGGTACAGGTCCGCAAGAGTCGCGTAGGTCGTAATCCTAATCGTCCCGAGACGGATGTGATTATCCCCAAGCGTGCGGTCATCAAATTTAAAGCCGGTAAAGAATTGAAAGCTAAATTGAAGTCGTACGACGTTGAAAAGCCAGCGCAGTAAGCGCCGTCGCTCATGTCTGATATTCGATCGCTCCCCGGGTTCCGGGAGTTTTATCCTGAAGACCGTGCGGTCTTAGGTCATGTCATGGGCGTATGGCGTCAGGCCTGTCGTCGCTACGGCTTTCGCGAATGGGAATCGCCGGTACTTGAACCTTTAGAACTTTTTACCGAAAAGTCGGGCGAGGAGATTGTTCGGCAGCTTTTTAATTTCGAAGACAAAGGCGGGCGCAAGGTCAGTCTTCGGCCGGAAATGACGCCTTCATTGGCTCGGATGGTTGGCGCCAAGGCCAACGGGATGCCTAAGCCCATCCGCTGGTTCGCCATGGGCGAAAACTACCGCTACGAAAAACCTCAGAAGGGTCGCTTACGTGCCTTCTATCAGCTTAACGCGGATTTGCTCGGTGAGGCCGGACCTGCCGCCGATGCCGAAATCATCGCCCTCTGTGCCGACTGTCTCATGGGTTTCGGTCTGACGCAGACCGACTTCCGCATCCGTATCTCTGACCGCACGCTTTGGTTTCGTTACCTGGGCAGCCTCGGTATTCCGGAAGCGCAAGCTTCGGCAGTTCTGAGCGTCGTTGATAAACTGGAGCGCGGTTCGCCTAAGGATTTACTCGACGCCATGACGGCGGCATTGGTCGGCACCTCGGTTGATCCGTCGCGGGCGTTGGAGCTTTCCCGAGCTTTCGCCAACACCCATTCTTTGGCCGACTTAGAGAAATTGGCCGCCGGTGACGAAGCCATGACGCTCCGCCTCGGCGAGTGGAAGCAACTTCTGGCCACGCTGCAGTCGATGGGTTTTTCCGAATGTATCGCCATTGATCTCACGATTGTTCGCGGTTTGGCCTATTACACTGGTTTTGTTTTCGAGGCTTTCGAGACCGGTGGCGAAGCGCGCGCCCTCGCTGGCGGCGGCCGTTATGATGCGTTGGTCAAGAAACTCGGCGGACCCGATTTGCCTGCCGTTGGTTTTGGCATGGGCGATGTCACGCTGCGCGACCTTTTGGAGCTAAAGAAACTTATCCCGGTCTACGCTGATGGGCCTGAGTTTTACGTCATGATTTTGGGTGAAGACGCCCGTCCGGCTGCGTTGGAGGATTTGGCGAATCTTCGCCGCGCCGGATTCCGCGTGGAATATAACCTTAAAGACGGTAAATTCCCCAAACTCATCCAGGCCGCCGAAGTCGCAGGTGCTAAGTATGCGCTTATTTACGGTGGCTCCGAGGTCGCCAAAGGCGTCGCTAAAGTACGCAGCATGACGGATCGTTCCGAAGCCGAAGTGCCGCGGACAGATCTGGTGCCCGCGTTGCGGGCAGTCCTCGCCGAAGGCATGCGTGCCATCCAACCCTGAGCGGCGATGAGCGAACAGGGACGCCAATATCAGGACATGGCGAAGACCGCCTCCTGGACATTGGTTTCGCGGGTCCTGGGACTGGTCCGCGATCAAGTCACTACTTACGTCTTTGGGGCCAATGCGGTGGGGGCGGCTTTCCTTTTTGCTTTTCAGATTCCTAATCTCTTCCGGCGATTATTGGGCGAAGGCGCTTTGACCGCCGCCATCGTCCCGGTGCTGGCGGATAAGCAAGCTCGTGAAGGTAAATCGGTTGCTTTCGGATTCTTAAATTACGTGCTCCGACGGGTTTTTCCTTGGACAATTGGGCTGACGTTAGTCGGCATCGGCTTATCGTTGTTATGGTCCGTTTCGGTATCGGATGCGAAGCAGCAAATGGCGGCCGAGCTAACGGCTTATTGTATGCCGTACATGCCCTTGATTTGCATCGCTGCTTTATTTACTTCCGCTGTCAATCTTAGTGGCCGCTTTGGGTTGGCGGAATTCGCTTCGGCTATGCTCAACCTTTGCATGATCATTGGGTTGGGATTATTTGGGATTAATTTCACGGACCCGAATGACATGATGGCGAAGGCGCGTTGGCTCTGCGCCGGGGCTCTGGCCGGCGGAGCGTTGCAGCTTTTGATTCCGCTTTGGGGACTGAGGCAGGAAGGTTGGAATTCCCGGTTGATGAACAAGGATGTCACGGCTTGGCAGGTCTTGCGGGTTGCGTTCATTCCCGCTGCGCTCGGTGCCGGCATCCAGCAGATCAATTTCTTAGTCTCCCGTAGTTTGGCCTTCAATATCGATGGCGCCGGATTAACCTACTACTACCTTGCCAATCGCATTGTGGAGTTACCGATTGGGTTATTCTCGGCCTCGATTGCGACGGTGATGTTCCCCGCTTTGGCGACGGCATTCGCCGCACGGGATGACTCCGCGTTATCTCGCAACTATGCCCGTGGGATGCGTCTGATTCTGGCCGTGAATATTGGAGCAGCCGTCGGTTTAGCCGTCTTGTCGGAGCCCGTGATTAAATTGCTTTTTGAGATGGGGCGTTTCACCGCGGCGGACTGTACGAAGACCCGCAACGTCTTGGTGTTGTTTGCCCTTGCGATGCCGTTTTATGCCATGATTTCTCTGGTCACGCGGGCGCTCAATGTCATCGGCAATACCCAGGCGACCTTTCGCGCCGCCGTTCAGGCTGCGGTCATTAACATCGTTGGTTCAATTTTAGCTATTGCCTGCGGCTATGGTATCGAAGGTTTGGCCGTGGCCAATGCCATCTCTACAGTTTGGCAATATGGAGTACTGAGGAAAATGTTGGCCAAGTCAGCGCCCGCCTTTTTGACCGAAAGCCTACGCCGTCCGTGCGCCCAGGTACTCACCGGATCATTATTGATGGGGCTTGTCGCGTACCATTCTTATCGGTGGATAATCGATTTGCCGATTGCCACGCAGCTTAATGGCAAGTTAGCCCTTTTTCTGGCGATGTTATTGTCAGCCATCCTTTCCGCCACGATCTACGCCATCTTCCTGGACTGGCTCAAGTATCCCGAGCGCGATATGGTTCGGACCTTTGTCAATAAATTGATTCGACCAACCGGATACCAATTCAAGGTTTGATCTTAAGCGCCTGTAAAGTTTGCGGACGGTAACGGCGCACTAAGGCTTCCAAGGTGGCAATGGTTTCAGGGTCAGCGATACCATCGACTTTCGTTGCGCGAAAATGGCGTTGAAAAGCTTCGACGGCTAATTTCAAGCCGGCCTCACCGGGTTCGATGCGATAACCATAGGCTGCAAGTAGTTTACGAACGTCTTCCGCTTTAATCTTAACGGGGGTCAGTAGGTATTGAGCGACTTCGTCTCGCAGCGGCCAGGCACCGACGCCCAGAGAGGCTAACTTGGCCCAAGGAAATAAGATGCCGGGATCGATCTTACGGCCAACGGCGATGTCCGAATGTCCCAGCACCTCAGTAGGTTTGATCTGATGCCGGCGAATGATGTCGGCGCATAGGGTGAAGAGAACTTCCGTTTGCGCAGCTGAGTATGGATGAACGTTACCGTCCAAGTTGATAATCTCGATGCCGATCGAGTGTTGGTTCATGCCCTCAAGATTACTCCAGCCGCTTTTGCCCGCATGAAAGGCGGACTTCGATTCGGGGACTAACTGAATGACGCGCGGACGGGGTTCGTCTGTGACGATGTAGTGAACACCCACCCGATGGGTCTCCTTGTGTCCCTGCAGTACATCTAGGGAGGCGGGTAGGGGGGATGCCGTATAATGTAGGATGAGCGCGGTCACTTTCCCTTTACGAGGCTCTGATCCAGCGGAAGATGGACCCTGCTCGATGATCAGACCCGTATAGGGGGGGCGTTGTGAAATGTTGGAAGGTTTGGTCTCTTGGGGGGATGACGCACACCCCGGAAATAACGCCAAAACTGAGATAATCATTAAAGAGCCCCAATATGACCGATAGAAAGTAAACATAAGCAGTGCGTTGAATGGATATATAAATGTTTTTAAAGCCCAAGATAATACAATTTACAGTAGTTTATATGTTGATTTCATTATATTTTAGTTAATTAGACATAATGTGTATTGTGCGAAATAGATAGAGGGGTCCAGGAGTGAGGATAATGCGTTATTGATTGCTTGATTGGGAACGCTCATAAGTTTGCTCTTAATCTCATCTTAATCCAACACCCCCAAACGTTTATGAAAGTTGCCCGACACATCATTGAGGCTCGCCGCGAGGCGATTGCGAAACTGCTTGGAAAAGTCGGTTACGTCCCCGTCTTAGAAATTTGTAAGCAGTTCAATGTCTCGGAAGCCACCGCCCGTCGTGATCTGACCGAACTTGAAAGCCAGCGCCGGATTACACGTACCCACGGCGGTGCGCTCTCAGATTTTAACCGGAATTTTCCCCCGCTCGACGATCGTAAGATTGAAGATGCCGAAGCTAAGCGCAAGATCGGTAACTTGGCCGCAACGCGCATCAAACCCGGCATGACAGTCTACCTCGATTCAGGCTCGACGATATTTTTTGCCGCTGAGGCCATTGCCTCCGCCGGGATTTCGGATTTACAGATTGTCACGACCTGCCTGCCTACGGCCCAACTTATTTCCTGCCTGCCAGGCGTCGAAGTTTATATCCCAGGCGGACTTTTCCTCACCCGTCACGCCATGGTCGCGGGCGATCGCACTCTGGAAGAAGTCGCCCGTTGGAACTTCGACGTCGCCCTGCTGGGCGCTGAAGGCATTGACGAGAATGGTCTTTGGAATTCGCAACGCGACATCTCTCACCAACAACGCGAGGTCATCCGTCGCAGTGATGAAGTCTTGATTTGCATGAACAAGGTCAAACTCGGGCGTGGCGGACCGTGCGCAGTTACCCGCGATGTGACTTCACTGTTCTTGGTCACGGATGCCGATGCCGCCACTGTCCAACGTGCCAAGGTTAAGTTGGCTGCGGACCATGTGCTGACTGCGGTTTAAGCTCGGAGATCATGGCCCGTCACCCTTCCATTCACATCCAAGTCGTGTATGCCTCTTCCCAAGAGGCTGCGCGTCGAGGCTTGGCTGCTAAGGCGGCCGCCTTCGCCGGGCTGGGTCTTAACGTTTCCCTCTGCGGAAAGTCAAAATCCTGAAGATGTCCGCCGAAGCTATCCAAAGTCTGCTCGAACTCTCCCACCAACTGGGCGGCGATCGTCTCCGTATGGCAATCCTCGGCGAAGGTAACACGTCCATCCTCCTCGATGCCGATACTTTCGCCGTCAAGGCCTCGGGTTCTAATTTAGCTTCGTTAAAGTCGGACGATGTGACAATTTGCCGCTTCGACCGATTGTTGCCTTTGATTGAATCCCATGGCGCTTCGGATGCCGAAGTTGATGCGGCTTTGTTTGCTTCACGGGTCGATAAATCGGCGAAGAAGCCTTCAATCGAGGCACTGTTTCACGCCTACTTGTTGACCTTGCCGGGAGTTAACTGCATCGGCCACGTCCACGCCATCGCCGTGAATCAGATTTTATGTTCAACACGGGCACGAGAATTTGCCGAGAAGCGAGCCTGTCCGGATGAGATCGTGATGTGCGGTGTCGAATCCGTCTTCGTGCCGTATGCCGAACCGGGCCTTGGGCTTTCGCAAAGCATACGCCAAGAGGTCATGGCTTTTGTCAAGCGCACGGGGCGCGAACCCAAGATCATCTTATTACAGAATCATGGTATCATCGCCGTTGGGCCCTCTCCCAAGGCTGTCTTAGGGTCGCTCCTGATGGCCGAAAAGGCCGCCGAAGTCTTCGTGGGTGCCGCTGCGCTAGGCGGCCCGGTTTTCCTTACCTCTGCCCAATGCGAACGAATTGCCGGCCGCCCTGATGAGCATTATCGCCAAAAAATGCTTGGTTTGTGATCCTTTAACCCCTCCCCTCTCGCCCTATGTCCAATTACCTAGCCATCGACCTCGGAGCCGAATCTGGGCGCGTCATCTTCGGCCAGCTTAAGGCCGGCAAGTTTACCATGAAGGAGGTGCACCGTTTCTCCAACGGCGCCATCACCGCTAATGGAACCCTCCGCTGGGATATCATTCGTATCTTCCGTGAAATTCGCATCGGCCTCGCTAAGGGAGCCAAGCTCGGTCCGATCAAGTCCGTTGCCTGCGACTCCTGGGGCGTCGACTACGTGTTGCTGAAGGGCGACGGTCCGCTGCTCTCCTTGCCTTTCACTTATCGCGACGAAAGAAGTTTCAAATCTTACGAAAGCGCGATGAAGCGTTTTTCGCAGCGGGAGATTTTTGAAGGCACGGGCATCGCATCAATTTCTATCAACACCCTCTATCAGCTTTTTGATGATGCGTTGAATCGTCCCGAGATCCTGAATTTTTCAGATAAGTTTCTGCTCATCGGCGACTACATCACCTGGCTCTTGACCGGCAAGGCCCTTGCGGAAGAGACCTTGATCTCTGGCACTCAGTGCTGGGATACGCGCAAGCAAGATTGGGCCTGGCCGGTCATTAAGAAACTCGGCATCCCCAAGCATATTTTTCCGAAAGCGGTAAAGCCGGGTGTGAAATTGGGTAAGATGTTGCCGTACCTCGCCAAGGAGACCGGCTTGGGCAAGACCGAAGTCGTCACGACCTGTGCTCACGACACCGCTGCTGCTGTCGCTGCTGTGCCCGCCACCAAGGGCGATGACTGGGCTTACCTGTCTTCTGGCACTTGGTCGCTCCTTGGCGTCGAACTCCCCAAGCCGCTTGTCAACGAGACTGTCCGCAAGGCCAAGTACACCAACGAAGTGGGCTTCGGCGGAACCTCTCGTTTCCTCAAGAATCTCGTCGGCCTCTGGGTCCTCCAGGAGTGCCGTCGCGAGTGGATGGAGAAAGGCGAAGTCTCCGACTATGGTGAGATCGTGAAGCTCGCGCTAAAGGCGCCTTCACTCTGTTCGTTCATCCGTCCGGACGACGTCCGCTTCGCCAAGCGCGGCGACATGGTCGCCAAGGTCCAAGCTTTCTGCCGCGAGACCAAGCAGCCTGTGCCGAAGACCCATGGCGAGATTACCCGCTGCATCCTCGAATCCCTCGCTCTGCTTTACCGCGTCGAGATGGACGGCATGGAAAAGCTTACTGGTCGCAAACTGAAGCGGCTGCACATCGTTGGCGGCGGCTGCCGTAACGCCTTGCTCAACCAAGCCACGGCCGACGCCACGGGCCGCACCGTCATCGCCGGACCCGTCGAAGCGACCGCGGCCGGCAATATCCTCGTCCAGGCGATCGCCATGAAGGAGCTCAAGGACCTCGAAGCCCTGCGCAAGGTCGTCCGAAACTCTTTTGAGGTAGTGACTTACACGCCCAACCCGACGTCCGCCTGGGTCGCCGCGCAAGCCAAGTTTAATGGTTTAAATAAGTCATAAAACCCCTTACTCACCAAACCTCCTTTCCACGTAATAAACATGTCAAACTACAAATACGTCTCTCACCTCTGGAACGATGCCGAAGCCGCGAAGCTCGATCCGGTCGGCCGTCTGGTCTATCGCTCCAATAAACTCGGAGCGGACCAGCGCATCACGAACACCGGCGGCGGCAACACCTCCTCCAAAATTATCGAGAAGGATCCCCTGACCGGCACCGACACCCAGGTCCTCTGGGTCAAGGGCTCCGGTGGCGACCTCCGCACCAGCAACCGTGAGAACTTCTCTTCGCTCTATCAGGACAAGCTCGTCGGCCTCCAGCAGTCCTACGCCGCTCGGGCGGACAAGGGCCTCAAGTCTCAGGCCGAAGACGACATGGTCGGGATGTATAACCACACCACTTTTAATCTGAATCCACGGGCATCGTCCATCGATACGCCTCTGCATAGTTTCCTTTCCGGCATGCATGTCGACCACATGCATCCTAATGCGATCATCTCGATTGCCGCTTCTAAGAACTGCGAAGCCCTCACCAAAGAGATCTTCGCCGGCAAGATGGCCTACGTAAAGTGGATGCGCCCGGGCTTCGAGCTCGGCCTCGCTATGCAGGACATCTCCCGCCAGCAGCCAGCCATGAAGGCCATCATGATGGGTCAGCATGGTTTCATTTCATGGGCCGACGATGACAAGGCCTGCTATGAACTTACCCTCGCCATGATCGAGCAGGCCGCGGTCTTCATTGATGCCAAGTATCACGCCAAGGGCGGCGACGCCAAGGTCTTCGGCGGCGCCCTCTACCAGACCCTCGACACCGAGAAGCGTCACGCCGCCTTCGCCGCTATCTTGCCTTGGCTCCGCGGCCAGGTCTCCAAGGAGAAGCGTTTCATCGGCACCATCCAAGACGACGAGAAAATCCTCCGCTTCGTCAATTCAAAGGACGCCCCACGCCTCGCCGAACTCGGCACCTCCTGTCCTGACCATTTCCTCCGCACGAAGATCAAGCCGCTCTATGTGAACTGGAACCCCCAGTCCGAAGACGCCGCCGCGCTGAAGGCTAAGCTCGCTGCCGCCCTCGAGCAGTATCGCAAGGATTACGCCGCCTATTACAACGCCTGCAAGCGCCCGAACTCTCCGGCGATGCGCGACCCGAACCCGACGGTCGTCCTCATCCCTGGCCTCGGCATGATCGCCTGGGGTAAGGATAAGTCCGAATCCCGTGTCACGGCTGAGTTCTATAACTGCGCCGTCGAAGTCATGCGTGGCGCCGAAGCCATCGACCAGTACATCGCCTTGCCCCAGCAGGAAGCCTTCGACATCGAATATTGGCTACTCGAAGAAGCGAAACTGAAGCGCATGCCGGCCGAAAAGGAACTCGCCCGTCAAATCATCATCGTCGTGGGTGCCGGTTCAGGCATCGGTAAGGAAACCGCGCACCGTCTGGTCAAGGAAGGTGCCCATATCGTCTGCGTCGACAAGAACGTTGAGGCCGCCCAAGCCACGGCCAAGGAAATCACCGACAAGCTCGGCACGGGTATCGGCGTCGCCGGCACCGGCCTCTCCAACTGCGGCCCTGCCATCGGTCTCGCCGGTGACATCATGGATCGCTCCTCAATTCGAAAGATGCTCGACCAGGTCGCGCTCGCCTACGGCGGCTTCGACTCCATCTGCGTCACCGCCGGTATCTTCGTATCGCCGGACACCACCGGACACATCCCGGACGATAAGTGGGCCCTTACCTTCGCTCTCAACGTCACCGGCAGCTACCTCGTCGCCGACGAAGCCTTCAAGACTTGGACGGAACAGGGTCTCCGCGGCAACCTTGTCCTGACCACCAGCGCCAACGCTGCCGTGGCCAAGAAGGGTTCCGTTGCCTACGACACCTCGAAGGCCGCCGCCAACCACCTCGTCCGCGAGATGGCCATGGAACTCGCGCCCCTCATCCGCGTCAACGGCGTGGCGCCGGCCACCGTCGTGCAGGGTTCGGCGATGTTCCCGCGCGACCGAGTGATTGCGTCGCTTGCGAAGTACCACATTCCTTACACCGATGATGAGGCGACCGATTCGCTGACCACGAAGCTCTCTCGCTTCTACGCCGATCGCACCCTGACCAAGAACCCCATCACCCCCGCCGACCAGGCCGAAGCCTACTTCCTACTCGTGACAAACCGCCTCAGCAAGACGACCGGACAGGTCATCACCGTCGACGGAGGCCTCCACGAAGCGTTCCTGCGCTGATTCTGTGCCCGTCTCACTTCTCATCCCTTGTTTCTTCGATCAGCTGACCCCGAAAGGCGGCTTAGCGACGGACAAAGTATTGAAGCGCCTTGGCCACGAGGTCGAGTTCCGGTCCGCCCAGACCTGCTGCGGCCAGCCTTCGACAAGCAGCGTCTGGAAGGATGCTATGCCGGCATCACTACCTGCGAATCGATCGTCGCCCAACTCGGCTCCATCCTCCCCCACGTCCACGTCGTTGTCGCGGAAGCCTCTCAGGTCGTCCCTGACCTCGGCACCGCCTTGTCCCTGATGATGGTCCGCCATGGCGAACAGATGCCCAGCATGCTGTCGTTTATCACGGGACCCAGCCGCACCGGCGACATCGAACGTATTCTGGTCCTTGGTACCCATGGACCGAAGGAACTTTATCTCATCCTTATCGGCTAATTAAAATGCGTTCGTCTTCATTTGTTGCGATCTTCGTCGCTACGATTGCCGGTATCGGCGCAGAGATAAAACCTGTCAGGTGGTCCGGTGAAGTTAACGTCCCTGATCCCGTCGCCCTCACGGTCGACGAGGCGGGAAATGTCTATGTTTCATCGACGACGCGACGTAAAGCCGGCGACCTCGATATCCGCGAACATGCGCTGTGGATTCCTGACGACGTCGCTCTGACTTCTCCTCAAGAAAAACTGGCGTTCTATCAACGCGAACTGGCGCCCGGTAAGCTGAAGGCCCCGCGCGGCGGACTCAAGGATCACAACAAGGATGGTTCGATTGACTGGAAAGATCTTACGGTCCCGAAGGAGACTATCTATAAGCTGACTGACGCAGATCACGACGGTGTCGCTGACAAAATCACGATTTTTGCAGAAGGCTTTAATTCGCCTGTTTCAGGCATTGCCGCAGGTGTATTGTATTTTGACGGTTGGGTCTACGTCACCGCCATCCCTGACGTCTGGCGCCTTAAGGACACCGATGGCGATGGTGTCGCCGACGTCAAGGAACTCGTCGCCACGGGCTTCGGCGGACATATCGCCTACGCCGGGCATGATATGCACGGCCTGCGACTCGGCCCAGACGGACGTATCTATTGGAGTATTGGCGACAAGGGTCTGAACGTCACCAGTAAGGAAGGTAAGAAGTTCTATTACCCCCATCGCGGTGCCGTGCTGCGTTGCGAACCCGACGGAGCGAACTTTGAGGTCTTCGCCCACGGTGTACGTAACATTCAAGAAATTGCGTTCGATGATTTCGGTAATGTCATCGGCGTGGACAATGATTCTGATCAACCGAAGGAGCGGGAGCGCCTCGTCTACCTACTGGAAGGTTCCGACTCAGGCTGGCGATGTCAGAACCAGTACATGAAACTTCAGAGCCGCTGGATGACGGAAAACATGTGGATGCCGAAGGGAGCGATGGATCAGCCTTTGTTCATAACGCCCCCAATCGCTAACTACTCTGACGGTCCGGCCGGCTTCCTGCACGAACCAGGTCACGCCCTCGATGGCGAACTGCGCGGCCATTTCTTCCTCGATCAATTTCCCAAAGGAAAGATGGACGCCTTTACCTTGGAGGCCGACCTTGATTCCTTCCGACAAACTAATCTCCGGACCCTAAGCAGCGGCATCATGGGTATCGGCATGGCCTGGGGCGCAGATGGTAAAGCTTATTTCGCTGATTGGATAGGTGGCTACCCGCTTGACGGTAAAGGGGCTGTCTGGCGCTTCGATGTGGCTCCGAATATCGACAAGTCGTCTGAAAAGATTCTGTCCAAGCCCTTTTCAGTCTCCTTCCCCAAGGACGAACTGCTCGGGCTGCTTGGCCATCGCGACCAACGGGTCCGGGTAAACGCCTCAATCCGACTGGACCGCCTCGGCGCCTGGGATGATATGCTTGCGTTGGCGAAGAAACCAGAGTCTCCGCGCTTCGCGCGCATCCATGCGATCTGGGGGTATGGCATGGGCGTGCGTCTCGGTAAGGTCGCCGACGTGACCTCGTCATTGGACTTGCTGGACGACGCCGACAGCGAGATCCGCGTGCAAGCGCTGAAGATATTGAGCGAAGCCAAGCCGTCGCCGGCGCTCGCCCGCAAGGTCGCTGCTCAGCTCAACCACGCCGACCTTCGTGTCCGCACCCAAGCCGGCATCACGCTCGGCAAGACGTGCACCCACGCGAACTTTTCCTCTTTTCTGCACGACGCTGAGGCCGACCTCCGCCTGCCTTGGCTGCGTCATGGCCTCGTCAGCGGACTCGCCGGCACGCAGTCCTCCGACGATTTGCTCGTATTTGCCCAGACCAAGACAGGCGCCGAGGCCGTCTTCGCGACGCTGGCGCTCGTTCGGCAGAAATCTCCCTTGCTCGGGAAACTCCTTTCGCACGCGAATCCCGATGTCGTCAACGAAGCCGCCCGTGCGATTCATGACGACGAGGGTATACCGACCTCCAATAAGGCGCTTGCCGAAATCTTTAGTACCCCAGGTCTGCCTTATCAGGCTGCTCGTCGCGCGCTTAATGCCAACTTACGCCAGGGTGATACGGACGCATTGAGCCGCTTGCTTAAGTGGACCTTGACGCAACCCGCCGGCTCGCCTCTGCGCATGGAAGCCTTGCAGGCGCTCATTGTGTTCGAGCAGCCACCCATACTTGATCGGGTCGACGGTACGGCTAAGAAATATGAGCCCCGTAATAAAGGAGAAATCGGCCGGCTCTTAGAGACCCACCAAGATGAACTTCTTGGCTTTCAGCAATCCGATGAACGCGCCGCCATGCTCGAATTGATGGTTAAATATGAATTAGACCTCCCCTTCCCTGTTCTGCTCGCCCTCGCCGAAGACCTTAAAGCCGACTCAGGCGTCCGGCTTCAGGGTCTGCGATTGCTGAGCCGAAAAAATGAACAGCCCGATACCATTATCCGGACCCTTTGTAACGCCGCCGGAGAAGGCAATCCCTCGGAAGTTCGAATCGAAGCTGTCAAGCAACTGTTTGTCCGCAATGCCTCTTCTGCCATGGCCATGGCTCGCTTAATCATTAATTCGAAATCCGCCAAGATTCCCGAAAAACAAGCCATGGTGATGTTGCTTCGGGCAAGAAATGATCCCGAATCTCTCAAACTGATTCAAGAACTTGTCACCCGGCTTGTTACCCGAAAATTAGATTCTGGATTGAAGCTCGACGTGTATATGCTTGCTCGTCAATCCACCTCGTCGGAAGTCTTCCAGTTACTCAAAAAATATGTCGGAGTCGGGCCTAAGGGTGGCCTGAAGATGGCATCACCCGAGATTCCTTATGAGTTGCTGACCGACGGAGGCGATGCGAGCCGCGGAAAAGCCCTGATCAATGGACACCTTGGGGCCAACTGCATCGCTTGCCATCGCGTCGAATCGGATGAAGGCAGTGAGGTCGGCCCTAGCCTCCGACAGGTAGGCCTCCAAAGAACCAAGGATGAAATCGCTGAATCATTGGTCGAACCTTCGGCCAAAATCGTCCAAGGTTTTGGTATCGGTACAATCGTGCTAAAAGATGGGACAACTCTTGCCGGCAGCGTGATGACGGAAAACTCCAAGACCCTTGATTTCAAACTAATGGACGGAAAGACGCAAAAAATCTCGGTTACCCTGATTGCTTCTCGCACCCCGCCCATTTCCGTGATGCCTCCCATGCTCGGGATTCTTACACCAGAAGAAATCCGCGATGCCGTGGCCTACCTTTCAGGATTGAAGCCCAAAACGCCTAAAACTAAGTCAGATAAAGTCCCCAAATAGCCAATGCGGAGTTGAGTCTGACAGCGTTTGGCTTGGAATGCATGCATGTTACTTCGTTTGCTGTTGCTCTCTCCGCTTCTGGTATTCGGTCAGACGTCGTTGGTCAGCGATTGGTCAAAACAAATGGACACTTGGGGAAGGTTGGCTCCCATCGTTCGACTCCAGAACGTTAAATGGTCTGCGAACGGCCAAAAAATGGTCTATGCCGTTGCAGATACTGAAGGCCGCATGACATGGAAGTATGTTGATTGCGGCAAAGGCCAGGTGCGCCTGGCGTATGATCAGGTCAAATTAGTTGATCAACTTTCGCTCGCATTGAACCAAAGGGTCTCACCGCGAAATCTACCTTTCAAATATATTGAGCCTTTGGATGATGGTCGCATCATTCTTGTCGGGGAAAAACAGTCTTGGACCGTTGAGGCGGATGGTCGGCTTACTCCCAGCAAAGTCTTGGCCGTAGCGTCCACCCGCGCTAATGTGAATACCAATCGCAGTCGTTCTTCGCTTTCGGAAAATTTTGCTAACTCCGGTAAGCTTTCCGAGCTTTCCCCAGATGAAAAATGGAAAGTCTCTTTTTGGGAGGGTAACGTCCTTCTGACCGAAGTGGCTCAGCCGAGTCATGTCCTTGTCATGACCTCCGATGGTCAGGCTACCCATCGCTATGTCGGTCCGGTTTCATGGTCGCCTGACAGCACGCACTTTGCGTTGTGGCGTGAACAGGTGGCTGCTCCGCGAATATATAACGTCGTCAATTCGCTTACAAAAAGCGCGAAGAACGTTCCCTACGCTCGCCCGGGCGATGATATTTCAGAGCGCACCCCGTTGGTCTTTTCCGTCCTGAAAGCCGAAGCTTCGGCGAGACCTTCCCTTGATGTGTTACCACGATCGTACGAAAATAGCCGACTGGATTGGACGGCAGATTCAACCCGTCTGCGTTCGCAGTATACCGAGCGTGGTTTCACCGGACATGGTGTCATCGAATATGATGTGACGACGAAGCAATGGCGAAAGTTGCTCGACGAGCATGATCCGAAGTTTGTTTTTACTTCGGGCAGTCGGTTTCGTTACGACATCGACGAAAATAACACCTTATGGGCATCCGAACGCAGCGGCTTCCTTCATCTTTATCACGTCGACCTCCGATCGGGAGCGACCCTCAATGCTGTCACTGCGGGAAATTGGGTCATGAAACAGGTCAAGTATGTCGATACCAAGGCCCAGGAAGTTGGTTTTATCGCCTTAGGTCGCCAGCCCAACGAAAACCCTTACCAACAACATTTCTGTAAAGCGCCGTTTAACGGAAGCAAGGTCATCGACCTGACTCCGGGCGACGCGGATCATTCTGTTGAATTCGAACCTAATCGTCGCTACCTGATCGATACGGCCTCGCGGGTGAATCAACCCCCTGTTATTACCTTAAGAAGCGGAGAAAATGGCCGCGCCATCGTCCAACTTGAGGCTGCTACGGTGGCACTCTTGGCGAAGACCAGTTGGCAACCCTTGATCCCTTTCCACACTAAAGACCGCGAAGGAAAATACGATATCTGGGGCGTCATCCTTCGCCCCTACCCTTTTGATTCACAAAAGAAATACCCGGTTTTGGAGCGTATTTATGCGGGTCCCCACGGCTCCTTCGCGCCCTACAACTTCAATCTAAATAACCGAAGTTTCTATGAGGCTTCCCTGAGCGGATTCTATGTCGTGCAGATGGACGGACGCGGTACCTATAATCGCGGGAAGGAGTTCCAGCAGCAAATTTGGCGCAACTTGAAAGATGGTGGATTTCCCGATCGTATCAAATGGATCAAAGCGGCGGCCCAGGTCGAAAAAAATATGGATGTCTCTCGAGTCGGTATTTTTGGCGGCTCCGCCGGTGGACAGAATACCGCCCACGCAATGCTCCTATATGGTGATTTCTATAAGGCCGGGGCGGCCGATTGTGGCTGTTATGACAATCGCATCGATAAGCTTTGGTGGAACGAACAATGGTTGGGCTACCCGCTTGGTCCGTGGTATTCGGAGAATTCCTGCGCGACCTATGCGTCTCGCCTAACCGGCAAGCTTTTCCTGACCGTCGGGGAATCGGACACTAATGTGGATGTCAAATGTACGTATGATTTCCGTGATGCTTTATTGGCCGCTGGAAAGAAAGAGCTTTTCCAGCTGCAGGTTGTTCCTGGGGCTAATCACGGGGCCGGCGAAACGGATTCCCTGCGTGAGAAACGGATGCAGTTTTTCGTAGATGCCTTAGGCTTACCACGTTAATTTATGGCCCCACTCTCGCCCGGCTTAATCGAACTCCGAATCGGCCACGTCAGACAACTTTTCAACACTCTGGACACTTCGCCGTTCCATGAGCGCGACCTCGACCACGATGCTGAAGAATTTATCGTAGGCTGGGCACGCGAGCACGAAGATGGCGCCCAACTTCGCATCAAAGTCACGTTACGACAGAAGTTCGATCCTTCCGTCACGGGGCTTATCCAGGAGTCAATTCGACACTATTTTAACTACCGGGCGAAAGTCACCCGCAGCGACTTGCTTGAGCTGTTCCGGGAGGGTCGGACGGCCTTGGCGATTGGGGTCGTTTTCTTGGCCTTGACCTTAGCCTTACGCAGCCTGGTCCCAAGCGAGACTTGGGCGTTCAATACTTGGATTCGGGAGGGATTGACGATTTGCGGCTGGGTCGGCCTCTGGAAGCCCATCGATATCCTTTTCTACCGCTGGTGGCCTCTCCATCGTCTGCGAGGGCTTCAAAAGCGCCTTGCCAGCTGCCCGGTCGAGGTGATTTTCGAGTCTTAGTCTTCCGTTGGCCTTCTCGGGGCCAAACGGTGAGAAATTTGCTTTGTTACGACTTTTTTACGATGATGCGTTGACAGTGTCAGGGAGTCCCGCAATCCCAGACCTTACGCAATGCAGAATTTCGCGAGCCAGTGTCTGGACCAAACAAAGGCACTCCTAAAACTCAACTTTAGTTCTATCGCAGCGGATGGCTCGATCATCCCTGTTCCCGGAGAGGTTTCTCGCGCCGATGAGCCTGGTCATGCCGCTTTGGCCTTCGGTGAATATTATCGTGCCACGGGTGAACTGACTTTGGAACGTCAGAATATCGTCGAGATCGTGACCCGGACCATCACGGCGCAGGTCAGGTTGAGCAAGGGTTCAGATAACGGGATGGCTTTCGCCTGCCTTGGCTTGCTGGCTTTCGGGCCGACCCGGGAGCGTAATCCGGTCTGGGAACAGTTGGACGAATCGACTCGAAAATCGATTGAAGAGCGGCTGGCGATTGTTCACGACCACCATGATCATGTTCAGGCTTTTGATATCGCGAAAGCGGTATGTCGCTTCTCTTTCGGTCTTACGAAGAAAGATGAAACCGGCCCACTGGTCGATCGTTTCATCGACCGAATCACGGCAAATTCTACCGGGGGTTTTCATGACGAGGCTTCCCGGGCTACCCACGCCGATAATTTTGGCGGCGTCTTCGACCTCTACGGGATCGTCGCCCTGATCTTCATCCGTCAGGCCCTACAGCTTCACGCGAACATCCAAGTCCGGGATGCTAAGCTGCCGAAGCTTCGTACCCTCTCCGAAAAGTATGTCCGGGTAATTATGGATATCGTCCGCGAAGATGGCATGGGTTGGTGCTTCGGGCGCGGCATCGGTGCCTATGGCCAGATGCACTGTACCACCTTGTTGCTGCAGGCGCTCCGTGACCGTTGGATCGCCGTCGACAAGGAGCCTCAGGCCCGCGACTTGGTCCGTCGTCTTTACACAAATTTCTTCACGACTTTCTTTGATGCCGAACATGGTTTAATTGTGATTCGAGATCAGGAGCGGGATACGATTCCCGGACATACGACCCGAATGGCTAATTTTGATGCCGCCCGTTACCTCTCCCAATGGTCCCGCTTAGCTAAGACCATCGGCGGTTCGCTTGATGTCGTGAAGCCTTCGGTGCGGCTCCCCGTATGCCGTTATTTCTCTTTCGATAAATCTCCCCGTAAAGAGCAGGGTTTGCTCTCCTATCAGGATCCGACGTCAGGGTTACATGTGTTGCTTCCTTTGGTTGCAGCTGGCTCGCACCGTTATTGCGATTCCTTGGCTTTCCCGCATATGCCTGGCGTGATGGATTGGCCATCCAATCAGGTGACCTCCCCTTTCATTCCGGAATTCACCTTTGGCGGAAAGATTTTCACCCCTTCCTACTATGGTAAAAATGCTCAAGTCGCCATGGGAACCAAGTCTGGTACTTATCATTTCCGTTACGAACAGCCTGATATCATCGACCGCGAAGAAAAACTTTCAGTGAATTTAGCATCCATGAAAGTCGACTGGGAGTTCACGGGCGGCCGGATGGTCGGTCGTTTTACGCTCACGGCTAAATCCGCCCATGTCTTGGAGGAATTCCGCTTGGTCCTTCCCATTGCTTCGACGCATTCGCGGATGACTCCGGGTAACGCTTTGGTGCTGGGGCCGGAATCGCATCGCTGTGAAGTTCTGAAGGACGATTTTCATGCCGCCTGGGCAGAGACCAAGGTTGTCAGTGAAGACCCCCGCCACCGCACCTGTTGGGGTAAGGTCCATTTCTATCAAGTTTTAGAGCGCGACAAGCCGATGGCTCTCCGGGCAGGGATGAGCTACACCTTAGAAATCGCTTTCCAGCCACATATCGTGCCAGCCAGCGGCTGACCGGTCGTTGCGGTAATTGTGCAAAATCGGGTGGTCCCGGTGCGTTCACCAGGCCTTTAATGGGTTGTTGCGCCTTCGGGGTTGTCCTCCCCCCAAGCTCCCCGCTATCCCTTGACCAAGTATTCATGCCTCGCTCGTTTTATATCACCACCGCCATTGATTATGCCAATGGTGCTCCCCACCTCGGCCATGCTTACGAAAAAGTTCTGGCCGACGTCATTGCCCGTTATCGTCGGATGCAAGGGTGCCAGGTCCACTTCCTTACTGGGTTGGATGAACATGGCCAGAAAGTCCAACAGACGGCCCAGCAGCGGAATATCGAGCCCCAGGTGTTCGTCGACGAGATCGCTGTAGGATTCCGTCAGATGCTCGTCGATCTCGGAATCTCGAACGATGATTATATCCGGACTACGGAGACCCGTCATAAAAAAGTTGTTCAGGATTTCCTACAACGGCTGCACGATCAAGGCCTCATCTATTTAGGCAAGAAGACGGATTGGTATTCTACCCGACAGGAGCAATTTTTGACCGATAAGGACCGGAACCCAGATGGTTCTTGGCCGGACATTTATGGCGAGGTCACGCAGACGACCGAAGATAATTATTATTTCAAACTTTCCCAATTTCAACCTTGGCTGGTGGAGCACCTCGCAACTCATCCGGATTTCGTCAACCCACGTTTCCGGCAGAAACAGGTTCTTGAATTCCTGAAGGAGCCGATGAACGATCTTTGCATCTCCCGTCCGAAGTCCCGCCTGACTTGGGGTATCGAATTGCCGTTCGACCGGAATTACGTCACTTACGTCTGGTTCGACGCGTTGACCAATTATTATTCCGCTGTCGTTGATCACGGGCTTTGGCCAGCAGACGTCCATGTGATCGGTAAGGACATTCTGTCGCCACCCCATGCGGTCTATTGGCCTTGCATGCTCAAGGCTCTCGGCTTGGATCCGCCCAAGCAGCTGCTCGTCCATGGCTGGTGGACGATCAATAATCAGAAAGCCTCCAAGAGCGCCGGCAATGCTGGTAGCACCTTAAGCTACGTTTCGACGCACGGTGCGGATGCTTTCCGCTATTACCTTTGTCGGGAAATGGTCGTCGGACAAGATGCAGATTTCTCTGCCGAAAGTTTCGTCAATCGTTACAAGGCAGACCTAGGCAATAATCTTGGTAACCTCGTCAACCGTTTGTTAAATATGGTGGGGCGTAACTATGCTGGCTCGATACCGGCCGCCGCGGCCGACGAACTTTTAGAGCAAGGTTTGCGCGCTTTGTGGACGGAAACCGAAGCTAAGCTGCATACGTCGATAGACGAATATCAGGTCAGCCACGCCTTGGAGACCCTCTGGGTTTTTATCAGTGCCATGAACGCCTATATCGAAGCCCGTGCTCCCTGGAAGTTGGCTAAATCTCCGGAGGCGGCCGATCGCGCCCGATTGGATTCCTGTTTGGCGCATGTTGCCGAAGGCCTTCGTTTAGTGGCGACCGTTCTTTTACCCGTGATGCCGGTCGCTTGTGCCAAATTGCTTGTAAACATCGGCCGCCCTGTTCCCGGGTCTTTTGCGGGACAGTTACAGTGGTCGCAGGTTTGCACGCTCTCCAAGGTGGCAGATGCCTGCATTCTTTTCCCCCCCGTCGATCTCCCTGCCCCCCCCGCGTCGGTTTAATCGGGATATCAAAAGGTCCGTAACTCTTGAACACCGTGAATGATACCGATGAAGCATGGAAGCTGCTGACCGAGGCAGAAGCCGTTCGCGATGGTTCCGGTTGGATTGCCTATACTTTTGCAACTGCTCCGTTGGATCCGCTGGCGGTCTTGGAGACGCTCGCTGAGCCGGCTCCGCGCGGATATTTCGAAAATCCATCCCGTCAACGCGCCCACGCCGCTGGTAAGCCCGTCATCGAGTGGCAAGGACGGGGTCCCCGGCGTTTTCATGCGGCCGATCAATGGCTTGTTAAGATTAAAGCACAGATTTCTTCGGTCGGGGGCTCTCCGCGCATCATCGCCACTTTCCCTTTCTATCCGGGTGACGACAAGTCTGGGATGGATGCCAAGCTCTTCTTGCCCGCCTGGCAGGTCGTCACGGAAAATGACGTGACTTTAGTGACCTTAGCCGAGCCTGCCTCCGCGGGGTGCGCTAAGCGTTTGATGGGTCGTGCCGAACAGTTTCGTAAATTCACTTACCGTTCTGACCCTCCGGCCTCCCGGGCGCCCATTCCTACCGTCTTAAGTGAGGTCGGTGGCACGTGGTTTCCAGCTGCAGTCCAACGAGCCACGGAACTCATCAAGCAAGGGGCTTTCGAAAAAATCGTTCTCTCTCGGGCCTTTGTCTGGCGGCGTAATGAAGCGTTCAGCACTTACGCTACCCTGCACCGTTTACGTCGTGCAAACTCCAGCTGTCACACTTTCCTGGTCGATGAACCTGACGGGGTTCTCATCGGTTCGACTCCGGAGACACTCCTTTCGGTTTTTGATGGTGAAGTGCGTACTGAATCAGTAGCGGGAACCACGCGGCGCGGCGAATCGGCTTCGGAAGACGCCAGCTTGGCCGAAGCTTTGCTCACGAGTGATAAAGATATTCGCGAGCATAACGCCGTGACGGCTTCGATTCTTCGACGTCTTCGTATGGTGGGCGTCGTCGCTGCCACAACGCGCAATCAAGAACTTTTACGGTTAGGTAACGTCATGCATTTGCGTTCTCCGATTGTCGGACGAATGCCCGCGGACCGGCGTTTCCTCGAAGTGGCGGGCGAGTTACATCCGACCCCAGCGGTCGGCGGTAAACCGCGCGAACTGGCTTTACCTCATATTCCCGGTTTCGAACCCCACGATCGCGGGTTGTATACGGGTGCCGTCGGCTGGGTTAATCTCGATGGCATGACTGGTAAGCTTTTTGTGGCTCTACGTTGCGCCCGACTTCGTGGGTCGGAAGCCCGGGCCTTTGCCGGCGCCGGCATCGTTGCAGGTTCTGATCCGGAGGCCGAATCTAGGGAGACAGAAATGAAACTCCGGACGATTTTGGAGGCTTTGATCTAGATGGTAATCGTCTTGCAAAGGGTTTTATCAGCTTCGGTGGATGTGGATGGCACTTGCGTGGCCAAAATCGACCGGGGTTATTTGCTGCTCATCGGTCTCGCAGCCACGGATACGTCGGCCGAGGTCAAGCGCTTGGCCACTGAAGTTTTCAAAGTGAGATTGATGGAAGACGAACAGGGTAAGATGGGCCGGACGCTGCAGGATGCGCACGGAGAGGTCCTGGCGGTTAGTCAATTTACCCTCTTGGCTAGTTTTGCGAAAGGAAACCGACCTTCATTCCATGACGCCGCCCGCCCCGAGGTTGCCGAGCCCCTTTTTGACCAATTTGTTCTAGAATTATCTGTGCTTATCGGACAAAAAATCCCGACTGGTGTTTTTGGGGCAGACATGAAAGTCGCCATAATCAACGACGGGCCGGTGACGGTTGTCCTTACTTAGTTTAATCTTTGCTTCCTGCCTCGGATAATCTAACGCTTTGTAAGTATCATGCTTTCTGTCCGCATCATCCCTTGTCTCGACGTCCATGACGGACGTGTCGTCAAAGGTATTAAATTTGAGGAATTGCGCGATGCCGGCGACCCAGTGGCGATCGCGGCCGCCTATGAAAAACAAGGAGCCGATGAACTGGTCTTCTTGGATATCACCGCATCGAGTGATGAACGTAAGACCATCGTAGATGTCGTCGAGAGGACCGCGGATCAGGTCTTCATGCCTTTAACCGTCGGTGGTGGCCTGCGCTCTGTCACCGATATCCGCATCATGTTGAATGCTGGCGCGGATAAGGTTTCCCTGAATACCGCTGCCATCCAGAATCCGGAGCTCATCCTGGAAGCGGCCCGTAAGTTCGGTAGTCAATGTATCGTCGTGGCAATCGACGCCAAGTGCGTGGCGCCAGGGCAATGGGAAGTTTTTACCCACGGCGGAAGAAAGCCAACCGGTATCGACGCAGTCGCATGGGCTAAGAAAGTCCATTCCCTTGGAGCCGGAGAAATCTTACTGACGAGTATGGATCGTGACGGAACAGCGGCTGGCTATGACGTACCGCTTAACCTCGCCGTTGCGTCCGCGGTGGAAGTGCCCGTGATAGCCTCTGGCGGGGCTGGAACCCTCGATCATTTGGCCGAGGTTTTAAAAGACGGTGGCGCCAGCGCTGTTTTAGCTGCAAGTATTTTTCACTTTGGCACTTTTACGGTCCGCCAAGCCAAAGAGCACTTAGGTTCCGTCGGTCTGCCGGTTCGCCTCTAATTATTTTAAGCGGGTCCGGGCGTTGCCTTGGGCATGACTAAGACCTTATCGAGTCGATGTCCGTCCATGTCAATGACCTCGAAGATATGGCCGAGGGCTTCGACCCTATCGCCTTCATTCGGGATACGCCCAAGGGAGCGCATGATAAAGCCTGAGATGGCGGTGAAGCGCCCCGACCCTTCGCCGGGAAAGCGGCCGATGATCCCTGTCGCTTCGCGGAAATCTTCAAGCGAAACCACGGCATCGACTACCCAGCTGCCGTCGTCACGACGACGAACGGGTTTGGTTTGGGTTACTGGCGAGCCCTCATTAGGCAGTTCGCCGACGACTGATTCCAGAACATCGTTGAGGGATACTACCCCACGAACGCGCCCGAATTCATCGGTAACCAAAGCCAGATGGATCTTATCTTTCCGAAACCGCTCCAAGAGCTGAGTTCCCGTGCTGTGTTGGGATATCGTCGGAGATTCGGTGAGGAGATCTTTGATGGAAGCGCTGCCGGTCAGGGCTAAATTAGCCCAAAGTCTTTTCACCGAGATAACCCCGAGATGCCGGTCGGTTGTTCCCTTAAATACCGGAAACCAAGTATGACCTGAGGCCACTACTTTTCGCCAATTTACTTCTTCGGTGTCATCAAGATTAAGCCAGACGACCCGGTTGCTTGGCGTCATGAGTTGCTCGGCGGTAATCAGGTCCAAGGACAATGCGCCGTGGACCATCCGATGTTCGGATGCGTGTAAGACCCCGGAGGCCATGCCTTGGTCGACCATCATGCGCAGTTCGTCTTCAGACATGGTGTCTTCGGCCGTACGTTTCTTGCCGAATATTAACATGACCACATCCGCGCAGGCGCTCATGGCGTTGACGAGCGGGGAAGAAATGGCGGCGACAAAAGCCATGGGCCGAGAGAAGTTCGCGGCCAGGCCTTCGGGTTTGATAAGTGCAAGTCGCTTGGGCACAATCTCAGCAAAAATCACAGTGAGGGCACCGATAGCAAAAGAGACGATGCCGCCCGCTAAGGCGTGGGCGTGTGCCGCTCCCCATGTCCAAGGAAGTTGCTCGAGAATGGGCGTGAGACGATTGGTCAAGGGTGTCCCGCCATAGATGGCCGCTACGATACTGCCGAAAGTCATACCAACCTGCACAGTTGAGAGGAACTTCGAAGGGTCGGCCAGCAATGCAAGTGCGACCTTCGCCCCTTTGTCTCCGCCTTCGGCCATTTTTGCTAAACGACGACGATTAGCCGAGACTAAGGCCATTTCCGCCAAAACAAAGAAGGCCGTGATGAGGAGGCAGGCGGCTATAAGGATGATTTCCACTGCCTCATGGTTATGACGGTGAAGACTATTTCGTCAAATCCGCTTGTTGCCGGCCTCCTCTGCCTTAAGTTTTAGCCTGAATGGCGACTTATTACGACGCAATCGTGGTTGGCAGTGGTATCGGTGGCTTGAGCTTTGCGCTCAATTTAGCCAACCGAGGGCTCTCTGTCGCTATTGTGACGAAGAAGACCCGTTCGGAATCCAATACGAATTGGGCTCAAGGTGGGATCGCTTGCGTGACGGATAAGACCGATGATTTCGCAAGCCATGTGCAGGATACTTTGATGGCCGGCGATGGGCTCTGTGACATGAATGCCGTAAAGCACATCATCGAAGCGGGTCCCGCTCGTGTGGCCGAACTGATCGGCTGGGGTGTTCAATTTGAAAACGGTACAGATGGTCGACCGGATTTAGGCCGCGAAGGGGGTCATTCGAAACGAAGAATCTTACACGCCCGCGACATGACTGGCCGTGCGATAGAATCGGCGCTACTGCGAGCGGTCGCCCAGGCACCTAAGGTGGTCATGATGGAGTACCATCTTGTGATTGATCTAATCACCCGCGCTAAAAACGAAACCACCATCGCCCCAGGGAGTCGCGAAGATCGCGTCTTAGGCTTACATGTCTTGAACACCCGTGCGGCGAAGGTAGAAACCCTGGCAGCTCATACGGTGATTCTGGCGACCGGGGGTATCGGACAGGTCTATCAGTTTACAACTAACCCAGATATCGCCACGGGCGATGGGGTTGCGATGGCTTATCGCGCCGGCGCCCAGATTCATGATATGGAAATGGTGCAATTCCATCCGACTGCGCTCAAAGCTCCGGATGGCAGTCGAGCTTTGATTTCAGAAGCGGTCCGAGGCGAAGGGGCTATTTTAAGGGATATTAATGGTCGGGCCTTCATGAAAGATTTTCACCCTTTGGGCGATCTGGCCCCTCGCGACATCGTGGCTCGGGCAATCGACTCGGTCATGAAACGAGATGGTTCGCCGCATGTCTTACTGGATGCCACGCAGGTGGCTTTGGGCCAGCTGCCTGAACGTTTCCCCCACATCTATGAAACTTGCCGTAAGGCTGGCTTCGACCTGACCCAGGAACCCATTCCGGTCGTCCCGGCAGCGCATTATCTGTGCGGCGGTGTTGCGACGGATTTATGCGGACGAACTTCCCTTCCTGGTCTTTATGCCGTCGGAGAGGTGGCCTGCACCGGATTGCATGGAGCTAATCGATTAGCTTCCAATTCCTTGCTGGAGGCCGTGGTCTTAGCTCACGACGGAGCTATTGCGGTCTTTGAGGAAATAGCACGGCGGCCTCAGGCGGCGCCCCCTCAACTGTCCGAATGGATTGATGGATCGGCAGGCGACCCCGATGAACGTGTCGTGTTAATCCATAACTGGGATGAGCTTCGCCGGACGATGTGGGATTATGTCGGAATCGTCCGTTCGACGAAGCGCCTGCAGCGTGCCCAAACGAGAATCCGTATGTTAGCCGATGAGGTCCGTGAGTATTATTGGAATTTTCGGGTAGAACCTCGTTTGCTCGAGTTACGAAATCTTATTCAGGTAGCTCAGCTCATCATCGAATGCGCCTTACAGCGGCATGAAAGCCGTGGACTCCATTACACGTTAGATTATCCGGCCAAATTACCCTTGGCCCAGCATTCAAGCGTTCAGCGAAGAGATCTTCAGTTATGAAAATCGTCATCGTCGGCGCGGGTGCCATCGGCGGTTGGTATGGCGGTTTGTTAGCACAACGCGGCCATGAAGTCCATTTGGTGACGCGCCGTGATGCCGCTTTCATCACGGCCAACGGTTTGACGCTTATGACGCGAGAATCCTCGAAGCTCGTCCGGGTGGCTTCGGCGGTTACGACTACCCTGCCAGTCGGCCCTTGTGATCTGGTCATCGTCGCAACTAAATCTACCGCCAACGGAGTGCTACCCGTCCTTTTACGCCCAGTCTTAGGTCCTAAAACAATCTTGCTCACTTTGCAAAACGGTATGGGGAATGTGGAATCTCTGGCTAAAATCCACTCGTCTTCACTGATTGTCGGTGGACTTTGTTTTGTTTGTATCAATCGCATCGCCCCTGGCGTCATCGATGCTCAACTCGCGGGATATGTGCGTATGGCAGCAGCACAGGGCCCGAGCCATGCACCCGTGGAGACTTGCGTGAGTTTGTTCAAGGACGCCGGTGTCGAGTGTGCATCCGATGAATCCTTCGACGCTATTTTATGGCGCAAACTTTGCTGGAATATCCCTTTTAACGGACTTTCCATCGCGGCCGGGGGAGTGACCACGGACAAGATCCTGGAGTCCCCGGTGCTGGCGGAGCGTGCCCTTAAACTCATGTTTGAGGTTGGTACGGCTGCGGCCGCCTGTGGTCACCCTTTTAACCCGAATCATATACCGTCGCAATTTAAGGTGACGGCGACGATGGGAGCCTATCGCCCTTCCAGTCTGATCGATTATCAGGAAGGACGTGAGGTCGAGGTGGAAGGGATTTGGGGCGAACCCCTCCGCCGCGGAGAAGCGGCAGGAATCGCGATGCCAGAACTTCAGGCGCTGAAAGCCGAAATCCTGACTAAGCTGACCTTACGAACCGCGTAAAGTTATTTATGAGAACCCGCACCTAACTCCGCGTGAGGTAGGCGGGCAAGAATCGCGATGACTTCTGTGTTAGTCCGGGATTCATTCCAGAAGTTTGCCAAAACGGCGGGACCGGAGTCAGCGTCAAAGAGCCGCTGACCGGACTTACTGAAGAGCGATAAAGAGAGAGAGAGGGACTCCGAATCATTACGCACGCCTTCACCCTTGCGGATGCGCCAAGAGCTTCGGAGGGTGGCGTTGGCTTCGTTGCTATTCGTAACAATCGCATAGCCCAAGCGCTGTAATTCCCTGACGGCCGTGTCGTGGACGGCGTTGTTGAGCGAGTTTGTCTCGAGCGAGTTTGAAGCTACGGTGTCGGCCACGTAGATTTTAGTGACGGACTTAAGATCGGCGGAAGGAGTCGAGCTCGTGCTGCAAGCGACCAAAATAACAGCAAAGAGTGCAGTGAGGACCATTTGGCTAAGTCGGGGAAGGTTCATAACTTGTTTATTACTCGTTCTTGCGATTAGACAAGCCGGGACATCATGGAGGATAAATTAACCCCGATTACTTCAACCTTTCCCTTTATATTTTGAGGATTTTCTCAATTCTGTCACAAACGTTACCTCCGCTCTGTCGGAGATTTCAACCGATCTCATAACCCATGGCAATCGTCCAAGCAGTTACCTTTGATTTGGCCGGAACCTTGGTCGTGCCCTATCCTTCCGTCGGAACGATTTATGCCCGCTGTGCCCGGAAGCATGGCGTGGAAGTGCTACCGGCGTTTCTTGATGCCGCTTTTCCGCTGGCCTTCAAAGGGGGGCCACAAAGGTCGAAGCCCGAAGTTTTTTGGCGGGAGGTCGTGCAGCGTTGTTTTGGCCCTTCCCTACCGGCCGCAAAACTTGAACCCGTTTTTCAGGAATGCTGGCAGGCGTTTGCAGATGAAAAGAATTGGCGGCTTCAGCCAGGTGCAATCCAAGCGATTACTGCAATCAGGTTTTTGGGCATTAAGGTCGGGATCCTCTCTAATGCCGATACGAGGATGCGGCAAGTCCTGGAGGCTAAGGGCTTAACCAAGCATCTTGACGAAATATTCCTCTCTTCAGAAATCGCCCTGGCCAAGCCGGAGGCGAAGTTCTTTTCGCATGCCGCCCGGCAGCTCGGCATCGCCACCTCCGCATTAGTCCATATCGGTAACGACCCTTTGCTCGATGGAGAAGCGGCGAGAGAAGCTGGAGCGACGGGTGTCATCGTCGGCGGCGCCTATGCTCCCGAGCGATGCTTGCGGGCCGAGAAGCTCATCGAGCTGCCTTATTTAATCCGCGCCTTAATCACCGAGGGAAAGCAAAAGGGGAAATTTTCGCGTACCGTACTTAATCTTTTGGCTAATCTGAGCGGCTTACCCGAAGATCGGGGCCGATCAACTGATCGACCGATTAAGTCAATGGACGATGCGATGGCTGAGGCTTTCAAGAAACTACGGTTAGGGCGGGCTGTTCCGGAGGACGCGATTATTGCGCATTGGCATGAACTTTTACCGCTTAAACTTGCGCAACGTTGCGCCCCCGTGCGCGTGCTTGAAGGCGGAAAACTTGTGATTCAATGCGAAAATGCCGTTATTAAATCCGAAGTCCGTTTTCATGAACGCTCGATGCTGGCCAAGATTCGTCTTCTGCGAGGATGTCAGGACGTTCGCCTAATCAGCCTCGTGAATGCTTAGTTGGAGTTACCGGAGTCAAACGGCTTATGGAAGGTCTCTTTGAAATCATAGACTGCCTCAAAGTCCTCCAAGTTATCTTCGGGAGAACGTCCGAACATACCGGTCTCAATGATATTAAAGACGATGTTACCGACGTCGCTCGACTTCTTTAGGCCCCAGTTCTGAAGTAAGGGGTAAGACATCGGTCCGTAAGTCGTGAGTACGTGCAGTCGAAACCCCTCCAGGAGTTGCGGCCCAGTAACATGGCGGTTGACCAAACTCTTACCTTTCTTGGCTTCGCCGTAGACTATTTTTTGGGCGTGATCCAAGCCGACCCTAACGAGGTCGTACGCTTGCGCTTGATAGCGGGAATCCTTGGCCCGGATGAGACGGACGGCTTCGTCGAAATTCATCGGGAGATAAGTTTGGTGAGCTCGTTTAGTAGGCGCTCATTCTGGGCCGAGGTACCGACGGTGAGTCTTAACCATCCCGTCATGCCGTAGCCCTTGAGTGGACGGACGATTACTCCAGCCCTCTGAAGATGCATAAACACCTCGTCGGCTTGGGGTATCTTGGCGGCCAAGAAATTGGCTTTCCCTTCAATGAATTCGCAACCTAGGGCCTTTAGTCCAGCAGCCAGCTGGGTTAACCCTTCGGTGTTAACTTCCTTGGTGCGTGTGACGAAAGCGACGTCGTCCAGAGCGGCTTCCGCGGCGGCCAAGGCGGGCAAATTCACGTTGAACGGTTGGCGGACGCGATTCAGTAGCCCGCATACTTCTGGCGAACCCATCAGGTAGCCTACGCGTAGGCCAGCCAAGCCGTAAGCCTTCGAAAAGGTACGACTGACCACGACCTTGCGACCTAAAGCCATCAGGGGCCGAAGATCGGCAGACTCCTCAAGATATTCCGCGTAAGCTTCGTCTAAGCAGAAAATCACATCTTCGGGAAGGGACTCGGCGAGCGCCAGGATATCAGCGGGCTCATCCGTTCCGCCCGTAGGGTTGTTCGGGCTGGCCAAGAATAGAATCCGTGTGCGGTTGGTGACCGCAGCGCGCATGGCTTTGAGGTCATGCCTAAAGCCGGGCATCGGTACCTCGACGGCTGACGCTCCAAAAAGCATCGTCGCGAGCTTATAGACGATGAAAGCCTGAGAGCCGAAGACAACTTCATCCCCTGGGCGTAAGAACGCTTGGGCGAGTAAGATCATGACTTCATTGGAACCATTACCGATAACGAAATTATTCGATGCCAAATTCCATTTCTTTGCTAATTTTTCGCGAAGGAAAGTGGAGCCCCCATCAGGATAAAGGTGACAGACTTCAAGGGCTATGCGGGCTGCCGCGAGCCCAAGTGGGGATGGCCCAAGGGGGTTTTCGTTGGACGCTAGTTTGATCACCGAAGCCGGGTCTAAGCCAAACTCCCGAGCGACCACTTCAATCGGACGTCCCGCCTCGTAGATGGGTTGGGTCAGTACCGGACGGTTTGCTAAATCAGAGTATGAACCCATGGATAAGGCTAATCAATGTGACTTCGGATGGTTTTGGCAAGCGTGGGCGATAGCTTGTCCCCGCTTGCCACATCGGTCGATGAAGTCATAAAACAGACCATGAAAATTGTGGTCACAGGTGCGACGGGGTTTCTCGGCCGAGAAGTTGTTCTCTCTGCGCTTCGGCGGGGGCATCAGGTCATCGCGCTTGGCGGAACGCGGCTCCCGGTGATTGAGGGGATGCAACAAGCTTTAGTTCTTAATCTGACCGATGAGATCAAACTCGAGGCATTGCTTCTAGAGGAGTTTCCCCAGGCCATCATCAATTGTGCGGCCTTGGCGACGATCGACGGTTGTGCGCAAAACCCTGAGTCAGCCGATAAGATTAATCACTTATTACCCCGCCAGTTGGCCCAACTGGCTTTTCATGTTGGGGCTAAAATTATTCATTTTTCGACAGATATGGTTTTTAATGGTGAAACCGGAAGGTATCAGCACACAGACATGCCTTCCCCGTTGCACCTTTATGGTAAGACTAAGGCCGCCGGTGAGGTCGCGGTCTTGAAATATGGTCGAGAGCATGCGGCGGTCATCCGCACGACATTGCTTAACGGCAATTCACCCAAGGGCGATCGGGGTTTGCACGAAAGACTTTTCCGCGATTGGGCCGCGGGTCGGCCGACCCTTCTTTTCACGGATGAAATCCGCCAACCAGTGTCGCTCACTAATCTGGCCGATGTCGCCATCGAACTTTGCGAACGACCGAACCTTTCGGGGGTTTATCATTGGGCGGGAGTCGACGCGCTCAGTCGTCATGAAATGGGCGTGCGGATCGCACACCATTTCAGCCTGGATGCAGCTAAATTCGTCACCGCTTCGCTCCGTTCATCCGCGCCTAACTTAGGCTTAAGACCCCGCGATTTAAGCCTACAGCTTCATCCCTTGGCCGGAAAATTAAGGACGCCGGTCCAAGCATTCGACGAGCAACTCGGCGAATTACGTGTGCCGCGTGGATACGAAGATTGGTACGAAAAGGAAACGGGTCGAAAGGTCGTGCGTTTGTTAGAAAAAGGGATAGATTACTAATTATGGACGTCCTTCCCCGCCAGTCCGCCGATGCGGTTGACAACATGTCGGCCGACTGGCTGCTTTTGGAGAACTATCCTCAGCCGGATCGTATCAGGTTTCGCCCATTTGCATGGTCCGAGCCGGCTTTTACATTTGGCGTTTCTCAGTCTTGGGCGAAGTATCGGGCCCAAGTGCCCGCGGAGTACTCGCTCGTTCGACGTTGTACCGGAGGGGGCTTGGTTTCGCATTTGAATGATTGGACGTTCGCATTAGTCATTCCGGCAAGACATCCGTTGAGCCAAGCCGATGCTATGGCGAGTTATGCGTTAGTCCACCAAGCCTTAGCTGAGGCCCTTAAGGCCCAAGGGCTGCCGGTGGCCTTGGTGGCTGCGCCCAGGGGCAGCCGTGAATTCCTTGCGCCTGATGATTGTGCCCAGCGAGCTGAACCGAACGATCTCATCCGGACCGATACCGGTAAAAAAGTCGCGGGGGCAGCCCAAAAGCGTAACCGACATGGTCTCCTCATCGAAGGTTATGTCTGGCAACCTTTTTTACCCGAATGCAATTGGTTACGCTTCGAAAAAGATTTTGCCGACGCACTGGGTCGCTCTCTGGGTAGTTCACCTGTAGCAGTTCCCGAGCCGATTTATAATCAGTTCGACCACGAAGGAAGCTGCGCAAAGTTTGGCTCGCAGGATTGGAACCAAAGAATTTAAGCGAACAAGTCTAACTCTGGTCCCTCGGTTTGGGGGGGTATGTTCGGAGTACTATTTTCTTTCGACGTCTTTACGGGTCCTGCCTTGTGCTTTGCCGTCGTCGTATCGGGCAAGCCCTCCCCTATTTCTAGTCCGGCCAGGATTTCGCGTGCCCGTGTGACGACGGAGGGCGGCATGCCGGCAAGTCTGGCCACTTGAATGCCGTAAGAACGGTCCGCAGCCCCTGGCACGACCCGACGTACGAAGACGATTTCATCTTTCCACTCTTTGACCGCTACGGACCAATTGCGCAAACGCGGGAGGGAGGCGGAGAGCTTCGTGAGCTCATGATAGTGGGTGGCGAAAAGGGTACGAGGTCCCTCTGCCCCTGCTCCGTGCAGATGTTCGGCGACAGCCCATGCGATGCTAATGCCGTCGTAGGTGCTTGTTCCTCTGCCAATTTCATCCAGTACAACGAGGGATCGTGCCGTGGCATTATTAAGGATGTTCGAGGTCTCGTTCATTTCGACCATGAAGGTGGAATTGCCACGCGAGAGTTCATCCGATGCGCCGACACGGCAAAAGATACGATCGATCAAGCCGATCCGCGCGGATAGTGCCGGCACCCATGCACCGAGGTGAGCCAGTAGGGAAATCAGTGCGACTTGGCGGATGTAAGTAGACTTACCGGCCATATTAGGTCCCGTTAGTAAAGCGATTTGCTCCCCGGAACTGCTGAGCCGCGTGTCATTAGGGACGAAGGAGCCAGCACCAGGTCGGGCGTTTAACATTTGCTCCACGACGGGGTGCCGCCCCTGTTCGATTTCCAGTGTGTCGGAATCATCTACGTCCGGCCGCGTCCATTTGGCTTCCCGGGCAAGTTCAGCCCAGCCCCGCAGTACGTCAATTTCGGCCAAGGTGCCGGCGGTAAGTAGGAGTTCTTCCGTGTGTTCGATCACCTTAGCAAGGAGGGCTTGGAAAAGTTCGGTCTCGCGTGACAAGGCCTGCTCATCGGCACGCAGGACCTCGCGTTCTTTGGTCCGTAATTCCTCGGTCGTAAAACGCTCCGCGTTGACCATCGTTTGCTTGCGGATGTAGTCCGCCGGAATAGATGGCAGATTGGCCTTGGTAATCTCGATCGCATAGCCGAAGTTGCCGTTATATCTAACTTTTAGAGATTTGATGCCGGTGCGGGTCTGTTCGTTGCGTTCGAAATCGGCGATCCAGCTCTTGCTGTCCGAAGCTAGGGCCCGAAGCCGGTCAAGCTCGGCGTCATAGCCAATCCGCAAAGCGCCGCCTTCGGTCAGATCAACCGGCAGTTCTTCGGCCAAGGCTAGGGCGAGCTTTTGGAGGAGCTCCGTCTGTAGATTGATCCTGACGTGGTAGCCTTCCATGGCCTTGCCGGGCAAGGCGACAAGTTCCTCCTTAATCGCCGGCATGGCCTTAAGTGTATCCCGGACACCGCCCAGCTCGCGCGGGTTCCTTAAACGATTCTGCAGGCGGGCGAGTATACGCGGAATGTCACGGATACCCCGTAATGATTCGCCAATCCGGGCGGAGGCGCCGGGGTGTTTGACGAGCTCTCCGATCGCCGCTTGTCGGGCATGGATGACGGATAGATCAGTCGATGGCTCCGCCAGCCAGAGGGCTAATTGACGGGCACCCGCTGGAGTTTCCGTACGATCGATGGCCGCGAGCAGCGATCCCTCTCTGGCGCCATTCGACGTAGCAAATAACTCAAGGTTGCGGGACGACGCAGCGTCCAGCAGGACTGATGAGCCTAATTTTGCCTCGATTAACCTGAAGAGGTTTTTCGGACGATCGCAGAGCGAATCCGTGACATAGCCTAAGACGGCTCCGGCTGCTCCGAGCGCTGGGTGTTGATCCGTGAGGCCGAAACCGGCTAGGCCATGGACGGATAGCGTCTGCGAAACAAGGCGGGCGCCCGCGTCGATCTCGAAATTCCAACCTGGCAGGCGTGAGGTCGCTCGACCTTGCAGAAATACTTCTAAGGCTTCACGAAATTCCGAAGAGACTTCAAGACCCTCTGGGAGGATGATTTCACGAGGCGAAACCGAATGAAGAAGCGGTAAGAGTCGATGGGGCGAGGCGTCGGTAGCCAACCTAAAGTCCGCGGTAGAAACGTCCAACCATGCGGCGTGCCACCCTTGCTTGTCCCAGTGGATGGCGGCCAGGTAGTTGCCCCGGCGTGAATCTAATTGGGCATCCTCCAGGGCGGTGCCTGGCGTGAGGATACGTGAAAGGCCTCGGCGGACTAGCTTACCGGCTACCGGCGCTTCCATCTGATCGCAAATGGCGACTTTCCAGCCCGCGGCAAGTAGACGATTCACATACGTAGTCGCTGCGTGGTGCGGCAACCCAGCCATCGGCGTCTCATGCCTTTTCGTGAGGGTCAGACCGAGGACCTTGGAAGCGATTACGGCGTCTTCGCCAAAGACTTCATAAAAATCACCGAGCCTAAAAAGCAGCAACGTACCAGGTGCGAGCTTCTCTCGAATCTCGCGGTACTGCTTCTGCATCGGCGTTTCTTTCTCCACGTGACTGAGGGAAACTTGCCGCACATCCATCGGCAAGGATGGAGTGTGCCGACGTCAGTCAAAGACCGTAGAAGTTGCTCACATTGCCTTGGCCGCCAACTCCGAAAGCGCACTACGCACGCCATGTAATAGCCGTACATTGGCCGTAATCGCATAGCCTTTCATCCGTTCATGGGTATGAATCAGACCGTTGGATTTACCGTCTAAGTAGGGGGTGTCGACTTGGTCAAGGTCGCCGATGAGCACGACCTTAGAACCTTCGCCGATACGGGTAATGACGGTCTTTGCCTCATGGGGCGTCATGTTTTGTGCTTCGTCGACAATCATGAAGGCGTGCCCGATGGATCGTCCGCGAATAAAAGTCATCGCCTCGATTTCGATCAAGCCGGAATCGATCAGCCACTGGTAGGGCTTCCGGGGTTGATTAACTTGTTGGAATTGGGAACCAAAAATCGGCGGGGCGGCCTTGAGTGCTTGGGCTTTTTTTTGTTTCCGTTGGGAGTCGGTCGCGACGGTGTCCTTGGCTACCATCGGTACCGGCGGGGCACCGTTCTTGGAAAATAATACTTCAAGGTTATCGAAGTAGGGTTGAATGTAAGGAGAGAGCTTTTCTTCTTTGGTTCCAGGTAGCGCGCCGATGTCTTTGCCGATTTGCACGACCGGACGCGAGACGTAGAGCTTCTTATAAGGAGAGAAATCGCTCAACACTTGGGAAAGAGCGGCGGCGATGGAGAGAAAGGTCTTGCCGGTGCCGGCACGCCCGAAACAGGTCACTAATTTGATATCGGGGTTCAGGAGGGCATCGAGGAAGATCCACTGTTCGAAATTCTTTGGAATGACCCGCATACCGCGGGGCATCTGCAGCCCTTTCCGGGCCCCGCTTTGCGTCGAAAGAAACTCGCGATAAAGTCCCAAGGGCACGAAGGCACCCTCGGCGACGTGCCGGGCCGGTTCGCTCCATGAATCGGACGCGAGCATGACATACTCGTTAATCACGGGTAAATCTTCATCTTTTAGTTTGATCTCAACTTGCGCCATATCGCGGAAATCATGCATCGCCGAAGCGGAAATCGTCAGGGTCTTGTATTCGCCCACGTCGCTGGTTTCGATCCGATCGTTCCGATAGTCTTGTACTTCTAAGCCGAGGGCTTGGGCCTTGAGCGCCATGCAGGCGTCCTTGGTGACAAGGATGACAGGCCCGTCCGCCGTATCGCGCAAATAGAGAGCGGAAGCGATGATGCGGTGGTCCGGTGCATCGACCTGCATGAAGACGGCGCGGAGACGATCGGAACGGCTTCCGTTAAAGTGATCGCGAATCAGCGACTCATTGACGACGACCCTCAATTCTCCGCCGTCACGTAGGGTGGCATGAAGAGCTCCGGGTTTAGTCGGGTCGCCTTCGGCGATTTCTTTCAGGGGGCGATTTTCGAAGAGGCTTCGGATCGAGCGGTTAACGCGTCGGGCACTGGCACCGAGTTGTCCCGGCTGCGTCTTTAGCCGATCCAGTTCGGATAAGACTTCCACGGGCACCGCCACGATATGCTCATCAAACTTAAAAAGCGATTCGGGGTCATGAATGAGAACGTTGGTATCCAGAACGTAAGTCTTTTTCACGTTCTGAAATGTGACGGCTATTTAAGAAGGGGCAATCCGTAAAAGTTTATTCTGACCCGCGGGCAATCTTCTGCAGGTATTCCCAACTGTATATTCCCGTTCGATGACCATCACTAAACACAAAAGTCACCGCATAGTTACCTATTAGTGTTAGGCTTTGCACGGACACTCCCGGAAACTGGCGAGGACCGTCCCCGCCCCAACGTTGGCCAAGAATATCAACTTCGCCCATATTTTCGGCGCTCGGCGAACGCTCACGTAACTTTTCACCGGAGACGATGTCCTGGGCGCCATTATCCCAAGTGATGGCCACAAAGTCTCCGACGATTTGTAGATCCCGCGGTGCGTGCATGCTCTTAATTTGAATAGGCTGGCCTCAGGTGCAAGCCGTGAGCAAACCTTGACTCCCCCGCCCTGTTCCGAACTCTTATTAAAACCAGGCTAGATGCTGGTAATCTTCGCCAACAAACATAACTCCGGGACCATTCGTGACGCCTTCTTTCGACAAAGTCCGCCAGTTGCTGAAGCTTTTACCTGGTCTGGGTCATCGTTCGGCGGAAAGAATCGCGTTACACCTGCTCGTTGAGCGCCCGGCAAAGCTGGAGCCCCTGCTGTCTGCTCTCCAGGCCGCTGCCCTCGCCGTTCGCCGTTGTTCGCGTTGCGGAAGCTTGGCTGAATCAGATTCCTGCGAGGTTTGCCTCGATCCCAAGCGCGATGCCGGATCGATCTGTGTCGTCGAACAGGTCCCCGATGTAATGTCGATTGAGCGCTCTTCCGCTTACCGCGGGACCTA
>JBAXRS010000003.1:0-74892 GCA_037131085.1 Verrucomicrobiota bacterium | reverse complement strand
CCAGCGACCTTACGGAGCGCCCTTGAGGGCCGAAGAGATGTCGGAATTTAAAGCCTGGGGAGATTACCCGGCCGCGGCGGAAGCATTCTGGCTGGATCAAGTCGAACGGGCGACCGGCCGAATCGGAGATGAGGCGTTGGAAAAAATCACCCCCGCGGTCGGCCGACTTTCGGATTTGTTTACCACTGAGCGTCCGAAGCACAAATTTCCCGAATACTTCGCCGATCCTGAATTGTTGGCCGGTTATGGGATATTCTTTCTTCCTCAAAGCTTCATCCGGACCTCCTTTGCCTTGGCGCATGCGTATGAGCTTCGGCAATGGCGTCCCGCCTTCGGCGAGATTTCCATTCTCGACCTTGGCTCTGGTCCTGGCTCTTGCGGGGTCGCCGCTGCTCATTGTCTGGCTCAGCTGACGGATGCTAAGATCACGCTGACTGCGGTCGATAGGTCGCCCATGGCCTTGGTCGCAGCAGAGGGTTTTGCCCACGCTACCTTGGGTGCCAGAGTATCCGTGCGCTCTCGCGTGGGGGATGCCGCCCGATCCGAAACCTGGCCGGAGGGTTCTTACGATATCATCGTGGCAGGTTTTGTCATGAATGAGATGACCCAACTCGATCCCACGAATCTGCTGGCTTGGGTTGATCAATTAAAAGCTCACCTAAATCCAGGGGGATTAATTCTGATCCTAGAGCCCGCGCTCCGCGTCACCGCCCAGCGTCTGCAAAGATTAAGCGATGAGGTAAGTGCCCAAGGTGTTCTCACGCGGATAGGGTCCGATCTCGACGATGACGTCTGCGCCCAGTTGCTTGGGGCGGAACATTGGAATCACGAAGCCCGTGCCTGGAAGACCCCTGATTCGACAGATTTCGTTAATCGCCGGCTGCATCGCGACTTGCGCGATATTAAATACGCCTTTGCGGCTTTCACTTCTGCGACTGTCGCGCCACTGCCCGCGCAATGCGCGCGATTGGTCTCCGACGTTCAGATTATCAAAGGTCTCCTTCGTTTCATAACGGTTCGACAGGGTCTGATCGAAGCCGTGGAAGTGCCGACCCGCGGTCTCTCAAAGCATGAAGTCAAGAAATTGGCAGCCCAGTTCGGACGGGGAGACGTCGTGCGTCACGACCAACCGCCGGCCGCCAAGATACGTCTGGCCAAATCGGGTGATTTCGAGGTTTTTTGGTCACCCCGTTGATTTTTACCGGAACGTAACACGTCGAATGCCCATATTTAACCATTTCTGGGCAGATGTTATCGATAAGTTATGGATTAATCATCGCTCCCGGCTACAATTCACAGTTTGGCAACTTCATCCCCAACCGTTATGGACATGTTTAATCGCGAGCTCAGTTGGCTCAGCTTTGACCGCCGCGTGCTCGAATTGGCCGAAGACGTCTCCGTCCCTTTACTCGAAAGAGTCCGGTTCCTTTCGATCGTCAGTTCGAACCTCGACGAGTTTTTCGAGATTCGCATCGCCGGCATTATGCAACAGGAAGAGTCCGCTAGCCACCCGGCGACCCGCGACTTCCTCTTGGAGGTTTTACAAAAGACCCGCGAACTTGTCGATGCCCAGCAAAATTGCTGGAAGGACCAATTATTACCCGCGTTGGTCGCACAAGGCATTCTGGTAAAGTCGCGCGCCGAGCTTGACTCGCAGGATCGCCAGGAGCTTTCGACTTTGTTCGATCGGGAGATTTTTCCAGGTCTAACTCCATTGGCGATCGACCCTTCCCACCCCTTCCCTGTTTTGACGAACAAGGGGCTTTACCTCTTGGTATTGCTGAAGGATCCGGTGAATGGCGAGGTGCGACGTGCGGTTGTGCCCATCCCAAGGATGTTACCACGGATCATCGCGATTAACCAGGGTTCGCGAAAGCATTTCACTCTCTTAAGCCATGTCGTTCAGTCGTTCATCGAACGGCTATTCCCAGGATTGGAGCTCCAAGGCTCTTGGGCTTTCCGGATCACGCGAAATAGCGATCTTTACGTGGACGAGGACGAGGCGGGAAATATTTTGGAAGCGATTGAGGAAGAAATTAGAAACCTACGTAAGGGTGCGCCGGTTAGGTTAGAAATCGAGAGCGAAGCTCCCGATGAGGAGATGGCATGGTTGCTCAAAGCAATCGGCTTATCCGCCGATAATGCTTTCAAGATTCCAGGCCCGGTTAATATGCTGCGCTTAGCCAGTCTGATCGATCTCGTCGGACGTCCCGACCTGCTCTACCCTAATTTCGCGGCGGTGGTGCAACCTGAACTAGCCGACGCATCCAAGCTTTTTCAACGAATTGCCAAGCAGGATTACCTGCTGCATCACCCTTATGAATCCTTTATGCCTGTGGTGGAATTTATCCGTCAGGCCGCCCGCGATGAAGCAGTCGTGGCGATCAAATTGACCCTCTATCGGACGAGTGGCGATTCGCCGGTCGTCGAAGCGCTGAAGGAGGCTGCCCGCAATGGCAAGCAAGTGACCGCTCTCGTCGAATTGCGCGCCCGCTTTGATGAACTGAATAACATCGAATGGGCCCGTCAGCTGGAGGAAGCCGGTGCGCATGTCGTTTACGGGCTCGCCGGACTTAAGACGCACTGCAAGGCCTGCTTGGTCGTGCGGCAGGAAAAGGGCGGATTGCGTCGGTATGCCCACTTAGGGACGGGCAATTACAACCCTAAGACCGCCCGGATCTACACCGACTTCTCTTTGTTTACGGCGGATGAAGCCATCACCTCCGAGGTCGGGTTATTATTTAATGTGCTCACGGGCAACCTGGGTCGTCCAGTTTTTAAACACTTACTCATCGCGCCCTTTAACCTCGCGCTCCGGACGGTTGAGCTGATCAACGCCGAAACCGCAGCCGCCAAGTCCGGCCAGAAAGCTTCTATCTTCGCCAAGGTAAACAGTTTGGTCGACCCAGATGTGATCAACGCACTCTATCGGGCATCTCAAGCGGGAGTGAAAGTGGAAATTATCGTCCGCGGAATCTGTTGTTTGATTCCTGGGCTTCCGGGTAAAAGTGAAAACATCAGGGTTCGCAGTTTCCTGGGTCGCTTCCTCGAACATAGTCGAATGTTCCGTTACGAGAATACGGGGGGCGAACCCATCATTTTGATGGGTAGCGCCGATTGGATGCCACGTAATTTCGAACGTCGCGTAGAGTGTATCTTCCCGATAACCAACAAAATCTTACGGCGTCGCTTGGAGCAGGAAATCATCCAGACCTATGCTACCCATTTCGGGGATGCGAAAAGCCTGCAACCTGATGGCAGTTATGTCGCGTGCGCGGCGGAAGGACGAATCGCTCCGACCGCCCAGGATTTTTTCCTTCGTCTGGCCCGGAATCATCAAGCCGAAGTCGTTACCGCGCCGAAGAAGGACCGAAGCAAATCCGTTCCACGGCGGCGTTAAAGCCTTCGGGGTCGCCTAAGATTTCAACTTCCAGCCTGACGTACATCAGCGGGATGGGTGGGTTAAAACGGCCTTGGAGGCGCACCGCATCTTTTTCGGTGGTGACGATCATTTCTGCCTTATAACGTAAGGCCTGCTCGAGCACCTCGTCTAAGTCTTCATCGTTGAAATCATGGTGGTCTAAGAAACGTCGCTTGGAAACGAGGACAGCCCCTTGGGCGAGTAACGTTTCCTCAAAGCGCTCCGGGGTGGCGATACCGGAGAAAGCCATCACGCGGCGGCCTACCAGATGGGATAAGGGCGAGCTCTTCCCATGGTCGACCGCAATCAATTCTTGCGGGCTATGGGCACAGGCGATGATTTCCACCTTGGGGTTATGTTTCTTAATTAAAGCGATTAATTGAGGGTCAGGTCGGCCAGATGATTTGGTCAAGAAGACGTAAGAAGCCCGGCTGAGATTAGAAATCGGCTCTCGCAGAATGCCCCGAGGGAGCAGCGAACCGTTGCCGAACGGATCACGACTATCCACTAAGAGCAGGTTGATCTGGCCGCGTAAGGGTAGGTATTGTAAGCCGTCATCAAGTAGGATTGTATCAACCCCGAATTGCCTTAGGGCAAAGCGCCCGCCCTCGACACGGTCACGATCGACAATCACCACGACCCCTTCGGCGGCTAAATTTCGGGCTAACATATAGGGCTCATCCCCGGCTTCATCTGGGCCCACCAAGACAGCTTTACCGTCAGAAACAACTAAGGGTGCTGGCCGGTTACCTTGCACGATCCAGCGCCAAAACCGCTTAAACATCGAATCTGAGGCGCCTTTATAGCCGCGCGATAAAATCGCGACCCTCCGCCCTCTTCGGGCAAGAACTTGCGCCATTTTAAGGACAACGGGGGTCTTGCCAGTGCCTCCTACGGTCAAATTCCCGACCACTACGACCTTACAGCCTAGGGGGGTATCCCTAAAAAGGCGGTTACGATAGAGCCAAAGGCGCAGACGTACGATCACCTCAAAAACCCATGAAAGAACCCGTAGAAAGCCCCCTAATAGCCGTGCTCCCACACCCTGTTGGCGCTCATAAACAACGCCCACGGCATAGTTCGCAATAGCCTCTCCTAGAGACGAAAAGAACCCTCGATGTTTCGCGGACATGGACGAATTGATGCAAAGTTGTTTGACGCAGGCAAGCATCCCGATTGAGAAGGACGACCCAGCGCCATGCTTCTCCACCTGTTGCGCACCAAATTACTTCGAGCCGAGGTCACCGGCGCCAAGCTCGATTATGAGGGCTCCCTAGCCATCGACCAAGAGCTAATGGCCCTCGTCGGGATGTTACCTTATGAGAAGATTCTGGTGGGTAATTTGGCGAATGGTGAACGATTTGAGACCTACGCCATACCCGCCCCTGCCGGCACCCGGGAAGTCTGTCTTAATGGCGCCACCGCCCATCTCGGCCGCCCCGGTGACCTCCTGGTGGTGATGACCTTCGCCGAATTAAGTCCCGAAGAAGCCAAGGGCTGGAAGCCGAAGACGGCGACCCTAGCCGAGCACAACCGCAGAATTGTGCGTATCGACAACCCCGATGTCTCCGTCGAACTTTTAACTACTTTCCAACGATGAGCTATCGTCTATATATCCCCGGTCCTTTGACCGTCTCCGCTTCGATCGTCCAAGCCATGGGTAAACCCATGATTGGACACCGTTCGGGTGATTTCGTAAAACTTTACAACGATATGCAGCCCCGGCTGCAGTCGATGTTCTATACCCAGGATCCCGTCTACCTGGCCACTAGCTCCGCCTGGGGCGTGATGGAAGGCGCCCTTCGCAACGTCTGCCGCAAGGGCGTGCTCAACTGCATGAACGGGGCGTTCTCCGACAAGTGGAACGACGTCGCCAAACGTTGCGGCAAGTACGCCGAAGCCCTCCAATTCGATTGGGGTAAGCCGATCGACCCTGCGGCTGTCCGGCAGGCGCTCTCCACGGGCAAGTTCGACTGCATTACTTTTATCCATTCCGAAACCTCAACCGGTACGCTCTCCCCGATTGCCGATATCATGGCGGTCGTCCGCGAGTTTCCTGATGTCATTTCGATCGCGGACACTGTCAGCTCCTTCTCGACCATCCCGATCAAGAAAGACGAACTCGGCATCGATATCTTTCTTACCGGATCTCAGAAGGCCTTGGCCCTACCGCCTGGCCTGGCAATCTTCGCTGTCAGCGAACGCGCCCGCGCCCGCGCCAAACAATCGCCCGATCGCGGCTATTACTTCGATCTGATCGAATTCCACGACAACCACGTGAAGGGCATGACCCCTTCGACGCCCTGCATCTCCCTCTTTTATGGCTTGCAGCAGCGTCTCATCGAGGTCGAAGCCGAGGGGCTGGAAAATCGCTTTGCCCGTCACCTGCGTTTGAACGAACGCATGCGCGCCTGGGGCTCGGCCAAAGGCTTCTCCCTCTTTCCAGAAGTCCAGTTTGGCACCCGTGGGCTGAATTGCTTTAAAAACGACCGGAACGCCGACTTGGAACTGCTGAACAAGACGTTGAAAGCGAAACACAAACTCGTCATCGACGGGGGTTATGGAAAATTAAAAGGTAAGACTTTCCGGATCTCCAATATGGGCGACGAGACCGACGCGACCATCACCACTTTAATCGCCGCTCTCGATGACTCCCTTGCCGAGCAAGGAATGTAACCGAATTTGACAATCGGTTATAATCCCTCGCATGCCCAAGAAATCCCCGCAGTCTAAAAACACTTCGATCGCCCCAACCGGTTCGAAGATTCTGGTCATCGCCGAGAAGCCTTCCGTCGCCGGCGACCTCGCCAAGGTGCTGAAGGTGCCGAAGTCGGGCGAAATCTTTGAGAACGAAAAGTGGGTGATTAGCTCCTCCATCGGCCACGTGGTGCGCTTGAAGGATCCGCAGGACTTAGATGAGAAGCTCAAGCGGTGGACTCTGAAAGACCTGCCAATCTTGCCTGAAGGCTTTGATGGTTCCGCCAGTCCTGATATTCTGAAAGCTGTCATTGGCGAACGGAACAACGGCGATCGGTTTAAACTTTTGAAGAAATTACTCTCACGTGACGACGTCGGCGAAGTGGTGAATGCCTGCGACGCCGGTCGTGAAGGCGAACTGATCTTGCACTACGTCTATCAACTCGCGAAATGCCACCTGCCCTTGAAAAGACTTTGGCTGACGAGCATGACCAATGCGGCGATTGCCGATGGTTTTGAACATTTGCTGCCTGAATCAGCCAAGGCCGGCTTGTTAGGTTCCGCGATTGGGCGCTCCCAGGCCGATTGGCTGGTGGGCATGAATGGCAGTCGCTTTGCCACCATTCGTATCGGCGGTGCCAAACGTGACGTTTTTTCCGTGGGCCGCGTCCAGACCCCCACCCTGATGCTCATCGTGAAGCGCGAACTGGAAATTCGCGGATTCGTGCCCAAGACATTTTGGAAGATCGAGGCCGACTTCGGCGTGTCCGCCGGAAATTATCGAGGTGCCGCCCAAGTCCCAGGAGTTGCCGATCGGAAAGAAGCCGAGCGCTTCTATGATGAAGCCCAGGCGAAGCAGGTCGCCGAGGAAGCCCTCAAACGGGGTCAGGGCATTGCCACCGACGAACGTAAGCCCAAGAAGGAAAGCGCCCCGCGTCTTTTCGACCTGACGACTCTTCAGCGTGAAGGTAATCGCCGGTTTGGTTTCTCTGCCAAGACGACACTGGGGGTCGCACAGGCTCTTTACGAAAAACATAAAGCCCTCACCTACCCTCGGACCGATTCGCAGTACTTGCCTGAGGATTACGTGCCTAATGCCAAGTCCGTCTTACAGTCGCTGGATGGTGCCCACGCTTCCGGTATCTATGCCAAGGAGGCCTTAAGGAACGGTTGGGTGGATTCCGCCGGACGGCGCGTTTTTGATAATAAGAAAGTCAGCGATCACTTTGCCATCATTCCCACCGGCACGGTCCCTCACGGTCTGACCGAGGTCGAACAGAAGATTTATGATTTGGTCGTGCGGCGTTTCGTTGGAGTCTTTTTCCCGATGGCCGAATTTGAGGAGACAGTCCGGACCACGATGGTCGGTGCCCACGCTTTCCGTACGACCGGCAAGGTTCTGGTGATCGCGGGTTGGCGTGCAGTCTGGGGTCAAGAGGCCGAAGCCGAAGAGGATAAGGACAAAGAGGGTACTGCCAGTTTACCAGCCCTCACCGCACCTGATGGCACTCCCGCCAAGGCCAAGGTACACGAAGTGAACGTCAAGGAAGACGCCACGAAGCCGCCGGCCCGTTATAATGAAGCCTCCTTGCTCGGTGCGATGGAGAATGCCGGTAAGCTCGTCGACGACGAGGCTTTGGCCGAAGCCATGAAAGAGCGCGGTCTCGGCACCCCGGCGACCCGGGCTGCCACGATCGAACAGCTCCTTACCCAGATTTATATCGAGCGCCAGGGCAAGGAACTCGTGCCTTTATCCAAGGCATTTCAGCTGCACCAGTTCTTACACGCCAAGGGCATGGCCTTCCTTACTGAACCCCAGCTCACCGGCGAATGGGAATACAAGCTCAAGCAAATTGAACACGGTAAACTTACCGCCAAGGAATTCATCGCCGAGATCAAGGAACAGGTTAAGGTCATGGTGGCCGCCGGGGCCGAAGAATTGCCTTCCGCCGCGTTGGACCCAGAAGTCCTTTCTCCCACCGACGGAAAGCCTCTCTTGACCAACGGTGAGAAATATTTCTCCCAAGACGCCACGGGCGCCAATAATCGGCCTAAGCTCACCATCTATGTGGCGATGAATGGGCACACGATTACCCCGGCGGAAGTCGCGGAACTCGTCGACCAACGTCGCATCGGTCCTTTCAGCGACTTTAAGTCGATGAAGTCAGGCAAGAATTTCACCGGCTTCATCGACCTGGTAGACGAAGATATCATCAAGGCGAACAAGGCTGCCGAGGCAAAGGCGGCCCAAACTCCTGCTGAAACCAAGCCGGAAGGCGCTGAAGACGAGACGAAGCCGGCCAAAGCCCCCCGTAAGACCAAGCCCAAGGCTTTGAGTGGTAAGTTGAAGGCCATCCTCTACTTCCCGCCGCGCGAGGGCGCTGACGGCAATCCTGATGCCTTTGAGACCACTTGGCCGGTGCTCGGTATCTGCCCAGTCAGCGGGCTGCAGGTTCAACAGACGCCCACTGCCGGGTATCGGGTTTGCCCCCAGAAAGCCAAAGAGGCGGGTGCGAAGAAAACTTTCAGCCTGAATCAGGAGATGCTTAAATGCCCGATCTCGCCGGAAGATATCTCGCGTTTATTAAACGAGGGGAAGACAGGGCTGAAGAAATTTGTTTCCAACCGGACAAGAAGGACCTTTGAAGCCTTCTTGATTGCCGATAAATCCAAAGGCTGGTGGTTCGAATTCCCACCTCGTAAGCCGCGCGTTCCCAAGGGGGAGAAAAAGGCCGAAAGTAGCAACGAGCCTTTCTAATTATTATTCCCACGCCTGCCGGGGAATCCGCGTAAGAAGATTAATCTTTAGGTTCGTCTCCATGTCGCGGATCAGCGCCAAGTCATCCGGTGCGTGGTCTGAATCTTTGCTCAGTCGGTCTAGCCAGTAATTCTTGAACCAGACGTAGGCTTCCATCGGGTGGCCGGCATCCCATTCGTTGCGGGCGCAGAAACGCGCCGCATACCAAGGCGGTGAGTCTGTATTAGCCGCTTGGCGGTAATAATCGGCGGCCCGTTGCTTATCGCCAAGTTTCATTTCGGCAAGCTGTCCGGCGAAGACTAAGAGGGCGGCCCGTCCTTTGGTAAGTCGGACGCCTTCGTCCAATACTTCCAAGCCCTTCCGAGCATAAGACTTGAACAAGTGATCTTGGATTTCTTTCGGAACCTTGGCGTAGCCACCCCGACGGCGAATTTCCCAATGCGCCATGTCATACCCAAGGGCATACCCTGTATTCTCCCAGAAATAACGCGCATGCGGATCGAGCGCACAAGCGGTGCGCATGAGGGTTTCGCAACCCGGCCGATCCTTCCGTTCCCATAGCACATAACTGCGAATCCAGGTCATATCGGCAATCACGGTACGGAAACCGCCAAGTATTCCTAATAAGACCCCTTGTCCGATGGTCGGTTCGATTTGCTTGGGGCCGATTTCGGGAATGCAGGTGCGGACGCTTAGCCAGGACCTTTCGCTCAACGCCCCGGCGGCCAACAGCAAGGCCAAGCAGGCGATCCATGTTCCTCGGAGGCGCATGACTAGATTTCGCGTCGACGAAAAACGAGGGTACCCAGCAAGAGATAAGCCGTCGTGTAAAGAAGCCCTGAAAGGACGACCCAGCCGATCGAAGTCACCGCCACGGTTCCGGAGTCCAGGACCAGCGCATCTCCGATGTTGAATTGTTGGAGGTTAGGCAGAATCCGCGAGGTCAGCCAAAGGATGCTTTTATAAAGTAACGATTCGGTCGGCTTCAATAAGACGTCTTGGGCAATCCATTGGAGCTGACCGGCGACAACCGTCAAGGCTCCCAGGATGACGGCGAAAAGAAACGTGCGAGCCGCCGCGGCAACGGCTAAGACAATGGCGGCCACGACGCTGAGTCGCAGCCATTGCAACACCGCGAAGATACCTAAGCCGCCGATGCTGAAGTCAGGGGCCACCCGTCCAGATTGTTCGGCCAGCAGGCTTAATTCTTGGGCCCTTCCCCAAAGGACTAACCCAAGCAGGGCCGAGAGGATGATAACAAATAAGCCTAAAATCATCCACACGCCAAAGAATTTCCCGATCAAGAATTCCGCTCGGCTCAGGGGTTTCGCTAAGAGAGTCAGCGCCGTCCGGTTATCCATTTCCGCAAAAAAGAGCTGAGCGGTCATGACGACGGCTAAAATGGAGCCAAATAAGAACATGCCACCGAAGCCAAAGTCGGCGATAAATTTGAGCTCACCATGCCCAAAATCAAGGAAACGGAAAGCCACCGACGAAAGGACCATGGCGGCGCCGAGGATAATTAAGAAAGCGAAAAATTTTTGCCGAACGGCTTCGAGGAAAGTCATGCGGGCAATCCATCCGCAACGAAGTAAGCTTGGTTTCATGATATTAAGCGTCACGGCTTCCAGTCACAAGTTCACGAAAGAGTTCTTCTAACGAACGACGTGGATGGGTGACGGACCGCACTCTGGCGCCGTGGGCCGCTAGGGCACTTTCGGCGGCTAAGCGAGCTTCCGGGGTGAGCCCTTCGATGGTTAACAGGTGCCGGTCACGTTGTGCCAAGACCTCATCTACCCTACCCTCTAGGACTAATCGTCCGTGATCCATGATGGCGACGCGGTCGCACACTTGTTCGACTTGGCCTAAAAGGTGCGAACAAAGGACGACGGTTTTTCCTTGATCGCGCATCGTTCGGATCATGCGTCCGATTGCCGCCGCACCGACCGGATCAACGCCGGCGGTCGGTTCGTCCAAGATGACCAGTTCGGGGTCATGGACGATGGCTTGGGCTAAGCCGATCCGTTGGAGCATGCCTTTGGAATATGTACCAATCGGCCGGCTGGCTGCTTCCGTCATTGCGGCAAGCTCGAGGGCCGCTTCGACGGCGGACTCCATCTTGATTGCCGAAACTCCGCTCAGTTGCGCGCAGTACCGGACCAGTTCGCGTCCCGAAAGGAATTTATGAAAATAGGGAGCTTCGGGCAGGAAGCCGGTCCGACGCCGAGCTTCCGCTGTGGCGGAAGGAAATCCGAGAATAGTGATTTCGCCGCTCGTGCCAGCGACCAGCCCGAGGACGATTTTTAGCGTCGTACTTTTTCCGCAACCATTCGGACCCAGCAGGCCGTAGACTTGTCCGCGCGGGATCTCCAAACTAAGATTATCCACCGCCCTTAATTTAAGCCCCCGTAAACCCATTTTAAAGTCTTTGGTTAGGTGCCGGACTGAGATGGCGGAGGTCATTGTTTAATGCGAAAATCGCGACAGGTTCTGACGCCGGAAAACTCCCGGATTTCTTCAGACTTTATATGGCCATCGAGCGTGACGGCGATTTGCTCGGTGAATTTTTCAATCTCTTTACCCGCTCCTTCCGCATGCAGGTAAACCCTGCCGTCCAATAGGTTTTGGATGTATCCGGTGACGTCAAACCCCCTGGCTACGGTCATGACCTGAGCCCTAAAGCCTACGCCTTGGACGTGGCCGGTATACCAGACATCGCGATGAGAGACATGGGTTGACATGGGGGCAACTTGCCTGAATGTTTACCACTCAGACTATCCCAGCAACCGCAAACCTATGCACCTCTCTCTCGCCATGCTTGACGGCCCAGTATTCTGGGCCATTCTCGCAGTAGCCCTCCTTCTCTTTGGCGGCTCTAAGATTCCCGAGCTTGCTCGTGGCCTCGGCAAAGCTAAGCGCGAATTTAAAAAGGCCTCGGAAGAGGTCGAAACCGAAGTACGTAACGCCGTCGAAGAAGACGAGCGCCGCAAGGTGCGGCTTAAGCAAATCGAGGAGGAAGAGCGTGCCGCCGTTAGGGCTAAGATCGAAGCCGAAGAAAAAGCCAAGCGAGCACAAGAAGGTAAACAAAACTGACCACTTGGGGCCGTCAAGCGGCCCTTTTTCTTTGGTATGTTCACCGGCTTAGTTCAAGGCACAGGTAAGGTTGTCTCCCTTATTTCCCGAGGTGCAGTAGGTGCTCGCTTGACGCTGCGCCACCCTCTTTTCCGTCATGCTCGCTCGGGTGACAGTATCGCTATCAATGGTTGCTGCCTCACGGTGACGGACCCCGCGGATGATAATGCTTCATTTGATATTCTCGCGGAGACTCTGCGGCTCACGAACCTCGGAGATTTGGATGCCCAATCGGTTGTCAATCTGGAGCCCAGTCTTCTTCCAACGGATCGCATGGGTGGACATTTCGTCACGGGTCATATCGATGCGATGGCTGCGATAACTTTCTGGGGGCAAGTGGGCCCGGATTGGAGATTAGACTTAAGTATTCCAGAGGTGCATTTGGCATATATTGCCAAGAAAGGCTGCCTTTCTATCGATGGCATGTCCTTGACGGTCGCGGAAATAATTCCAGGCGGATGCAGCCTTTGGATCATTCCGCATACCCTGACAGTAACCCATTTAGCCCAGAAGAAAGTCGGAGATAAGATGAATATCGAGACTGATTTACTCGCTAAATATTCTGCCCGCCTGCTTGGGCGGGCTTAAATCACTTGCCCGACAAAGCGGTGAGGCGATGACTGATGCGTCGCGCTGCATCTTCATCGGTTTCTTCTCCCGGACTCACGCCGATGGTTTCTAGCGTGACTTCCACTTCGGAGAAGGGCCACGGAAGTGCGAAGGAATCCCAGCTTTTTAGATGCCATGCACGGGTGTAGTTAATGCCCATGAGGGCGAAAGGCCGGCGGGTTAATTTGGCTAAAGCGATGGCGCCCAGTTTGAATTCTCGGCGCGGACCTTTCGGCCCATCAGGGGTGACGCCCGCATGATTCCCCTGCCTAATTTCACGGGTGAGCGCAATGAGGGCGGCAGCACCGCGGCGGTTGGAGGATCCGCGTACAGCCCTTAGTCCCATGAGCCGGTAAAATGCCACCAACCACGACCCGTCTTTACTGGTGCTGATCAAAGCGGTCACGGGTCGATTAAAGAATCGGTTCGCGATCAAAGCGGAAACGAAGAGGCGATCGTGCCACAAGATGATAATCGACGCGCCGTTGGAATCATCAAAACGAGGGATGTTGCAACGGATTCTTAAGGTCGACAGCCAGAGGCGCAGGAAGACGGCTAAGGGTCCCACCCATAGCCAATGGTACCATGGGACGGTTACAGGCTTATCGGCGGCGTCGGGAGTGGTCACGGGGCTTGAATCTTATCTTCCAGTATGGGGTCGAACTCAAACACTTATCCGCGAAGGGATAATTTATCACGTATAGCTGGCCGCGCGAGCAGATGGACCAAAGGGGGTGCGAACCAGTCGGCAGCTGAATGTATCCATTCGTCGATTTCTTGCGGGTAACGCCACAAGATCGCATCGACCTCCGCCCTTGCCAAGGTAGTCGTGAAATCGCCCTCCATGAAATAGGCGCGGACGAACTCGTTGCCTAAAGCCGGATGACTGGGTGCATAGTCGATTTCATGAAGCGAGGATGCGGGTAAGATCACCCCGAGCTCTTCGCGTAATTCACGAACGGCGGCGCCCTGGTAGGTTTCGCCGGCATCGACATGTCCCGCACAGGATGAACTCAGCAAGCCGGGGCAATGATCTTTAGCGAAAGATCTGCGCTGCAAGCAGATGCGACCGTCCGTTCGGCGCCAAAAAATATGAATCGCCCGATGTCTTAGGCCAAGCCGATGAATTTCACCGCGATGATTCGAACTGATTACCCGATCCTCCGCATCGACGACGTCAAAAACCTCATCGAGCGATTGGCCAATCTCGTTACTCATGCGCGACCGAGATCCATGATGACATTCCACCGACGTGTGAGTGCTTGGTCGTGCTTTTCCCATTCGGGGTCCCACGCTGCCAACTGATTCCAAAAGCGAGGCGAATGGTCCATGTGCTTGCGGTGAGATAGTTCGTGCAAAATGACGTGATCGTGCAGCATCGGTGGAAGCAGGATCAGCCGCCAATTCAATGAAAGCGTACCGCTGGACGAGCAAGAGCCCCAACGGGTAGTTTGGTCACGAACGCTCACTTGCGAGACGGTGACCCCCACGCGGGCGCTGAGGCGGGCAACGGCGAGGCTTAAGCCGGTTTCGGCCAGGCGACGGAGGGCTCGGACGGCGCCAGCTTCGGGGTCATCCTCTGGGACGATTAATTTTACGCTTTCATCTTCCTTGGAGATTTTGAGCGAAGCACGCGTGCCAGGGGCAATCTCAACTGCGAGATGTCTTTCGTCTAAGGTTAACCAAGAAAACTTCGTCAGGTGATCAATCAATGAGGTTTGGACAGTTCGGCTGCGTGAAACGACCTTTTCAAGCCAAGGTAGATTATCCTTCAGGAAGGCCTTGGCCGATGCCAGTGAACCATGGGGCGGAAAAGAAAGAATGATCTTTGGGCCTGGTTTGACGGCAAGGCGTACGCGATTGGAGCGGCTCGAAACTTTGGGCCAAACCTCGATCACCTTCCCGGCGACTTTCACTAAAATCGGGTCAAAATCCATGAGCTTGGCTTAGGCCGAACGGATATTTTTCTCGGCCGTCGCGACTACTTTGGCCGTATGGCGACGAAGGGCCGAATCAGGGTCGATTCCCGAATCTCTGCAGGCAGCGATCATCTCGAAGAGTTTCTGTCCGGCCTGTTCTTCCGTCAGGTTCTTTCGGAGGGATTCAACGCTCTTGGTATCCACCGTCTGCGCCGCATCATAACCCTTTTTCTGAATTTGTTTCCAGACTTCACGGGCGGTGAGAACGGTGTTGAGCGCAGGTGGGAGTTCTTTGAAGAGGGTCGACTTCTTAGGGCCTTTTTCGGTAAGTTTGATTTGTTCCCACTGTTTGATGACAGCCTCGGCGTCGTCTAACTTGACGCCTTCGCCGAAGACATGCGGGTGCCTTCTGATCATCTTATCGTTCACTTCTTTCGCCACGTCATCAAAATTAAAGTGTCCTTCTTCAGCGGCCATCTGAGCGTGCATGACAATGTGAAAAAGCAAATCGCCTAGTTCCTCGCGCAGGTTCGCCAGGTCGTTCCGGTCGATGGCTTGGACAAGTTCGGCGACTTCTTCGATAAGGCAATCGCAGAGGGTCCGATGGTTTTGCTCTTTGTCCCAAGGGCACCCATCCGGAGCTCGTAATCGGGCGGTGGTTGCTATCAGAAGGTCGATGCCGGGCATGCGTTCATCGAGACGGCTTGACGGTCGGGAGTCAAAACGATTGCCAGCCGCCCATAGAGTCTTTCGTTATCCTTCGTGGATAAATTAACCGAAATCATGCAAGCGAAGCGAAAGGAAATCGCCCACATGCTGCGACCCGTCGCTGACGCCGAGCTAATGGCTTTTGCCAGCATCCACACCACCCCTGGTTTTCGCCAGTCTTTGGTGTCTCCTGGTCACTTGACTGTTATCGCCGAGGTCAAACGGGCTTCCCCGAGCGTCGGCACAATCCGCATGAATGTGGATGCCGTTGCGCAGGCCGAATCTTATGCCGAAGCGGGCGCCGACTGTCTCTCCGTTTTGACGGAAACGACTTATTTCAAAGGCGAGCTGAAAGATCTCACGGAGGTAACATTTGCACAAGCTCGTCGTCCCCGTCCCCTTCCCTGCCTTCGTAAGGATTTCCTGTTCCATCCCTATCAGGTGCTCGAAGCGGCACAGAATGGGGCTCGCTGCATATTGATCATCGTCCGGGCCCTCTCTGATGAGGAGATCCGTCCTTTGCATCGGGCGGCCAAGCTTGCCGGGTTAGATGTCCTCTTCGAAGTTCACGATGAGGATGAGCTTATCCGTGCCTTGTCGCATCAACCGGATATGGTCGGGGTCAATAATCGTAATCTTTCCACTTTCGCTATCGATCTAGCTTTTTCAGAACGCGTGATTCCCCACATGCCTTCGCACGTTCTCAAGGTCGCCGAAAGCGGTATCAAGAACTTAAATGATGCGGCCAGGATGCGAGCGGCAGGCGCTAACGCTTTGTTGGTCGGCGAGTCTCTGATGCGCGAAGCCAACCCCGCTGCCCTTCTCAAAGCCTTTAAAAGCGTATGAACGAGGGTCCGCTTTCGCTTTCCGAAACCCGTGATTTGCTGGCCAGGCTGGCGCATATGCCACGTAAATGGCTGGGCCAGAATTTCTTGGTCGATGGTAATATTGTCCGTAAATCTCTAGAACTCGGTGAAATCGTTTCAGGCGATACGGTCGTTGAGGTTGGTCCGGGTCTCGGGACTTTGACGCGGACATTACTCGGGGCCGGGGTTGAGCTCTACGCCGTTGAAGCCGATCGGACGATGTTGTTTCATCTCGAAGAATCTCTCCTGCCGCAGTTTCCAAAGACCTTCCATTTGACCGAAGGGGATGCCGTCAAATTGCCTCGGGCCGGATTGAAAGATCCACTCGACGGCTCGTTTAAGGTCATTGCTAATCTACCCTACGCCATCTCGACGCCATGGATGGATGCGATTTGCGCGGGTCCTCACCCTTCCCTGATGGTCTTGATGCTGCAACGGGAAGCTGCGGAGCGATTGACCGCCGATGTCGGGACGAGCCATTGGTCCGCCGTCACCGCACAAGTGCATCTGGCGTTCGAAAAGATCAAAGTTCATCCGGTACCAGCCCAATCATTTAACCCGCCCCCTAAGGTCGACTCATGCCTGCTGGTGCTTCGTCGTCGCATCGATGCCAAACGCCTGAGTAAACGCGCCCGCGAGGTTGCGCGAAATTTCTTCACCCAACGCCGTAAGCAGGTGGGGTCCTCTGCTAAGAATCTATTTAAGGGCGATGCGGATGTGGCTGCTTGGCTCGCAGCCCTGCCTAACTTTGGCTTAACGCCGCTCTGCCGACCCGAAGATGTCCCGGCTGAGGCTTGGTTGACGTTGTAGGGCCGGAATTGTGACCCGGGGTTGCTTTTCGGCAAATTAGTGCTCCTATCCAACCCATGTCCGTAAAAGTAGGCCTCGTCTCCCTTGGTTGCGCCAAGAACTTAATTGATTCTGAAATCATGATTGGCCACCTCGCGAAGGCCGGCATGTCGATGACCGCTGACGCCTCCGAAGCCGATGTCGTCATTGTGAACACTTGTTCGTTCATCGACGCATCTAAGCATGAAGCCCTCGAGGCCATTTACGAGATGAGCGACGGCAAAGCGACGGCGCGTCGCAAGGGCCAGAAACTCATCGTGGCGGGCTGTATGGCTCAGCGCTACCAAGGCACCTTGCCCGTGGTCGAAGGAGCTAAAGGTCACGTCGAATTGCCGAACGTGGACGCTTACATCGGTCTCGACCAAGTGACTAATATTGTCCCGGTCATCCATAAGGTCATGGGCGGCGAGGCCGGTATGACGGAGTTCTTGTCCAAGACGACCACTTTCATCCCAGACTTTGACACGCCCCGCTTTCGTCTGACCCCCAAGCATTCGGCCTATATCAAGATCGCCGAAGGCTGTAATCACCCCTGCACGTTCTGCATCATTCCCCGAATCCGTGGCCGGCATCGTAGTCGCACGGTCGAATCAGTCGTCAAGGAGGCCCGCCAATTGGTAGCCGAAGGCGTTAAAGAAATTAACCTCATCTCGCAGGACACCACTTATTTCGGAATGGATCGTTGGACGGACGCGCGTCCTAATCCCCGCAGCAAAGTCGATTCAACCAAAGGCGAATCACTGGCTTCGCTTTTACGTGAGCTGGATACGATTGAAGGAGATTTCTGGATTAGGCTCCTTTACACACACCCTGCCCATTGGAGCGACGAGTTGATCGAAACTATCGCCCAATCCAAGCATGTCGCGCGGTATGTCGACATTCCTCTGCAGCATATTTCCGACCGGATGTTGAGCGCCATGCAGCGCGAGACCGATGGCGCCTATATTCGCGACCTCATCAAACGTATGCGCGCTGGTATCCCCAATATCGTCATCCGCACGACCTTTATCGCCGGCTTCCCGGGTGAGACCGAAGCAGATTTCAGTGAGTTGCTAGATTTCCTCACGGATACCCGCTTTGATCGCGTCGGCGTCTTTAAGTATTCCAAAGAAGAAGGGACGCGCGGGGCTAAGATGGAAGGCCATCTCGACGCGGAAGTGAAAACCGAACGTCACGCCCGGGCAATGCTTCTGCTTCAAGGCCTTTCCAAGCAACGTGGAGAAGAATTCATCGGACGTAAATTGCGAGTTTTGGTGGAACGTCCGGGGATCGCGCGAAGCCAAGGTGATGCCATGGATATCGACGGTATCGTCCAAGTCCCCAAGAAGTTGCCGGTCGGCGAATTTGCCGAAGTCACCGTCACGGGCGCTTCGGAGTACGATTTGATCGCGAAGTAGGTCAGCCTTCGTGCTCTCGCTCGGGTGCAATTTCGGCCGAGGCTGCGGCCGCCGGCGAATCGCTCAGACGAATAAGGGCGTCTAATGAGGTGAAGTGTCGGGTCCAGTCCGTCATGTCCGGGATATCTCCGACAACCGTCGAGAAGAGTTCACGTTTTTCTTGTTTCAGTTCCTCGATCCGCTCTTCGACGGTGCCAGGTGCAATCATCCGATAAATCAAGACCGGATTCTTTTGACCGATGCGATGGACTCGATCGACGGCTTGAGCTTCCACCGCCGGATTCCACCAAGGGTCCATTAAGAAGACATACTCTGCGGTATTCAAAGTGATACCCGTTCCGCCAGCTTTAAGCGAAGCCAAGAAAAGAGCTGGCCCCTTGGTTTCTTTGAAATTTTCGACCGGGGCGGAGCGATCTTTGGTTTCGCCCGTTAACTCAAAGATGGGAAGATTAGGCAGGTCTCGAGCCAAGGCCGTTTTGACACGCTCAATCAAGGAGACAAACTGGGAGAAGACGACGGCCTTAGACCCATTGGCGGCGATTTCAGTCAGCTTAGAGATGAGCAAAGTAATCTTGCCCGAATGCGCACTCGGGCAACCCGAGTTGTCTGGCAGGAGTCCGGGGTCACAACAAACTTGGCGAAGGCGCATCAACAATGTGAGCACGGATGTCGCGTCTTTAGAGAGCAATCCGGCGAGTTCTCCGGAAAGGCCGCTTCCCTGGGTCAGGTGTTGATACAAAGCTCTTTGCTCGTGGGTCAGCGGACAGGGAAGTACGACTTCCATCTTAGGCGGAATATCAGACGCGACGTGACGTTTCAGACGTCGGAGGATGAAGGGAGAAACCTGTCGGCGCACCTTACCTAAGGCTACCGAGGGGTCGCGTAACATCATGCGCTCGAAATTAGCACGCTTTCCGAGCAAGCCCGGCATGAGGAAGCGGAAGATAGTCCAAAGGTCTGTTGGACGATTTTCTAATGGCGTGCCGGTGATGGCGATACGGTGATGAGCTTGAATCGCGATACAGGTCTGCGTCGTTTTTGATTCAGGATTTTTGATGGCTTGAGCTTCATCGAGCACCGCATAGCCGAAGGTTATTTTGGGTAATAGATCAGCGTGACGACGCAGTTGCGTGTAGCTTGAAATCCAAATCTTGGCGTGAGGATTCTTCTCGAAGTCATCGTCAGCGGTCAGGACTGAAGCAACAAGTTCGGGGTGAAAGCGTTTGATTTCTCCCAGCCAGACGGGAATGACGCTGGCCGGACAGACGATGAGCAACCGTTCGCCGATCGGCCGGGTAGATAGAAGGGCCAGTACTTGGACCGTTTTACCCAAGCCCATTTCATCGGCCAGTAATGGGTGGGAGCCTAGGTCGCAAAGTCGGCCGAGCCAGGCCACGCCCTTGGCTTGGTAAGGTCGCAGGTGTGCCGGAAGATTATCCGGCGGCGTCGGCTCCTGTAAGAGTTGGTCTTTCCAGACCTTTAGATCGTCGTTTAATTTTAGCGCTCCGACGGCGGCATGGTCGAAAAGCGATAGTAACAGGTAGCGTGGCACTTCACCGTCCTTCGTTCGCCAATCTTCAGAAAAATCCGCCACAGCCGCATTATAGGCCACCACCCCTTTGCCTGGCAGAATCACGGGGCGCCCGCCGGCTTTGAGGAGGAGTTTCTGCTCGTCGGCCAAGAGACGGTGACTGCCGGCTTTAAGTCGCCAGTTTAGACGGAATGATTTGCCGTCGTTGGTAGATTCCGCTTCCGCATCTACGGCGACTTGTAATTGCTCGTTTCGGAATATATTCAAAGCCTCCTCGCCCAAAAGTTTGAAGCGCTTGCGCCATTCGCTTAATTCTTCCCGGACGAACCTTTCGATTCGTCCAATATTATCCATCGCCCAGGTGCCGGCTGTCTTGCTGTAACTGAAACCTGCGCGGTGTGCTACGGTGGAGAACCGGAAAAGGGTCTGGCGCTGTTCGTCTGAAAGCTCGTCGCCAGGGATGGCCCCGGGGCCGAAGCAATTCCAGACATGTCCTCCCTTCCCTCCCCACGAAGCGGAAGTTGTCAGTCCTTCCGAAGTGAGATCAAAGGAGACCTGAAGTTTTAGGGCCGAACGAAGATTTGTATCTTTCGGCTCTGGCTCGATGATCGCTTCGGGTTCGATAGCGGCGGCGGCCTCGTCAATCGGAGTGATTTCATCTGCCAGTAATTCTTCGACCTCGTAGAGAGCGGCAACGACGTAAGGGGCGCCGTTTTCCTCTTCGGGAAGCGACGTGCGCCATTCTAGTTGGTTCTCCCCAAGTTCGATGACGGCCCTAACGCTTTGATCTTCTATACGGGTGACCGCCTCCGCCGAATCGATTTTCAATTCAAGCGACCGGACGAGACCTTCCGTGTAGATTTTTCGTCCTTCTTCTAGGTCCGCCGCTTCAAATGAGGCCTCCCATTCTTCGGGAATCGACGCAAACCACCTTTCCAAGGCTTCCGTGGAATAGGAGCGATTAGCCGGTCTTGGGGAGGACATCGACGAAAGTGAATTAAATCTTCATAGTTTTGTCGTTTCAATCCTCAAAGCGGGCTTTTTTGTCCAGCGTCTGGGCTTGTTAATAAAGGTGAGGATGACTAAGTTTTACCCTCCTTTATTCGTCACTTAAATGAAACATCTTAGTGTAGGAACCCGTTGGAATGCCGACCTTGTCGCCACTTATCATGAGCGTTGGACTGCTGACCCAGTCTCCGTTGATGCCGAGTGGCGTACCTTTTTCGAAGGTTTTGAATTGGGCTTAAGTCTACCACCGAAAGTTTCGGCGAAAGTCAGCGGCTTGGTAAGCTCTCCCATCGATGCCGCGGCGCAGTGGAAAGTCTTGGCGGCGATTAATGCCTATAGGCTGCTCGGGCACCTTCAAGCACGGCTTAATCCACTCTTTGATCCTACGCCTCACTTCGAGCTTACCGATAAGGCGCTCGGCCTGGACGGCATCGCTCCCGATAAGGTTTTTAATACCGGAGATTTCTTGGGCGGAAAATTGTTACCCCTTGCCGAGATTCTTACCAAACTGAAATCTATTTACTGCGGACCCATCGGCGTCGAATACACCCATATTCAAGACGGCGAACGTCGCCGGTGGCTCCAGGAGCGGATCGAGTCGTCCGGTCTGCGGCCGGCATACGATGCGGATGCCCGGAAGCGTTTCTTGTATGCCATCGTCCAAGCCGAACAATTCGAACGTTTCTTGCATCGGACTTTCGTAGGTGCGAAACGTTTTTCGGTGGAGGGGGGCGAAGTCATCATGGCCGCTTTGGAGCAACTATTACTTCGCGCACCTGGGCTTAAGATCACGGATATCGTATTGGGCATGGCCCATCGCGGTCGGCTAAATATTATGGTCAACTTCTGCGGTAAGAAACCCGAGCAACTGTTCGCGGCCTTCTCTGAGCACCATCTTCCCGACACCTCTACCGGCGACGGCGATGTCAAATATCACTTGGGTTATGAAGGTGAAAGAACCGTCAGTGGTAAAAAAATCGCCATCACGTTGGCCTTTAATCCGAGTCACCTCGAAGCTGTTAATGCTGTCGCCCTCGGACGCACCCGCGCCCGTATCGATTTGCAAGTGGGTGCCAGCAGGGCCGATGCCCTCCCCATCTTGATTCACGGAGACGCTGCTTTTGCCGGCCAAGGCGTGGTGATGGAAACTTTAAATCTCGCAGGCCTGAAGGGTTACTCGGTCGGCGGTACCATTCACCTGGTAAGTAATAATCAGGTCGGCTTCACCACGAATCCTGATGAAGCTCGCACTGGACGTCATTGTACCGAAATCGCCAAATTCACCGAGTCGCCCATTCTTCACGCCAACGGGGACGATCCCGATGCCGTTGTCTTGGCTGCCGAAATCGCTTTGGAGTATCGGCAGAAGTTTGGGGCTGATGCCGTCGTTGATATCGTTTGCTACCGCCGTTACGGACATAACGAAACCGATGAGCCTGCTTTTACGCAGCCTGTTCTCTACCGTAATATTTCTTCTCACCCTTCGGTCGCCGAACTGTATGCTTCCCGGCTGACCGAGTCCGGTACGACTGCAGACGGCATGCTGGTGGCGCTTCGCACGGAATGCGAAGTGCTGCTGAACGCCGCCCAAGACCGGGCCCAGGCCGCTTTGGCGGTCGAAGTCGAGGCGCGGAAGAATCAACCCCCGGAACTGCGCCCGTTCAAATCACCTTACGATTTTAAAGCCGATACTTCCGTAGCCGCTTCGCTGCTCGACCAGGTTGCCCCTGCTCTATGGCAGATGCCCCCAGATTTCAGCCCCAACCCGAAGTTAAAACGTTTGCTGGATATCAAAGCAGAGGCTTTCAAGTCCGGTATTAATTTCGACTGGAGTCTGGGCGAAGCGCTTGCCTTCGCCACTTTACTAGCCGAAGGACATCCGATTCGTCTTTCCGGTCAAGATTGCGAGCGCGGTACTTTTTCGCATCGCCATGCCGTTTTGCACGACCCTTCCAATGACGCGGAGTATTGTCCGCTGTCCTCCTTAGGCAGTGCCAAGATCGAGTTGGTTAATTCCTCGCTTTCGGAATATGCCGTCCTCGGGTTCGACTATGGTTATTCGCTGGAGGCGCCTAACGCGCTAGTCATTTGGGAGGCTCAATTCGGCGATTTCGCCAATGGCGCCCAAATTGTTATCGATCAATTCCTAGCCTCGGCTGAATCCAAATGGGGTCAGACCAGCGGCCTTACCCTTCTTTTACCTCACGGGTACGAAGGACAAGGTCCCGAACACTCTTCGGCTCGCCTCGAACGTTTCCTCCAGTTGTGCGCCGAGAATAACCTACAGGTTATACAGCCCTCCACACCTGCCCAAATTTTTCACGCCTTACGACGGCAGGTTAAAGCTGAGCTTCGTAAGCCCCTGGTCGTCTTAACTCCCAAAAGCTTGTTGAGACACAAGGCCTGCGTCAGCGTTCTGGCTGACTTTAGCTCTGGAGAATTCCACACGGTGATGACCGACGCGACGCCCGCCCCCAAGACGACGAGATTGATTATTTGCTCTGGAAAAATCTTCTATGAACTCGATGCCGAACGTCTGGCAAAGCAGGATGCTGACATGAGCATCCTGCGTCTTGAGCAATTCTACCCTTTTGATGCGGCGACTCTTAAGAAGTTCTATCAGCAACTCGGTTCGCCAAGTAAAATTATTTGGGCTCAAGATGAGCCCAAAAACATGGGTGGCTGGTCTTTCGTCGCTCCGCTGATCGAGGAATGCACAGGTATTCGGCCGCTCTATGCCGGTCGCGACGCCGCTGCCTCCCCTGCGGTTGGTTCGCTTGCAGTTCATAAGATTGAGCAAGCGGATGTCATCCGGCAGGCTTTCAGTCGCTAATCCGGCTTAGTAGATTTCCTTGCTGGGTCACTATGTCCCTCTACTACCCCGAAAACAGGCTTCTGGTGTCAATTATACGGCGATTTCCCCGTTGAAACAGTCCGCAAGGAGTTCCAAGGTTGCTTACTACCTTTACATGGCTGTCGACGTCAAAATCCCTCCCATGGGAGAATCTATCACCGGTGGGCTCTTAGCCGCTTGGTTGGTTAAATCTGGGGATTCGGTCCGCAAGGGCCAACCTCTCTTCTCTTACGAAACCGATAAGGTTACCTCCGAAGGTACGGCCGAGATCGACGGTCAGCTAACCATCTCAGTCCCGGCTGGAACGGAAGTTATTGTCGGCCAGATCGTCGCCAGCATTGCAGCTGGCACCGCGGGTTTGGTTTCCGTTCCAACGTCCGCCCCGGTGGCACAGTTGACTCGGCTTCCCGTCGCGCGAGTTGCCCAGCCCGAGGCTATTATTTTAAATAAATCGGATGCGGCTGCCGAGATTTCTCCAGCCGTTCGTCGTCTCGCGGCTGAGACGGGATTGAATCCGGCCTCCCTCGAAGGCAGCGGCAAGGCCGGACGGGTCACCAAGGGCGATATGTTGGCGGCGCTGGCCGGCCAGTCTCCTATTCTGGCAGTCGAGCCAACCTTAGTCCCTACGGCCAGCGCTGCTGTCCCTGTTAGCAACTCTGCGGCGGTTGCTCCCGTTGCACCGGTTGTGGCTATTATTCCTTCGCGCGATGGGCGGACTTCTCGCAAAAAAATGTCTCCCCTGCGCCGAAAGATTGCGGAAAGACTCGTTCAAGCGAAGTCAGAGACGGCGATGCTTACGACTTTCAATGAGGTCAACATGGCTCCGGTGATGGAATTGCGTAAGCGTCATGGTGAGGAATTCCTTAAGAAATACGGTGTTAAACTCGGTTTTATGTCCTTCTTCGTCAAGGCCGCGGTCCAGGCCATGAAAGAAGTGCCCGCCATCAACGCCCAACTTGATGGCGAAGAAATTGTGGAAAATCACTTCTACGATATTGGCGTCGCCGTCGGCACCGACAAGGGCCTGATGGTCCCCGTGGTCCGCGATTGCGATCTGCTTTCTTTTGCGGCGATCGAGAAAAATATTGGCGATTACGGTAAACGCGCGCGTGACGGTAAGATTCAATTAGCCGAATTACAGGGCGGTATTTTTACCATTTCCAATGGCGGCATCTACGGCTCGATGCTTTCGACCCCAATCCTTAACCACCCACAGGCGGCGATCATGGGCTTGCATAATATCGTCGAGCGTCCCGTCGCCGAGAACGGTCAGGTGGTCATCCGGCCTATTATGTATCTGGCCCTTTCGTACGATCACCGCATCATCGACGGTAAGGAAGCCGTGACTTTCCTGGTCAAGGTACGCCAATTGATCGAAGACCCGCAACGACTCCTCTTCGGCGTCTAATCATTCCCTTTTCTTACCTCAATGTCTCAACTCGATCTCGTCATCATCGGCTCCGGTCCTGGCGGTTATGTGGCTGCCATCAAGGCTGCCCAATTAGGCCTCAAGGTCGCGCTGGTTGAAAAAGACCAAAGCTTAGGCGGCACCTGCCTGAACATTGGCTGCATTCCTTCCAAGGCTTTGCTTCACTCCACGGAAGTCTGGCATCACGCCCGTGACGGCAAAAAGCATGGCATCGTCGGCGCCGATAAGTTGACTTTTGATGTTTCTGCCATGATGGCCAATAAGGATAAGGTGGTTGGTCAGCTCAATAAAGGGGTGGAATTTCTGGTCACCAAGCGCGGCGTCGAAGTCGTGCGTGGTCTTGGTCGCTTGGGCAAGCCCGGCGAAGTCTTGGTCCGCAGTTCCGCTGGCGAGCGCATCCTAACCACTAAGAATATCCTAATCGCGACCGGGTCAGTTCCAGTCGAGTTACCCTTCATGAAATTTGACGGTGAAGCTGTCATCTCATCGGACCATGGAATCGCCTTAAAGAGCGTCCCAGAAAAGATGGTCGTCGTGGGTGCAGGTGCGATCGGTTTGGAACTCGGTTCGGTTTGGTCGCGTCTCGGCTCACAAGTTACGGTGGTGGAAATGCTCACCACCATCGGTGGACCTTCCTACGATGTGGATATCGCCAAAGCCGCCCAGACCGCCTTCGAAAAACAAGGTATTAAATTTGAATTAGGTACCAAGGTGACTGGCGTGAAAAAGAGCCCCACTGGTTTTGCCCTTACGGCTGAGCGGGATGGCAAGGTGCTGGAATTCCCCGCAGATAAGATCTTGGTCGCCGTTGGTCGGAAGGCCAATACGACGGGTCTTGGAGCCGTCGAAGCGGGTCTGAAGCTCGACGAGCGTGGCCGCGTCATCATCGATGGGCATTTCCTCACTAATCTTCCCGGAGTGTACGCCATCGGCGACGTCGTCGCTGGTCCTATGCTCGCGCACAAAGCCGAAGAGGAAGGCGTCGCGGTCGCGGAGAATCTGGCAGGTAAACATGGCCATGTAAATTATGCGCTCATTCCCGGCGTGATTTATACCGACCCCGAGGTTGCTTCCGTCGGACTTTCCGAAGCCGATGCTAAGGCGAAGAATATCGAAGTTAAAATCGGCAAATTCCAGCTGACTGGTAACGGGCGGGCCATTGCCAGCGATGGCACCGCGGGCATGATCAAAGTCATCGCCTGCGCGAAGTCCGATAAAGTTCTGGGCGTGCAGATGGTGGCCAAAGGTGCTTCGGAGATGATTGCCGCTGCTTGCGCCCACATGGAATACGGCGGCAGCGCCGAAGATGTCGCCCGGACGTGCTTCGCCCATCCTACCGTCAGCGAGTCTTTCAAGGAGGCCGCCATGGCCGTCAGTAAGATGAGCATTCACTCTCTTTGAGGCATGCCGAACGGCGGACCAGATTGCTGCGGTAATTGCTCTCACAATAGGGCCGTGCAAGAGATGGCCCACCCCCACCCTTCCGACCGCGAAAAGTTCCGTCTTATATCTTTTTGCACGTTACGTCAGGTCGCCCTTTCCAACCCTTTCTGGACTTATTGCGAAAATTTCGGTTACGGGAAAAAGCCTGAGACACGCAACGTTGACGAAGCTGTCGTCGGGTCGATTACCAGCAGCGGCCTTTACGAAGGTTATGTTCGTATTCCTTGGCACGATGCGGTCGAACCACACGTGTCCGTCCCAGCCGAGTGCCTAATCTGCCAACGCCAGACCGATGTCGGTATCACTATTCTTCACGACGATCGGGATCTTGGGTTTTGCACCAACCAACATTACGTGCGCTGGTGGTTGACCCACCATGTTGATGACTCCTTTAAGGCTGAAGATTACGTGTCGCCCGAAGAACGTTTCAAAGAACCCGACGGTCTGAGGTAACGCACGAAAACACCCATTTAAACTCCGGTAAGTACTGGAGAAAAAGGCATAAGGGGCCAGGCTTGCCACGGCACACGAGTAAACTGACTGCCGTTGCTTCCTTCCGGACCTGGCGGGATTCGTCGGCTACCCGTTGCATGGGGCCTGGCTTACCTATATTCATGGGGGGGCAATCCGCTCTTTTCAATCCCCAACTTACCCCCTAATTATTCAATTTCCCGATGGCCGAAATCCCCAAATCTTATGACCCACAAGGCGTCGAATCCGTCTGGTACGACCGTTGGTTAGCTGCCGGTTGCTTTAAGGGTAAGGTAGACTCCAAGCGCGAATCTTTCGCTGTCATGATTCCGCCCCCGAACGTCACGGGCGTACTACATATGGGGCACCTGCTCAACAACACCCTGCAAGACATCATGGTGCGTCGGGCCCGTCAGGAAGGAAAGTCCGCTTTATGGTTAGCGGGAACCGATCACGCCGGTATTGCCACGCAGTCGCGGGTTGAAAAAGAGTTACGCCAAAAACAAGGCAAGACCCGTCATGATTTAGGTCGTGAAAAATTCATCGAAACGGCTTCCGAGTGGCGAGACAAGCATGGCGGCATCATCTTAGGCCAGTTACGAAAGTTAGGCGCCTCGTGTGATTGGGATCGAACGGTGCACACCCTCGACGACGGTTATTCGCAAGCGGTCCTGCAAGCCTTCGTCACCCTCTATGAACGTGGCTATGTCTACCGCGGAAAACGCATGGTCAATTGGTGCCCCGTTTCCCAGACCGGCCTTTCAGATGAAGAGGTAATCATGAAGCCCTCGAAGGGTTCGCTCTTCCGTATGCGGTATGAAGTCGTGGAACTGCCTGGTACTTTCTTGGAAATCTCCACGACCCGTCCCGAGACCATTCCCGGAGACATGGCCGTCGCCGTCCATCCGGGAGATGAACGTTATCAGCATCTGATCGGCAAGCACGTTTGGCGCCCCTTCCCCCGCGCCCCGATACCTATCGTGGGCGATAACGCGGTCGACCCAGTCTTCGGTACCGGTGTCCTGAAGGTAACTCCGGCGCACGACCGGACAGACTTTGATATTGGCAAGCGCCACGGTCTCACCGTCCTCGATGTCATGAATCCTGACGGCACCATGAGTGCCGATGCCGGCCCGCTTGCCGGGCTCGAGCGCTTTAAGGCACGCGACGCCGCCGCAAAGCTTTTAGACGAATTAGGCGCCTTGGTTAAGGTCGAGCCTTACGAAAATACCGTCGGTTATTCCGAGCGTGCGGATGTTCCGATCGAGCCCCGCTTAAGCGAACAGTGGTTCATCCGTTACCCGAAGATCGAAGAAGCCAAACGGGCCGTGACGAGCGGTATCATTCGCTTCCACCCCGAACGCTGGACCAAGACCTACCTGCATTGGCTGGATAATATCCAAGATTGGTGCGTTAGCAGGCAGCTCTGGTGGGGGCATCGCATCCCGGTTTGGTATCGGAAAAATTCCGACCGTAACGAGGCAATCAACCGACACGTTTCTCTGATCCCTCCGACCGATCCGCAAAATTGGGAACAAGATGTCGACGTGCTGGATACCTGGGCATCTTCATGGCTTTGGTGTCTGGCCACGCTGGGTTGGCGCAAGCCCGGCGAGACGACCGATGAGCTGCAACATTGGTATCCGACGGGTGCCCTCGCGACGGGCCCAGATATCATTTTCCTTTGGGTTGCCCGCATGATCATTGCAGGACTTGAGTTGCACGGGCCCCAAAAGAAAACGCTCACCGACGACGACATCCGGGCCCGCATTCCTTTTAAGCGGGTTTATTTCAACGGTATTATCCGCGATAAACAGGGAAGAAAAATGTCCAAGAGCCTAGGCAACTCCCCGGAACCTCTAGATTTAATCACGAAGTTCGGAGCCGATGGCCTGCGCTTCGGCCTCCTTTCCATTGCGCCCAAAGGGCAAGATATCCTCTTTGACGAAGATCGCGTCTCTCAAGGTCGTAACTTTTGTAACAAGCTCTGGAATGCCTCCCGGTTCCGGCAGATGTCCGGTCCGATGTTTGATAACTCGTCCCTGCCCAGTATCATCACCCGGATTAAATCGGAACATCTGGACGATGACGATTTTGCCATCTTACAAGGTTTGGCCGAACTCACGGATACGACCTCCAAGCACCTTGAAGAACACGAGTTCACCGCTTACGCTCAAGGTCTCTACACGTTCTTCTGGGGCGACTTCTGTGATTGGTATGTCGAGGCCTCTAAGGCTCGACTCGCGGATGCACTGCTACGTGACACCTGCTTGGCGGTGCAAGATCTGGTGTTGCGTCAATTCCTGCTGCTGCTGCATCCCGTTGCGCCTTTTATCACTGAAGAGCTCTGGCATTTACTAGGATACGGAGCCGAGAACGACTTCATCCAGCATCACCATGCCGCTACGGGTGGCGACCTCTTGCGTGCATTGCGCGACCATGCCATCAAGTTGGTAGCTTCGAAAGTTTCCGATGTCGCTCAATTGCGAGAATTCGTGGCGACCATCCGCGCTCTGAAATCACAAACCAACCAAGCCACCCGCCGCGATACCGTGGTGACCGTGATTTCGAAAGATTCTACCGCGCGGACGCTTATCGAAAATAATCGCGATAAGCTATACCGTATGGCGGGTTTAGCGGCTTTGGATTTTGCAACCGATGCCGGTAATCGACCTGGTATGCTTTCGGTCCTCGGTACCGTCGTCCTGGAACAAAGCGGGGTGGTCGACGTCGCCGCCGAAACCCAGCGCCTCACTAAAGAATTGGAAAAAATCGATAAAGTCGTCGCTGCTGGCGAGGCCAAGCTGACGAATGAAATCTTTGTTTCCAAGGCCCCACCGCAGATTTTTGATGGTGCCCGCAAACAATTAGAGGAAGCCAAAGCTAAACGAGACGAGCTGTCTCGGATGTTGAAATCTCTCGGCTTATAATGCCTCTTATCCGTCAGTACTCCGATAAAATATCTGCGGCTAAAGCCGTCGCCCAAGAGATTGCTGAGTTGATTAGTTTACGCACGCTATCGGGCAAGAAAACCGTGCTCGGACTTGCGACCGGCTCGTCACCTTTAGCGCTTTACGCCGAGCTTATCCGGCTGCATCGCGATGAAGGTTTGAGTTTCAAGGATGTCATATCTTTTAACTTGGATGAATATGTCGGACTGGGCGCCGACCACCCGCATTCTTACCGCCATTTCATGGAGCAGAACCTCTTTCGCTCGATTGATCTGCCGAAAGCGTCCACGCATATCCCTGATGGTCTGAGTAAGGATTTCTCGTCCGAATGTCAGGCTTATGAGGATCGGATTAAATCGGTCGGCGGGATAGACCTCCAAATTCTGGGTATCGGCCGCACGGGGCATATCGGTTTTAATGAGCCAACATCGGCTGAGACTTGTCGTACGCGTCACGTCACGCTTAATGCGATTACCCGGGTGGATAACGCAGGTTTCTTCGGAAGTCCGGAGTCAGTGCCGAAGGAAGCTCTCACCATGGGTGTCGGCACCATCCTGGAAGCCAGAAAAATCGCCCTGCTGGCTTTCGGTGCCGGCAAAGCGGAGATTGTCCGCCGGGCTTTCCGCGAAAAACCCAACGGTTACTGCCCGGCGACGTGGTTGCAACTTCACCCTGATTGCACGTTCCATCTGGATGCCGCCGCCCAAAGTACACTCTAGGGTCCGGCTTTTGCAGCCTCCTCTGCACGTTTCGGAAATCGATCCGGAGCAAGTTCCGGCAGCATTGTGGACCCGCGAATTCATAGCCCGATGTCAGGAGACCACAGGCAGCTCTTCGCTGACGCTGACTTTGGCTAGGGCTGATGGCACCGCAGCGACTTTCCGCACCCTCGTCTTACCGCTCGGCGTCGATGATTTTCAGAACTTCCTACACGTCGAAAGAACTTTAAAATTCCTGTTATGGTCACGGGGTGGCAACCAGGTGAAAGTGGCCGGAGTTCTGGCAGATTATTTTGTCGGGAAACTTCGGGAGACCTACCGCCTGGGGGGCGCGCGGTCATTTGACTGGGAGTTTCATCGCAAGATATTCGAAACGCCCATCGTCCTCGATGCGGTCGCTGAATCTGACCTTCCTAAGCCGGTCTCTTCGGCTCTGACCCTAGGTCGGCATCTTGATGGCTGTCGTATTGGTTTTGATCTTGGTGGCTCTGACCGGAAATGCGCCGCCCTGATCGACGGTCAAGTCGTGTTTTCTGAGGAAGTGAAATGGGATCCGTATTTTCAGGCTAATCCGAATTATCACCTTGCTGGGATTCGCGATTCGTTGAATCGGGCCGCCGCCCACCTTCCGCGGGTCGATGCCATCGGGGGTTCTTCCGCCGGCGTGTATCTCCATAATAAAGTTCGTATCGCATCACTGTTTAGGGGCGTCACCGACCCGAAAATTTTTGCGGAAAAAGTTTCGCGTATCTTTCTCGATCTTGCGGCAGAATGGAAAGTCCCCTTTGAAGTCTTGAATGATGGTGACGTGACGGCGCTTGCCGCCTCCATGAGCTTGGGTCGTAATGCTGTCCTGGGTGTTGCCATGGGAACCAGTGTCGCCGCCGGCTTCGTCGATTCGGAGGGGAAGCTGACCCATTGGTTAAGCGAACTTGCTTTCGTCCCGGTTGATTACCGCGATGGCGGCCCCCGGGATGAGTGGTCAGGTGACCAAGGGTGCGCCGTGCAATACTTCAGCCAACAAGCCGTTGGCCGGTTGTTGCCCTTGGCCGGCATCCACCTGCCTGCCACCCTGCCTTTGCCCGAGATGCTGGAAGAACTCCAGCGTCTCATGGCCCAAGGCGATGCACGGGCTCATAAGGTTTATAAGACCATCGGGATTGCCCTGGGGTATGCCGTCGCCCATTTCGGGAGTTTTTACCCCATCAACGCCCTCCTAATCATGGGACGCGTCACCACGGGTACGGGGGGTGATCTTATCATCGCGCAAGCTCAGGGCGTACTGCGCGACGAGTTCCCGGAACTTCGTATCGACCTTATTGTGCCGAATGAGAAAGATAAGCGGCACGGTCAGGCTATCGCCGCCGCTTCGCTTCCACCCATCGCATAATTCGGAATGAAACTTTCTTCACCAGCCGACGTTTTTATCCCTGATGCCCACGTCGGCCCGGAAGCCTTTTCTAGAACGACCCATTTAGGTATCGGCGCCCACCAAGATGACCTGGAGTTCATGGCATTCCACGGGATCCTCGCCTGTTATGATCAAACCGACCGATGGTTCGGGGGTGTGATCATGACGGATGGGCGCGGAAGTTCCCGTCAGGGAAAGTATCGCGATTGGACGGATGCGCAGATGGCCGCCGAGCGGATTCAAGAACAACGACGGGCGGCTACGCTCGGTCAGTATGGGTTCGTCGCTCAGCTCGGATATGCGAGTCAAGACGTCCGGCAGTCGCAAGCGGCGGCGACCCGAGGGGACATCGTGACTATCCTGCAGGCCACTCGGCCCAAGGTGGTCTACCTCCATAATCTTGCCGATAAGCATGATACCCATGTGGGCTGCGCCCTGCGTTGCCTCGAAGCCCTTCGTCTCCTCCCCGCCGATCAGAGACCCGAGAAAGTCTACGGCTGCGAAGTCTGGCGAGATTTGGATTGGCTGGTGGATGAGGAAAAGACACCGATGCCCATTTCAGAACGTCCTGAGCTCGCCCAGAAACTTAATGCGATTTTCGCCACCCAGATTGCCGGGGGTAAACGTTACGACCTGGCGGTGCTTGGTCGCCGGACGGCTAACGCTACTTTTAGTAGCGCCCATAGTTCCGATCGCGAAACGTCAATGCAATGGGCCATGGATCTGACCCCGCTCATCAAGGATGATACCCTCGATCCACTTGCTTATGTCATTGGCTTCGTCGATCGTCTTAAGTCAGATATCGCCGCACGTATCCACCGCTCACTCTGAAAATATATGAAACCCACCCTCCTTGTTCTCGCTGCCGGTATGGGAAGTCGCTACGGCGGCCTTAAACAGATCGACCCCATGGGCCCTTCGGGCGAGACAATCCTGGACTATTCGGTCTATGATGCCATTCGTGCCGGCTTCGGTAAGGTCGTGTTCATCATCCGACCCGACTTTGAGAAAGACTTCCAAGAGCGCATTGTCCAGAAGTTCGCCGACAAGATTACGGTCGGTTTCGCTTTCCAGACCTTAGATCGTTTACCTGTCGATTTTAAGATTCCTGAGGGCCGAGAGAAACCTTGGGGCACGACCCATGCGATCTTGTGCGCACGTAATTGCGTCCAGACCCCCTTCGCCGTGATCAATGCTGATGATTTTTATGGCCGGGACTCTTACGCCGTATTGAGCGAACAACTCAAAAAACTGAGCAACGAGTCCACCACCTATTGCATGGTCGGCTTTACGCTGAAGAACACCCTTTCAGAGCATGGGACGGTAGCGCGCGGCGTCTGCAAGGCGGATGCGCAAGGCCTTCTCACGGATATCGACGAGATGACCAAGATCGCCAAGACCCCCCAAGGCGGCACCAATACCGCAGCGGACGGCAAGGTCACGGAGTTATCCGGTAACGAACCCGTCTCGATGAATATGTGGGGCTTCACCCCGCACATCTTTAAGCAACTTGAGGTACTCTTTGACGAATTCCTTGCGACCAAAGGGCAAGAGTTGAAGAGCGAATGTTATATCCCGCTTTCGGTCGGTAGCCTGGTCAAATCTGGCCAAGCGACGTGTCTGGTGCTGCGGACCGATTCCACGTGGTTCGGCGTGACTTATCGCGAAGATAAAGCCGTCGTGCAGGCGAGTATTATTGAAGAGGTTAAGCGCGGCGCTTACCCGGAGAATCTCTGGTCGTAGCGCTTTCCATGCCGTGACCAACCCTCCTCCAGCCACGGCAGCTCTGGCCTTTGACCTTCCCGGGGTATTGGTTTCGGCCGTGCCCTACGGCAGTGGGCATATTAATGATACCTATGTGCTGGATGTCGCTGTGTCTGGTAAAGTCGTTCGGTATATCCTGCAGCGGATTAACCAGCATGTCTTCCACGCTCCGGATGCCTTAATGGAGAACGTGGAGCGGGTTTGTCAACACACGCAGCAGAAACTGGCATCACAAGAGGTGCCGGATGCCTTTCGCCGAGCTCTTCGGCTCATCCCGACCCAGCAAGGACGGAACTGGCATACCGACGACGCCGGCCATCGTTGGCGCTGTTATCATTTCATCGAAAACGCGACCGGTCACGACGTCGTCAGCTCCCCACGCCAAGCTTATGCCGCGGCGCGTGCCTTTGGCTCTTTTCAAGCCATGCTGGCTGACCTACCGGGAAAAAGGCTCCACGAAACTATCCCCTATTTCCACCATACCCCGACACGTTTGAACAACTTTAAATTAGCCCTGCAGAGCGACCCCCATGGCCGGGCGAAGTCTGCTGAAAAGGAAATCCAGTTCGCCCTGCAAAACGAGCACCTCGCTTCCGTAATTACCGGGGCGCTCGCCCGCCACGAAATCCCCGAGCGCGTGACGCACAATGATACTAAGCTTAATAATGTCCTGCTCGACAACGCTTCCCACGAAGGGATTTGCGTCATTGATCTGGATACGGTGATGCCCGGCTCGGTCCTCTACGATTTCGGCGACCTTGTGCGCACGTCGACTTCACCAGTACCTGAAGACGAGGTCGACCTAGCTAAAGTTGTTATGCAACTGCCCCTGTTCGCCGCCCTGATCGAGGGTTACCTTTCCTCGGCTAAGGGGTTCCTGACGCAGCGGGAACTCGCCCTCCTCCCGGAAGCGGGACAGGTCATCACTTATGAGATTGGGCTACGTTTTCTGACCGACTGGCTCGAGGGTGATGAGTATTTTAAATGCAAGCGTCCGACCCATAATCTGGACAGAGCCCGGGCGCAGTTCAAACTTCTGGAATCAATTACGGCTCAGTTGCCGGCGATGCGCCAAATCCTAAACCAACTCTCTTCATGCGCGTCTTAATTACCGGCGGAGCAGGTTTCATCGGCTCACATCTGGCCCTACATTTTCAAGGTAAGGCGGAGGTGGTCGTCCTCGATAATTTCCGGACTGGCCACGTCAGAAACCTGGACGGTATCGATTGTAACTTGATCGAAGGATCAATCCTTGACCCCGTGCGTGTCGCGGAGGCTATGCGGGGCGTGGATCAAGTCTTCCACCTGGCGGCCTTGGTCTCAGTCCCTGAATCGGTTAGTAATCCCGCTGAGACCGAACAACTCAACGTGCAAGGTACGTTGAAGATTCTGGAAGCTGCCGTACGCAACGGGGTCAAGAAAGTCGTCTTAGCCTCTTCGGCGGCTATCTATGGCAACAACCCAATCGTTCCTAAGCTCGAAACGATGACGCCCGAGCCACAGTCGCCTTATGCTTTCACGAAGTTATCCGGTGAACACCTGTTGGAGACTTTCCATCATAGCCACGGACTTTCGACGACGAGCCTTCGATTTTTTAATGTTTTCGGACCGCGACAAAATCCCCAATCTGCCTATGCGGCAGCCGTCCCCATTTTCATTACCCAAGCATTGCGGGGTGAACCGTTAATCATTTTTGGAGACGGCCAGCAAACCCGTGATTTTATCTATGTTCAAGACATCGCGCAGGCTCTGGCTTATGTCGCGGATCGGGAAGCTGTCACCGGGACCTATAATGTGGGACAGAGCCAAGGGTTGAGTGTCTTGAGCCTGGCGGAAAAAATAATCACTCTAACGAAATCTACATCAACCATCGAGTATCGCCCGGGTCGGGCGGGAGACGTGAAGGCATCGATAGCATCTACGGAGAAACTAAAATCTGCCGGGTGGCAGGCAGCGGTTTCCTTCGATCAGGCCCTATCGGAAACGATTAGGTATTTCGAAGGCGTTACTTCGTAACCGTCAACGTAAAGCGGAGATACTGATTCGTACCGTCATTTACATTTAACCAAAAATCGTAATCGCCGGGAGCGGGCAGCTTTAATCGGAATGAAAGCGAGGGTTGCTCGTCGTATTCACCCCCTTCAAGCGAAGGATGCATATGCGCATAGCCGGAGTTACTCCGCGGATCGCCGAATAAGACCGCATGGCCTAAAGAACCCATCAAAGGCAATAGCTTCACGGCCTGATGGTCTTTGGCAGCTAACTTGACCCTGATCAGAGCCGTTTCACCGGTTCGGTCAGTGTTGGACGTGTGGCTAACTAGGCTCAGGCTTTGGGCCCCAGGGACGCTCTCGAGTACCCTTACCGGCAACTGGGCGTTGCATTCCGCCAGCATCACACGTCCGCTGCGGCGCGGGACGAAGTCCGCAAAAGCTTGCAGAGTCTCGCCGGCCTTACCCGTCGAAAATTCCGACGGTAGTACAAAACTCCATCGCCCATCCTCGGTGGGCGTCGGGTGAATGTGCACGTAGGTCCGCGACCCTTGAACCTGTCGCAAGTGCAGGTGTATTTTTTGGGTATGTGAAAGGGAGATTTCGTGATCAAGCAACGGCCGATCGTCTTCGCCTTTTAACCAAAGGAAGCTCGGTCCATCCGCATTTAGGGTAAGTTCCATTTTTACGGGAAACCGCATTTTTTGGGGAGAGTAATAATTTGCCTCTTCGTTGATTCCGCAAAACTCGACCCCGCGCACGAGGAGAGGTTCATGCGCCCCATGCAGGAGCGCACAATGAGTATCGGGCAGGAAACTTAGGGCCAGATAACCCAAGAGGGCCAAGAGGGTAATGAGTCCGACTTGTCGTGATTTGCTCATTTATGGGCGGGTGCCTGGAGTTGGGCAAAGGTTTGAGCGACTTCGACGGGATCAAATACGGCCCCTTCTTTGCGTCTTACAATCCGGCCTTCGGCACTGACGATGATCAAGGCGGCGTTATGAACAATTGTGCCATCGTCGCGCACCGTCAGAATGCCATAATGTTTCATCAGGTCTTTGATTTGCGCGGAGTCACCTGTCAGGAAACGATGTCGTAGAGGGTTGATCTGATAGCCGTCCGCATAGGCTTTTAAGACCCCCGGAGAGTCGTTCTCTGGGTCGAACGTGATGCTAAGCAAGCGAACCGATGCTAGGCTTGCATCTTTATCCAACTCGTCTGCCAGGCTCTTCATCGCTTGGGTCGAAGCTGGGCACATGCGTGCATTGCGGCAGCTTGTGAAAATAAAGTTTATCGCCAGCGGCGCTCCCAAAAAGTCTTTCTTGGTCACTAATTTAGCGGTCTGATCCCACAAGGCCATGTTGGGCACGAGTTCGGACGGCAGGCGCGTCACCAACCGACCCTTATCGAGTGTTTCGCGATGCAAAGCATCGGTAATTTCGGCGATTTGGCGCAAGGATTCTGGCTCAACGGGAAAGACCCTTAATGCGAATTCAGGATCTGAGGCGGCGCTGATTTCAAAGCGGACACGGCGACCCTCCCAGGCGATGTTATTATCGCCGCCTGAAAGCTTGATTTTACGCGTGGCTAACTTGATCGGTTCTCCCGAGGGGCTGAGGAGTTGGATTTCAGCTGTGCTTACTTTGAGGTCTTGCTTAACGACCAATGCGGTCGATACCTGCGAAGATTCGGCGGCGTGCAAGGCCTGGCAGCCGAGTAAGACAGCTAAGATGAGAGGGAGTGCTTTCATAACTGGTCGCCCGATGGGCCAAGCATCAATTCCATCATTCCATGACGTACGCCACGGTGCGTCAGATGAAACGCCTCGGCTCCCGTCAGGTCGGCTAAGGTGCATAAGGTGACTAAGGCTGCTGGCATGATATCAAGGCGGTCCTTAGGTAGGCCGGGAACGCTTTGACGTTCTTGGATATTCATCGCGCATAATTTGTCTTTTAATTCCCGAATTCTTAAGAGAGGCAATCGCCCTCCAATGGGTGCTTCCCCAATCGCGGTCAAATAAAGAGCGATGCTAGCGAAAGCTCCGCCAGCTCCGATGATCAAGAAGTTTTCCGCCGCCTTGCTGGGGATGATCGTACTTAAGGTGTTAAGTAGGTGCGAACGAATCGAAGATTGGTCATGTTCATCCACTGCGCCAAAGCCCCCGCGGAGATAACCGTGGGTCAGTCGAACCGAACCAAGGGCAAAGCTGCGCGCTAAGGTACACTGCTTCCCTCTTAGCGCCATCACCTCCAGACTGCCGCCGCCGAGGTCGAATGCTAGGATGTTTTTATAATCGGAATAAAGGACGTCAGACCGAATGCCCGCCGCGGTCAGCCTGGCCTCGACCTCACCCGAAATGATAGTCAAACCCAGGCCAGTCTTGGCCTTGATCCGATAGGAGAATATGTCCCGGTTCTTACAGTCGCGAACGGCGCTCGTCCCCAGGATGACGATACGGGCGGCCCCATGCCCCTTGGCGACGGCTATCAGCCGGTTGATGCCTTCAACGGCTTCATCCATGATATCTGAAGGGAGAAGTGCGGCTTCGTCTCCGGGTTGGAACAGCCGGATTGATTCCGAACTGCGTCCGATTTCCTGTTGGGTTTGGCCGTCTGCGACGGCTACCTTGATAGAATTGGAACCCACATCAATAACTGCAATCTTAGTCATGATTAGTAGCGTAAATCTCCTTTGAAGCCACCGTAGAAATGCACCCCGTCCTGAGTGTCGAATTCGGCCGAACGTACGGCGGTGAAGAAACTGGCGGAAACGGCTTTTAGTTGGAAGGTAGCCCCGAGGGCGAATTGTAAGACGACGGGTCGACGGGTCACGCCGCGGGATGCGCTGAGACTCGTGCCATCAATGGAGTAATTATGCACGACGACTTCGAGCTGCGTATCCGCGAAGCCCCATGCGGAAAAATCGGGCGACAGGTCATTAGCATCGGGGACAAAGATAGGGTCGTAGCCGTTGGAATGCCGAATGTACGAATGTCCCCAGGATCGGTCCAGGTTCAGGCCTAAGCGCAGTTGTATGCCCACAATAAATTCGGTGCGAATTGTCCCAAGATCGAGCAACGATCGAACGATCAGGTCGCGATATCCCCGGTCGATTGTATCTAAATTGAAACGCCGGCGAAACTCGCCGTTTAAATTCACGATGGGCTCATTGGGCATTTGCGTTCGCCAGCCGGCGGCCGGTTTTAGTCCGACCAAGTGGTGAAAGTTATTCTGGGTTCCAGTTCCGCCAGCAGCCTGACCAATCATCCCGAATTGTAATTCAACAGAGACTAGGCAGTCGCGACGTCTGCCACGGTCTAAGACGGTGCCATATCCGTAACTAAAATAAGCCGCCCCAGAGTAGGGTAGATCGTCTAAGCTGGGATTCGATGAAAGGGTATCAGCCGGAGTGTTAATCTCTTGGGTCAAAGACGCGTAGGCATGCTCGCCTGATGCCAGGGTCAGCTTAATCCCTTGGGTATAATATCGGTCCAGGTTTCTCGCACTGAACTTATCATTTTCTTCGGTCAAGGATACCCGGGCTTTCACGCCGGCCATAGGTAAAGGTGAATCGAAATCAATCGCCTGTGCCGCCGCAGCTAGGAACAGGTAGGTGAAGAGCGCAAGAGACCGCATTGAGGAGGGTAAGCAAAGGCTCGGAAGGCTGGGGGGACAACGCCTTTCTACTTGTGAATAATGTTCTGCCGAAGTATTTGACAGTCAGGATGTCGCAAACTTCCAAAAGCACGTCATGGGCTAGGACGGAAGTCCTCGCAGACGGCACTGCTTTGGTCACCTTGGGCGGGGTCTGGTCTCTGCATGAAGAACTTCCCGATATCATCGTCAAGGGCGATAAGGTCCGGGTTAGGGCGGAAGATTTGGGAGATTTCGACTCTTCCCTGCCCTCTTGGCTTTACGGCAACTTTAAGAACATTCGACACATTGATCTGGTCGCCCTTCCGCAGCGCCTTCAGGCATTAGTTCAATTAGCAGAAAAGGCTTCCGTTAACGAAAGCCCTTCGACTGAAAGCAATGTCCTTGAACGTTTCGGCAATTGGGGGGTCGACAGTTCGTCCTCCTGGTCGCGCGCCTTCGATCATATTGGTAATATCGCTTTGGGATTTATTCGATCTATCTTCGGTCGCGCCAAAGTAAATTGGTCGGACTTACCTCTGCAGCTGCAGACCGCTGGAGTCGATGCGCTTCCAATCGTGGCGCTCCTCGGTTTTCTCACCGGGCTGATCATGGCCTATGTTGGCTTGATTCAGTTACGGCAGTTGGGCGCAACGGTGTATGTCGCTAACCTGGTGTCTCTGGCGATGACTCGGGAGATGGGCGCTTTGATGACGGGCATTATTGCGTGTGGTCGAACTTCCACTTCTTTTGCGTCTCAACTAGGGAGCATGAATGTCAGTCAGGAAACCGACGCCTTGCGCGCCCTCGGCCTTAACCCGATCGAATACCTGGCCATCCCTCGTATCGTCGCCGTGACGCTGATGATTCCGCTATTATCATTGTTCGCGACATTCATTGGGGTGCTCGGAGGTATGGTGGTGGCATGTGCGGGCGATCTCAGCGTCGAACAATACCTTACCCAAGTCATCCTCGCCATCACCTTCAAGAGCTTCCTCGTGGGCTTCATTAAATCCATCGCCTTTGGTTTCATCGCAGCTTGGGCTGGATGTTATCGCGGTTCCGTCGCGCATCGTTCCGCCCTCGGCGTTGGCGAAGCTGCTACCTCGGCGGCCGTGCTGGGCATCACGCTCATCGTCATCGCGGATGCCATTTTCGCAGTGCTCTTCAATCTCTTCAAGTTCTGATGAGTACAAAGGACGACATCTTGGTTAGCGAAAACCTTTCGATCGGCCACGGGAGTATGGCGATTATGGATCGGATCAATTTCTGTCTTGCGGCTGGAAAAATCCTCGCGGTCGTCGGCCCGAGTGGTTGCGGTAAGAGCACCCTCATGCGTGCCCTGAGCGGACTCGACGAACCTCTGGCCGGCAAATCCATGCTCATGGGGGTTGATTTAGCGCTCGCTGATCAAGCCTTGCGTGAAGCGACCCTGCGTCGGCTTGGTTTCCTTTTCCAAGGCGCTGCCCTTTTCTCCTCTCTCACTTTACGGGAAAACGTCGAAATGCCGATGCGTGAATTTCTCCGGGCGCCTAAGCGAGAGATCCGACAGCTGGCCGAATATAAGTTAGCCCTCGTCGGCCTGGCTGATGCCATGGAAAAACTTCCCTCCGAGATTAGCGGCGGGATGATGAAGCGAGCAGGAATCGCTCGCGCCATGGCCCTTGACCCTGAAATCATTTTCCTCGACGAACCCAGCGCCGGCTTAGATCCGGTCACTTCTGGCCGTATTGATGAATTAATCCTCAAACTCCGCGAATCCTTCGGTACCACCATTGTCCTCGTAAGTCACGAGGTGCCCAGCATCTTACGCACGGCAGACTTCTGCGTTTACCTTGACCCTGACACGGGCACGATGAGCGCCTACGCTCCGCCGCGCGACTTCCTTCGACCAGATTTCACACCCAAAGCCCACGCTTTCTTTACCCAAGCCAGTCTAACTTGAACTATGCGCCGATCAGCCAACAAAACCTTAATTGGTGCCTTTGTCGTAGGGGGAATTATTCTCTTTACCGTGGCTTTCGTGCTTCTCGGCGCAGGCTCTTTTTCGGGCGTTAAACCGAGTGCGATTTCGTATTTCGATGACTCCGTGAGCGGCCTCGATATCGGCGCTCCCGTGAAGTTTAGGGGCGTCACGATCGGCAAGGTTTCTCAGGTGCTGCTGCGTACTACCGCCCAAGGGGCAGCGGATTACTCGGTCCCCGTTGTAATGGAGTTCGCCTCCGACCTCCTGACGCGTCGCGGTCTCGACCAAGCTCTTCTGGAGAAAAACGGCTTGCGCTTATCGATCGAGAAAGGCTTACGCGCCAAACTCCAGCAGCAATCCGTCATTACTGGCGTCCTTTACGTCGAACTGGATTACTTTCCTGACACCGCTTATAAACTCCACGATTTGAAAGGGGAATCTGCTGAAATACCCACCCAGCCGTCCAATCTCGGAGCCCTTACCCGAGCCGTATCTCAGACCCTCGATCAATTAAGTCGGGTCGACTTCGTTTCCATCACCAAGAAGGTGGACTCGATCTTAGGTCGGCTCGACAAGGGCGCGTCTCAGATTGAATTTGAAAAAATTAATACTAACCTCGTTCGGGCATCTTCAAACATCGCCCAGGTGACAGGTGATCCAGCTGTCACTAAGGCTATCGAAGATTTTTCGACGGCCATGCGCGGGATCGATGGACTGGTCAAGCGGCTGACCACCAAGGTAGACCCGGTGGCCGATGACATCAAGGGCATGGCCACCGCCGGTCGTAAGGCACTCGATCGCTTGAACGAAACTTCCGAAAACCTCCGGACCCTAACGAAGCCAGGCTCGCCGGCGCGCCGGGACCTTGATCAGGCCTTGGCCGACGTTTCAGATGCCGCCCAGGCGATTAGATCGCTGGCTGATTTCATCGAACGTAATCCTGAAACCATCATTCAGGGTAGAAGTAAGGCCATCGCCCCGTCCGTTATTAAGGCGGTCGAAAAACCTGAAGCCAAATGACTCGAATCTACATACTCTTGGGCGCGCTACTCATCTTGCCGGGATGTATCGTCTTTGACAAAAAAAGCGAGGCGGTCGCCTTTTACCAATTTAGTTCTCCTTCAGCGACCGCCGCAAATGCAGGGCTGGTCGTCTTCGTCACCCGTGCCTCGATTCCCCCCGCTCTCCGCCGCCCCAATCTGGTCATGCTGGATGATGCCGGCTGGGTGCGGATCGAAGACTCGCATCGTTGGGTCGCCCCCCTTGACCGTCTAATTTCTGAAGCCATTGCGAATCACTTAGCGTCAATTACCGGAATTTCGACGACCTTGCTTGCTCCCCCTGCTGACCATTTTGTCCTCCTAGTCACCGTTGAGCGGATGGCCGTCAAAGCGCCGAAAGACGCCACTCTCAGCATCCATTTTCGGTTAGAAAATTCAGCCGGTGAAGTCATTCGTGAGAAAACCAGCGCTTGGTCAACTGTGATGGATTCTCCAAATTCGGCTGAGTTTGTTCGAGCTCAATCAAAAAACCTCGCTAATGCCGCACACGACATCAGCACATGGGTAAGCCCTAGCGGCACGCCTATTTCGCCCAAGCAGCCATGACCGATTCTGCGCCAAACCCTAAGTTGGGCTACTCCGAGGCCACGGGCGAGATCTGCTACGACCTGCCTTCCTCTTACGTTCCGCATCCCGCGACTGGTCTGCTTCACTTACCACGTTTCCTTGCTAAAGCCCGCAAGCATCTCAGGGGGGAATTACCTAAATCCTACCAGCGGAACTTCTGTAAGGGATTCGATCGTTTTCTTTGCCTGCATCTCGGGGTCGAACCTGATACCGTCGTGCAATGTGTCCGGGAGTCCGTTAGCCCTCAGGACCTTGACGCCAGACTCCTGACGGTCTTTCCTGCCGACCTGCGCGTGGCTATTTGGAATCGCGAGCTCGTCCAAAAAGGGATGAGCGAAATGGGTCGCGAGGCCCTCGCAGAAGCCAAACGCAAGATGGGTGCCGAACAGCGCACCGATATTATCTCTTTTGCCGACATGATTGATTTCGATGAAGGCCGCATAAAATGACCACTCCAGACCCTCATCCTAATCGCCTCATCATCCGAGGAATTAAATCACTTTTAGCCTGCCTGGAGCATCATCCCAAGGCCCTCCGGGAAATCGTCGCCACCGCCGCCTTTGCACCCTCTTTAGCCGAGCACAATAAAGCGTTCACCGAACTCGGCGTGAAGACCCGCATCGTCGGCCCCATCGAATTGGCTGAGACCGCCGAAGGTCCTTGCGACGATGTCTGCGCGTTGACTATGCGTCCCGATCTCGGCCTAGCTCGGGTTTCGGATTTCACCGAATGGCGCGAAACGCACGAAAGCATCGTTATCGCAGATGGCATCACGAATCCCGAAGACTTGGCGGCCATTGCCCGTTCGATGGCGGCTTTCGGGCTCAAGCGTCTCCTGCTTTCTTCCGGCACTGAAAAAATCGCCTTTCATCCCGCAGCCTGGAATCTATCCCGTGGTTCGATGGAAAACCTGCGCTTGATGCGTGCCGCGGCTTTGGGTGGCTTACTCAAATTGGTGGAAGACCGTTGCTGCGTCGTCGCACTCTCCCCTGACATGGGTCGAAAGATTGACTTGGGGGTTCCCGTTCGAGTTCCTGCTCGCCACTTGGCTCTTCTGATTTCTGGCGAACGGCTTGACCCTGACCTCCAGCCACGGGTTGAACATTGCTTCCGATTTCCAGGTATCTTAGGCCAGCATCCGCTTAATTTATCCGAAGTAACCCCTTTGGTGATGGCCTGGTTCGCCGCGACCCCCAAGCCTCGCGCCGACGGCTTCATGGCTCGTAAACGGGCCCGGCATGCCAAGGGCAAAGAATCTAATCCACCGACCGAATAACTGTTCCCATGTCTCAACCACAACCTGGTCCCGGCGAGAGCGTCATCTCGTTGCAAAATATCAGCCGTAACTTTTTTACGGCCCTCCAACGTCAGCACGACATGCTAGCTTTCAGTATCGCTGGTATGCACACCGCTGACCCGAAGGCCTACGAACATTTCTCGTCCCTTTCGCGGGTGATGCCGGTTCCCCAAGCCCATTTGCCACCTGCGCAGATGCGGGCCTATGCCCGTGGCCTCATGCTCCGTACTACCGTCAACGATCTCTTGGTCTTGGCGGCTGAATGCATGACGCAATGCCACTTGCTTTGTCTCTTCATTCGCGAGCGAGGTAAGAATCAGAACGGCAGTCCGGAAATCGACCGGTTAATTGGCGAAAAACAACAGGCATTCGCCCAGATGAATCTGCAGGATAAGTTCCAGGAATTGGAAGAGGCTTTTGGTATTGTCTGCGAACTTGAAGATGGCGTCTTTAGTCTGGCCGCCGCCCTGCGCGTTTTGGCTCGAGGCGGATTGGTGACCAATGATGATATCGCTCCTGACGGTTCGTTAACGCTCGAGTTTAAGGCCATGAAAGACTTTCCGGCCGACACCGACACCCCGGCGCCAATCGATTCGGCCCCGCCGCTTGATCTCCCCGAAGGTGTGTCTGCCCACCCTTTCTCCGCCCAGGAGATAGTTCCCAGCGATAAGCCTAAGACGGTCTCTAAGCTGACGGACACCCAAAGGACTTTCCGGCCTGGCGAAATGCTTGATTTGACGGACGCAGAATTGATGGGTCTTAACGTCACTTCGGCTAAATTCGTGGATGGTTTGCTGCGATCAGTAGATTTTTACGGACGAAATCAATTAGGCGAACAAGGTAAATAAGTCTCATGCAAGCCGTCGTCGCCTTGACCCGTCCTCGCTACGTCTGGTTATGGGTGACTGGCGGTTATATATTTCAGGCGATACCTGCGGCGATTCGCGATGAAGCCCTGCCGATTGCCCTAAAAAATACGGGTTCAGCCGATGCCCTCATTACCAAGGTGGTCGCGAGCTTGGGATTGATTCTGGGGGTCAAAATTTTACTCGCTCCCCTAATATCCCTCTTTGCACCTAAGAGTTTCATCCTGTGGACGCAGTTCTTGATCACGGCCGTGCTGGCTTTCTTAGGATGGAACATCGGCGGCACGCTGCCCTCACTTGGTTTGATCCTCGGAGGCTTGATGCTCGTATCGTTTCTTGCCGCAAGTCATGACTACGCCCTCGATGGTTACTTCGTCGGCTCCTTGAATGATCAATCTCGAGCCAATTATTCTGGACTCGTCAATTTTGCTTCAAAATTCGGCGGGGTACTCTGTGGCCCGGCCCTGATTTGGTTAGCCGGCACCTTGATGTCCCACGGCGCATCCCCCCATCAAGCCTGGTCCAATGCGGTGTACTTCGCCGCCGCAATCGCGCTTTTAGCCGTAATCCTAAACTTTATTAGTTTCCGCCAGGAGCCATCCACTCCGACCGATCACCTTACCGTTGCGGAGAGATCCAAGCAGATGCGCGAAGGGTTGACTGACCTTCTCCGTGACCCGCGACTCGGCGCCGTGTTGGGGTTGATCTTTTTTTATCGGGCGAGTGAAATTCATATGGCACGGATTCTCCCCCTTTTTTCCATGGCCCCGACGGCGGCTGGCGGTCTGGCCCTGAGTAATGAAAGTTACGCCATCCTGAGGCTCTGGACGGCCGTTGGCGGATTGGCTTTAGGGGGGCTTGTTGGCTCCTTAGTCGTCGGTCTTTACGGCCTGCGATTCTCCCTGGTGCCTTTAGGCATCGTGATGCACCTGCCCTTATTATTGATCGCCTGGCTCGCCTATCACCCCGGGCAGCCCCCTCTGATTATCGGCATAGTCTTTTTTCTGGAATACCTGGCCTACGGTGCCGGCCTCTGCGCGCTTTTATTATCCATGATGAAAGTAGCGGCTGGTCCCAGCGCCGCAGTTCGTTATGCCGCCCTCTCAACCTTTGCCCTCTTGGCTAATTATCTTCCCGGGCTTTGGGCCGGCACCCTCGCCACGCAATTCGGTTATGCCCATTATTTTACCGGTGCACTGCTCTTAAGCATCCCCGGCATTTGGGTGTCCTTCCGGGCCCGCCGACACTTCGAAGCGGCTTAGGCTTTGGGCAAGACGACGAGTTCCTGTTCGAACTTTATCGCCAAGTATTGCTGAGCAAACTTTTGGACGGCAGCGCCGTCAGTTAAGCCCATGCGCCGTTCCCATTCGACATCGAAATTTGCGCCGAGACCAGCTACTTCGCGGATGAGGGCACCTTGTAGGCGAGCCCCGACGGATTGGCGGCTTTGGCGGCGCGAAACCCTGAGACGTCTTTTCGCATCTTCAATCTCATCGGGTCTGAATTTTCCGGCACGTAACCGATCTAATTCCAAGCGCATCTCCTTGACGACCTCTTGCGCACTCTCGGGGGAAGTGCCGGCATAAAGATAAAACATTCCCTGATCGACGACTTCGATGCGCGATGCACCCACGAAGTAGGCCATCCCTTTTTCTTCGCGAATCCGTCGGAAAAGTCCGCTGGCCATGCCACTTAAAAGTTCTTCGGTGACATTGGCTGCCACCACTTCGTCGGGCCCGAAGCCGCAATGCGGGAAAGCGATAGCAACCACCGCCTGCTCGCCTGGGGCGCGTTCGAGTGCTTGCGCGGCCTTGAGCGGTTGGTGCAAAGCGAGTTTGCGGGAAGTAAAGGCGACCTTGGGTAAAAACCCAAATCGGGCCTGCACAAAAGCGAGGGCCTCCTTGCGATCAAAATCTCCGCTGATACCCACGACGATATTTTCAGCTACGACTAGGGATTGATGCAAGGCGCTGAGGTTGGCTGGCTGAATTTTTGCCAAGGTCTCTGGCGTGCCATTAGAATCAACGCCCAAGGGGTGCGCTCCGAAATATTGTTTCAAGAGGCGTAACCGTGCTTTCTCGACCATATCATCTTCCGCTTCGCGGCAGGCTGAGATCATGGCCGCTTGTTCGATGGCGATGGTGTCGGGTAGCAAGGTCGGGCAAAGGATGCCATCCGCAACCAAGGCCGACACGGCTGCAAAATCGGAACTTAAGCCTTCGCCCCATAGTCCGAGCGATATCTGGGATGCATGGTCACTGAAGGTCATGCCCAACCCGTCCACGATGGAAGCGACTTCTTCCTTGGAGCGCTTGACCGTATCGCGGGCAAAGAGCGTGGATAATAATCCGGTTATGCCGCGCTGGTCCGCATTTTCATAGGCTGCCCCGGCGGATAGGAATACGCCGACGCCGGCCTTGGGCATCGTGCTATCATGCTGAAGCACCACGCGTACACCATTGGTCAAGGTCATCGTCTCGAATTTATCAGGAGGATGGATAATCGTCTTAATCGTGGACGGCACCGAGACCTTGCCGCCCTTTAAAGTGCCGAAGGTGACCAAGTCGGGCTTCAGCCATCGACGCGCTTCTTTGGTGAGATCGTCGGGTAAAAGTTTGGCCAGGTGTTCGACCCCGCGTTGTGGCCAATTGATATCGTAGCCGATGGCGGCGGCATAAGCGCTCCGAGAGGTAAAACCATGGATACTTTTCATCCCATTCACCATCGAAACAACGGCCTGACGGCGTACTTTTTCGAACTCAGCTTGATGGACGCCGCGTTGAAGTAAGCCGTCCACCAATTCGAGCGTCCCCTTTTCAATGGCCGGAATATCCGCCCCCGCCTCACCTGACCAACCCAGCCAAGCTAAGCCTAATTCGCGGATTCCAAAAGCGGAAGTATCGATACTGTGTACGAGTTTTCGTTTTTCACGCATCTCGTTCCAAAGCACCGAACTATTCCCCGCGCCCAGCACACCTAAAAATAAATCAAGGGCCGCCCGGCCTTCGTCAAAAAGACCCGGAGCACGCCAACACAACACGCCTTTGCTCGTAGTGACATCCCGGACTAAGTCGGTGCGGCGAATCCCGCCCTGAGGCGGTTCGGAGCTCGTCGTGGTCTCCAGGACGGGTCGTCGCACAAAACAACCAAACCATTTTTCCGCCGCCGCAAAGACCTCTTCGACCTCCATCGAGCCACCGATGGCCAAAACGACATTAGATGGTACGTAGCGACCGGCATGGTATGCTCTTAGGTCATCCGGTGTGATGCGGACGAAAAGCTCGCGGTGACCAATCACGGGGTGCCGTAACGAATGCGACCGGACGGCTTCATGCAAAATCGATTCGGCCAAGACGGAATCATGTTCGTCATCCCGCATGGCTATTTCCCGTAAAATAACTTCGCGTTCCATCTTGGCATCCGCGTCCGTGATGAGCGGATCAAAGACCATATCCGCCACGGATTCCATCGCGGTTTCAAAACCTTCTTGAGGGGCATCGATATAATAGACGGTACGATCGAAGGTGGTATAGGCGTTGGACGATCCGCCGCACCGATGGACGGCCTCCGTGAGCTCGCGATTGGAAAAGCGTGCCGTCCCCTTAAAGACCATGTGTTCCAGATAATGCGAGATACCGGAACCATCCCAGCGCCCTTCATGCACGCTGCCCGTCCGCACCCACGCTTGGACGGTGCATAAGCCGATGCCTGGTCGGTGAACGAAGACGACCTCCAACCCGTTGGCCAAGACCCTGCGCTCAGGCAACGGACCAGCGATTTGCGCAAAACTTAAGCCTTCGAGGTAGGACATGGATGCATCTATGCCAGCCTATCATGCGGGTGCAAGTGCGACCATGCATCGTTCATCATCAAGGTGTGCACACGAAGGGACCCCACTCTGCGATTGAAATAAGCCTTTACCCCCTGTATCTCCTATTTTTTAAACTTCGACCTTAGGGACGATTCCACACCTTTACCCTCTCATTTTTAAAATGTATATTCCGCCAGAAATTCGTGCCAACCTCGAGGAAGTCGAACGACGTGCCGGTTATCTCTGGAAATTCCTCGATGTCCCGGGGCGCCAAGTCCTTATCGCTAAGCTGGAAGAACAAATGGGTGCCTCGACCTTTTGGGATAGTCAAAAAAGCGCCCAGAAGGTCATCACGGAATGTAACGGCTATAAGATTATCGTCGCCCCCCAAGTCGCTTTTCGTCGTCAGATTGAAGACGCTAAGACTTTGGCGGAACTCATCACCGAATCGCCCGATGGCACGGCGGATGCTGAAGTTGAAGAACTTCGTACCTTGGGTGCCGATTTGATTGCGGCCGTCGCCGATCTGGAGATCGCTTCTTTCCTATCGGGCCTGCACGACAAATCCAATGCTATCATGACCGTTAAGGCCGGCGCCGGTGGCACTGAGTCTAATGATTGGGCTGACCTGCTCTTTCGAATGTATACCCGCTGGGCGGAACGTCGGGGCTTTAAGATCGAAATCGAAGACGTCGCCGAAGGCGAAGGCGCCGGCATCAGCCAAGCGACTTTCCGCATCGAAGGTCCGAATGCCTATGGCTACGCAAAGGCCGAACGTGGCGTGCACCGCTTGGTTCGTATCTCCCCCTTCGATGCGAATGCTCGTCGCCACACGTCTTTCGCCTCGGTCGACGTCGTCGCGGAAATCGACGATGACATCGAAGTTGAAATCGACGAAGCTGACCTCCGGGTCGATGTCTATCGTTCCAGCGGCAAGGGCGGCCAGCACGTCAATAAGACCGAATCTGCCGTGCGGCTGACGCACATTCCGACCGGTCTCGTCGTGGCCTGCCAGCGCGAACGTTCGCAGGTCAAGAACCGCGCCTTGGCGATGAAGATTCTCCGGGCCCGCATTTACGAAAAACTGCAGGACGACAAGCGGGCGGAAATGGAACGCTACTATGGTGAAAAGGGCGACATCGGCTGGGGTAACCAAATCCGGTCTTACGTCTTCCAGCCCTACCAGATGGTCAAAGACCTCCGGACTGGCGTCGAAACCGGCAATATCCAGGCAGTGATGGATGGAGATATCGATTCATTCATTAACGGCTGGTTGCGCGCCGGCGGCCCGCGTTCACGTAATAAAGATATTAAAATCGAGGACTAACCTCACGCTCGTCATGCCCACCCGGGAAGTTCTTCGTCACAAGTTACTTGAGCCGCCCCTGTTCGCGGAAAAAATCTGGAAACTCTCGCCCGAACCTTGGCCGATTTCGCCGGCGCAACTTAAGGACCTCAAGATCATCGGGGCAGCGTGCCTGAGTTATCAACGCGCCCTGGAGCGCCTCTACGTTCGCTCCTTCACGGATAAGAAAATCCTGCGTAACCGCGATGTGTATGCGCCCTGGGTTTCCGCCTACCTTGACCGCTACAAGCCAGCGGGATTGGTCGAACACGGTCGCCACCGTGCCGTCAAGGGCCAGGCGCCGATCGTCCTCCGTCCAGACCTTCTTATTACTGAACAAGGTTTCACGATGACCGAGCTGGATAGCGTCCCCGGCGGCGTCGGTCTGACCGCATACCTGAACGAAGTTTACGTTGAAGATTTCCCTACGGTCATCGGCGGAACTTCCATGCCGAATCGTTTCATGCATTCGCTGGGCAAGCTAACGCCGCAGCAAAAATACCCTTTGGTCGCCATCGTGGTGAGCGACGAATCTGCCACCTATCGTCCGGAATTCGAATGGTTGGCCGAAAAGCTGCGGACTTTGGGCCATGACGTGCAGGTGGTGAATCCTTCCCAGATCATGCAAATGGGCGAAGGTTCTTTCATCCCCGTCGATGGCGTACCGCGCAAGATTGATACACTCTATCGTTTCTTCGAGCTCTTCGACCTCGCTAACGTCAAAGGAGCCGACGGGATTTTTAATGCAGTCGAAGCTGGGACGCTCGCCCTGACGCCGCCCATGAAAGCGTTTCAGGAAGAAAAACTGGGACTGGCACTGTTGCATCATCCGCAACTGGTAGAATTCTGGAAAGAAAATCTACCGGAGGATCACCTCGCCGCCCTTTTCCGGATTGTTCCCCAGACTTGGATCATGGAGAAGACCGAATTGCCGCCGACGGCCGTCCTGCATGCGCCGAACGTCAACGGACGACCTATTCGGGAATGGACAGAGCTCGCCGAGGCCTCCCAACGCGAACGTAACCTGATCATCAAAGCGAGCGGCTTCCATGAGACCGCTTGGGGTGCCCGTAGCGTCACCCTCGGCAGCGATGTTTCCCGGGAAGAATGGCTCGAAGCGATCGAGGATGCCCTTAACCCCGAGAACGAAACGTTCCACGTGATGCAAGAATATCACAAACCTTCGCGCCTGACCCACCCCGTTTATGCCGATGATGGCTCAATCGTCCCGGCAGAGGGTCGCGTCAGGCTCTGCCCCTATTTCTTTGTCGACGGAGACACGGTTGAACTTTCCGGAATCCTTTCGACCTTTTGTCCCGCTAATAAGAAGATTATCCACGGGATGTCGGACGCCGCCTTGCTGCCCTGCTATCTTACGACCTAAGCGGGCCGGAGCCGACGGGACACCGCACGTCTTGCGTCCGGCGGATTTTCGCCCAACTTAAAGGCATGCGCTGCTTCGCCCTAGGTCTCCTAGCTTTAATGGGTTTGTGGTCTAATCTTTTTGGAGTCGTCAGGACCAAAGTCGACTTGGTCAATCTCACCTCCGAGATCAAACCCGGCCAGACGGTGCTGATCGCCGCTCGTTTCCGCTGCGACCCGCATTTCCATATTTATTGGAAAAATCCAGGAGATGCCGGCCAAGCACCCTCAATCACGTGGTCCGATAAGGCTGGAACATCGCCCGGAGAATTTATCTGGCCTGGTCCGAGCCTGCTTGATCAGGCGGGGGTGATGAATTTTGTCTATGAAGCCGAAACTTTATTACTCATCAAAGTAACGATTCCGGAAACCGCACGCGGCGAACTTTTACTCAAAGGCAAAATCGAATGGCTGGAATGTGACGACGCTGGCTGCTATCCGCACGATAAAGATGTCACCCTTGCCCTGAAAATCGACGGCCGCAATGAAGCGTATAAATATGACCTTAAACTTTACGCCGCATTAAACCCATCGCTGACGTCCACCGGAGAAATCAATGGTAAAACCTTGCGGGTCAGCGTTCCAGCTGGATCGAGATTAAGCGGTACCTGGTTTCCGGAACGGAACTTCGTGACCCCCAATGCTACGTTTAAACAGCAGCACGTTGGTGACACGGTCGATTTTTCGCTAGTGGATGCGACTGAAACGCTCAACTCTGGCCCCGTCAACTTTGTGACAAAGACGCCGGCGGGCGACTTCGTGAACATTGCGGTTAAAATCGCCGCACCCACTCAGCAATTGAGCCTCCCGGCAACTTCAAGCCATGGCGAATGGACGCCATGGAGCCCGGAAGCTCAGGCCAAAGCACTTGCCGAAGGAAAAATCGTCTATGTGGATTTTACGGCACGGTGGTGCGCCACCTGTCAGGTCAATAAGCGCGTTTACACCCAGGACGCCTTGCTGAAGGCCTTTGCTGATCACCACGTGGTCATGCTCAAGGCTGACTGGACTAAGAAGGATGCCCTTATCGCCGCGGAGTTAAATAAATACGGCCGCACGGGGATTCCGCTAAATATCATTCTGAAACAAGGACAACCGACGGCTATTCTTTCCGAGGCGCTCACGGGCGGCGAAGTCATTACAGCGCTCGAAGCCGTCGCGTCGGGCAAGCCTTACCAGGCCTCCTCCGCGACCCATTCGTTCGTCAGCTGGCTTCTTTTGGCTTTTGGTGGAGGCATCTTGCTTAATCTCATGCCCTGTGTCTTTCCTATGATTGGACTGAAGGTGCTCGCCTTTGCCCGTGAAGCCGGCGCCTCGCGTCATACTGTCATCAAAAATGGTCTGCTTTATTCTGCCGGCGTGATCGTGAGTTTCATTACCCTGGCCGGTCTGATCATTGCGCTTAAGGCCAGCGGCAGTTCGGTTGGTTGGGGGTTTCAGATGCAATCTCCGGGCTTTGTCCTTGGCACCTGTGTGTTGATGGTCGTCCTCGGCCTCAGTCTCGCCGGCACCTTTGAAATTGGTTCGAATTTCGCCGGGATGGCCGCCGGCGCCGGTGATGCGGGCGTTGGATCCTTCTTTTCTGGAATCTTGGCTACGGCTGTCGCCACGCCTTGCACGGCACCTGGCTTGGGTGCCGCCCTTGGCTTTGCCATGGATAAAGATCGCTCCACTTCCGAGACCCTTCTTTTCTTCACGGTTATCGGCTTAGGCATGGCTTTACCCTACCTCTTACTCTCGATTTTTCCACGTCTGGCCGCCTTACTTCCTCGTCCCGGGGAATGGATGGAAACTTTGAAGCAAGCGATGGCCTTCCCTCTTTTCGCCTACGCGCTGTACCTTCTCTGGGTGCTTAACGCCCTCGTCGATGATGCTGGCTGGGTGCGCGATGCCTCTATCGGTCTTGCTTTGATTGCCGCCTCTTGCTGGGTCTTGGGTCGCTGGGCGGCCCCGCATCGCACCGATGGGGAACGACGATACGGCCGCATTACGGCAGGCCTGATGTTTGTCGGGACCCTGGTATATTTATTCGGTTCACTGCCCTAAGACCTGAGCGATCATGAAATAAAAAGGCCCGCAGGAAGCGGGCCTTTTTCATGTTAACTAACTCGACAGGTATGGTTAGAGGGCAGAGACCGGTGCTGGGGTCGGGCCGCCTGCTGGGGTAGGTGCTTTCGACGCACCGGCAGAACTCGGGGCGACTTTCCCTGCGCCTGAGGTGATGACGCCAGAATAGTTAACATCCACGATGACGGCCTTACGGTCTTTGGAGCCCGATTGACGTCCGGCGGCGCTCTTGTCGGCTTGCTGCTCGCCCAAGGCCATGACTTCGATATTCGCTTGGTTAGAGCCGAGCTTCGTCAGGTAATCGCGAGCGGATTGGGCGCGACGGTCTGAAAGCCCTAGGTTATATTCTTCCGTACCGAATTGGTCCGTGTAACCAGCGATGATTAATTTGGTTCCTTTGGCTTTGCCGGCAATGCCATCAAGCTTAGAGCGTTCCTTGGCTTCGACGGTGTATTTATCGAAATCAAAGTAGACGGTCGCCAAAATGGCGTCGGGAGGAATGTTACCCGAGCGAATGGCATCGGCCATCCGATCAAAGCCAGCTGGACGATGGTCCAAACTGTCGGCGCCATTGCTTGCTCCGTTTTGGTTGAAATCGGAAGGTAAGCGAGAGGGACCGCAACCCACAAGGAGGGCGGAGGCAGCAAGGAGAAGAGAGAGGCGCTTCATGGTTAAGAAGGAATAAAGAAGGGCGGTGCGTGGTCGGCAAGCCTTGACTCGCCTAGTAGCGGGCCACCGTGGCATCGATTTTCAGGGACCAAGCGTTAATCCCCCCCTGTACATTGGAGACTTGGGCGTAGCCTTTGGCCCTTAAAAACTGGGTAACGCGCAGGCTCCGTCCGCCATGATGGCAGTGAATCAAAACGAGACGGTCTTGGGGGATTTCGGCTAAACGCTCCGGGATCATTCCCATCGGAATGAGTCGGGCTCCAGCAATATTACAAATCCGAGCCTCGTCCGGTTCGCGCACGTCAATCAGTAGCGGCGGCGTAGTGCTGGCTAAAAGTTGGGCGGCTTGTTCGACGCTGATCTCTAAGGGAGTGGTGGACATGGAAGGAGGTGGCGGACAAACCGTGGCCGCATAGCGCGACGCTTCGATGCCAAGGATAGAAGGCTGGTCACCGCAAGCCGGACAGGATGTATCGCGGGCCAGTTTTAAAACCTTGGAGGTGCCAGCAGAGATATCCACAACCATTAGCCGGGAAGCCGCATGGCGGCCAAGGATAATCGCCAAGACTTCAGCGGCCATCCATGAGCCAATGACCCCGCAAGTAGCTCCGAAGACTCCGGCAACAGTGCATGTTGGGACCGTTGATGCATCCGGCATGACCGGATAGACGCATCGATAGCACCCGGCCTGGGGAAGAAAGACCCCGACCTGCCCCTCCGAGCGGAGAACGCTGCCATGCACCAGAGGCTTCTGGGCTAAGGTACAGGTATCGGCGGCTAAAAAGCGGGTTGCGAAATTATCTGTCCCGTCGACCACGATGTCATAGCGCCCGATCAAACTCTCGGCATTTTCGGGCGTCAGGCCTTCGGGATGCAGTGCGACTTGTAGGCCTGGATTTATTTCCAACAGTGCTTCAGCGGCGGAAATCGTCTTGGGTAGCCCTAAGGTGTCGAAGCCGTGAATAATTTGGCGATGAAGATTAGAAAGCTCTACTTTGTCAGGGTCGGCGATGCCCATGGTGCTCACACCGGCGGAGGCGAGATAGAGGGCGACGGGAGAGCCCAGGCCGCCTGCGCCTAAAATGAGAACCTTGGTATCCCTGATTTTGACTTGGCCACCCTCCCCGACTTCTGGAAGCCTTATCTGACGGGCATACAAGGCACGTTCGTGGCCGTTCAAAGGTGCATAAGCTGCCATTGACGCAGTGGAAGACACCTGGCCAAGGGTGTCAAACTCCTCCCAAGGCAACAAAGGTGTCGGATTGAAATATTTTTAAACCTCTCCACGGTGGGGTCGTGGCAAAAGTCTTCCTCGGCATTGATTATGGTTCAAAGCGAATTGGGCTCAGCCATGCCGATGAACTGGGCTTCGCCTTTGCCCTTCCAGCGGCGACTGCTCCCGAACTCGCTGAGAGGTTCAACCAAATCGCCCACGAAATTTCCCGACTTCGCGTAACCCAGATCGTCCTAGGCTACCCCCTATCCGTGGAAGGCGAACGGACCAAGCGTTGCGATGAAGTGGATGCCTTCGCCCTCGAGCTTGCCCGCCGTTTTCAGCTTCCCATCGAAAAAATCGACGAGGCCTTGACCAGCCTCGCTGCCGATGAAATGGGCGGCCGTAAACCACGCTCGACTCAAGAACGGCAAGACCAAGCCCGCTCTGGCGAGCGCGATTCCCGGGCCGCAATCGTCCTGTTGCAAGACTACCTGAATAGTCGGGGTATCGGAACAAACCTCGCCTGATTCGATGGCTAAGAAAAAACCGACGGTCCTAAAAGATGAACGTTTTCTGGCCACCGTGGCTTACGACGGGACGGATTATATTGGTTGGCAGATCCAGACCAGCCATGGCTCGATCCAAAGCGAACTCGAGGGCCGGCTTTCACGCATCCTGAAGAAGCCGATCACAATTCATGGCAGCGGTCGCACGGATTCAGGTGTACATAGCGTCGGCCAGACTTTTCACTTCGACGCCTTTTGGCCCCACCCACCGAAGCTCTTGGTTCACGCCATTAATTCCTGCGACCAAAAGGGTCTTTTGGTCACGCAACTCCGGCGCGTCCCTGCTGACTTTCATGCCCGTTATTCCGCCATCGGAAAACGCTATCGCTACGAAGTCTGTCATGGTTATCCCCCACCCTGGGAGGCAAGGTATTCCCTCGGTACGGGTAAGAAAATCATGGATATCGCCGCCATGCGGAAGGCGGCTAAATTACTGGTCGGAAAACACAACTTCATCGCCTTCGGGGCCAATCACGGACAATGCATGGAGAAGGAAAATCCGGTGAAAGACCTGCGCCGGCTCGATGTCCTGATCAAAGGTCCCCGGATCACCATCATTACGGAAGGAAGCGGTTTTCTTTATAAGATGGTGCGTCGACTCGTTGGCGGGCTACTTCGCGTTGGCGATCATAAGATGCCTCCCGAACGGTTGGCCGCCTATCGCGAGGAACATATCATCACGGCTGAAGTCCCCACAGCCCCTGCCCGCGGGCTTTTCATGGATAAGGTCATCTATGACCCCGCAACGCTTCGGCGGACGAAACGCAAGGTGCCATAAGCAGTCCACCCTTTGAGCGGCTCTTAATGCCCGCTTAATCTGCTAACTGGTAAACTGATGAACCTTACCTCGCCCCATTCTTATGAAACTATTTACCGCTTCACTTTTTTTAATGGCAGCCATCACCACCCTGTGTGAAGGCGCGACGGGCGTCAACTTGGTCTCGATGTTTGATAAGCGTTCGCTGGTTAAGCCCATCACTGAAATCGAAGGCACGCTCTCGGATGGTTCGAAGGCAACCGTTTATAAAATCGTGGTGCGCTCAATCCCGTGGGATCACGCCATGGGTCCGTGGGCACCCAACACCCTGAATGACCAAGGTGGCTTTTGGGAAGACACGGTCGACAAAAAACTCTATCGCGTCGACGCGACCTACCTGAAGCTTTTGAATACGCGCGGCTGGAATATGTTCGAAGCGGACGGCACGGTTCATAAGACCAAAAACCGGACGGAGTTTGACAAGGTTGCCCGTCAGGAACTCGCAGGCTGGACGTTTGAGCAAGCCAAGGCTGATGGCGTCATCAACTCGGTCATCGATCTGCAACCCAGCGAACAAATCGTCACGCTTTTCCTACCTAAGAATCCGAAGCCTTCCGCTAAGGTCACCATGCTTCGACAGGCTAAGTTCTCCCCGCGTTCCGGATTGGGCATCAGCGTCAATGGCGTGCGATTCTTCCCGCCCGAGCCCGTTGATCGCATCACCGCCTTTCAAAATATTGCGCCCCTTGACCCTCAAGGTGGTCACACCGGCTTCGGACACGAATACCATTACCACCGCGCCCCCTCCGTCATGAATCATGATAAATCCGGCAAAGTGGTCGGGTTTGCTTTAGACGGTTTTCCAGTTCGGGCGCCCACCGAACCCGATGGTTCCGCCCCTAAGGGCTTAGACGCTATCCATGGCCACGAGCACGACAGTCTGGGTTACCATTATCACGTCAGCAACGATTGGCCCTACATCCTTGGCGGTTTCAAAGGTCCTTTGGGCACGGCTTCACTTGGCGACGTCGAAGTCTGTGATGCTACCAAGACCGGCGGCGACGGCGGCAAGGGGGGCAAAGGCGGCAAAGGGGGTGACGGCAAGAAAGGTCCGCCCTCAGGAGGCGGTCCTCCTGGCGGTAAATAATCTGCGATGCGCCACCTCCTCATATTTTTAAGCCTGGGCTGCTTTGTCGCCGCTCAGGCCCAAGTCCAACGGAACGCACCTAATATTCTCATTCTGCTGGCGGATGACCTCGGTTGGAATGACGTCGGTTATCGTAACCCCAAGCGAGTCACGCCCGTCATCAACAAGCTGGCTAAAGAAGGCCTTGATCTCCAGCGCTTCTACACCTACCCGGTATGCAGCCCGGCGCGCGCCGCCCTACTTTCCGGCATTATGCCACGCCGTTTCGGTATCGTCGACGTCATGGGGCCAGGCCAACAGGGTATTCCGAAGACGGCCGTCACGCTTCCGGCTAAATTAAAAAGCCTAGGCTACCAAACCTCGCTCATCGGAAAATGGCATTTAGGAAATAATAACGCGCCGACGACCTACGGTTTCGATCACTTTTACGGCTTCTTGAGCGCCGAATTAGATTACTTCAAACACACTGATAAACGGGGCAAGCCAGACTGGCAGCGTGACGGTAAGCAGATTGAGGAGGTCGGTTACACCACGTACCTTTTTGCCGATGACGCCGTTAAACAGATCAAAGCTCGCGATAAATCTCGTCCGTTCTTCCTCCAAGTAGCTTTCAATGCGCCGCACGTTGATCTGGCTGCTCCAGCCGAGCTGATCGAAAAACATAAGTCAGATGGGCTCTACGGCGCCGTGGTCGAGGGTCTGGATATCGGCATCGGTCGGGTGTTGGCGGCCTTGGACGAACAAGGCATCCGGAATAATACCCTAGTCATTTTTTGCTCGGATAACGGAGCCCCCCAGCGAAGCGGTTCCAATTTACCGCTTAATAATTTCAAAGCGACGATCTACGAAGGAGGAATCCGCACGCCGGCCATCGTCCGTTGGCCAGGCCATACCCCCGTAGGTGTTGCGACCCAGCACGCTGTAGCCATGAATGACCTCTACCCTACTTTACTGCATGCCATCGGCTTACCGCTGGGCCCCGATGCGAAATTAGACGGCGTCAGCCAGTGGCAGGCGATCAGTTCCGGTAAGCCCATCGAGCGGACATCCTTTCTGATTGCTTCTCATGATATCGCCTTATTCGACGGCGATTGGAAGCTCATCGAGTTTGGCGACGGTAAGCGTTCCCTCTATAATCTTTCCACCGATATATCTGAAACCAAGGACGAATGGGCGAAGCAACCCGAGCTCGCCGCCAAACTTGGCGCTAAATTAGATGAACTTAAAAAAGGCCTGCCGGCCGCACCTGACCGTCAAATGGGCGGACCCGGTGGTGGTAAAAAAGGCGGCGGCAAAGGTACGGGCGGTAAGGGTGCCACCAAGTAAATCCCTCTCCCTTAATTTCATCTTAACCTGTTTTTTGTTATAATCATCACACCCTCAACAAATGCGACCATCACTCCGTAACCTCGTCCTGCTCGTTGGCATCCTATGCCTCTTGAATCCTCTGTCAGCCGCTGGGCCATCCGAAAAGGGCAAAGGTCAGGGTAAGAAAGCGGAGGCGCCAGCTGGGGCCGATTTCGTGACCGCGGCTAAGCCCGTCGGCAAGCCGGTCGGAAATTTTACCCTTACCAGCCCCGCCGTCAAAGATGGCGGTGATCTACCCAAAGAATACACGGGCGACGGAGAAAGCGCCAGCCCTCCCCTCGCTTGGGCCAACGCTCCCCAAGGTACCCAGAGTTATGCGCTCATCATGCATCACCTTGATCCCGAAAATAAGACCAAGATTTATTGGCTCATGTACGATATCGCACCGACGGTTAGTTCCGTAGCCAAGAACGTGCAAGATTTCGGTACCATGGGCAAGAGCACCGTCCATAATCGCCTCGAATACGCCCCACCCCATTCCAAAGGGCCGGGTGCCAAAAAATATATTCTCACGCTCTTCGCCTTATCCGCGAAGCCAGACTTAAAGAACGCCGCCCAGCCCATCACGGCGGAAGTGCTTTTGGCCGCCGTTAAAGGTAAAATCTTAGGCGCGGCAGATCTGAGCGTCATTTACACGCGGACCGCCGGAGCCTCTGATGAAGAAGAAAAGCGGCCGGCCCGTAAGGGCGACCGTCCAAATGAGGCCGCTGAAACCCCGCCGGCTCGGCCGGCCAAGTAAGGCTAGTTTGGGTTGGATTTAGGCGACCAGATAGATAACCCATCTGGCTCGTGCTTCTCCGCCTCTTTATCCTGTCTTTAGGGCTGCTCGTAGCTCCAGCCTGTTTCGGTCACCCGGAATGGAAGGAAGCTTCCTGTATCGGCGTGCTTGATGAGCAGAATAAGTTTAGTTTCACCATCAAGTTCGATATCCCCTCCTTTATTGTCGGCAAGTTACCGAAAGAGGCGACCGTCCAGGAATTAGACGACCTGATGTTTGACGAAGGCCGGCTGCCCGCCGCCTACGCTCTCCGCCCCAATCAGTTCAAGGAACGTTTCGTCATTAAGGCGGATGGGAAAGTTTTGCCGGTCAGGATTACGACTTTTCCGTCGGCCACCGAAATCAAAGCTCAATCCGCCCGCCAAGGCGAAGCCGATCGCTACCCGGTGCTGATGAACGTTAAGGCGGAAGTACAAATCCCCGCCGACACTACTAAGGTCGAGGTCTTATTCCCGGCGGAACTGGGCACGGTCTTTACCAATCTTCGACGCGGCATGGAATACCAGGTCGTCATGGCAGTGATTCCGCATGAGCCTGGCGACTTCGTCATCGGTGATGAAAAGAGCGGTCAGGTCAATGACCTGCCATGGTATGCTCACGTGAAAGCCTTCTTGGTTGGATTGCTTGGCGACGGCTTCGGCCATGTGATTCCGAACGGGTGGGATCACTGCCTGTTCATGATGGCGATGTTTCTTGGCGCGGCCTCGCTCCGGCAGGCACTGAGTCGATCCCTCATTTTCACCCTGGGACATAGCATCACCTTGGCGGCTGTGGCCTTAGGCTATCTCGGTCAGGTCGGCCTGTGGATTGAACCTGTCATCGCCCTGACCATCGGGCTGGGCGGCCTGATGGCCTATCTCGGCAAGGCCTCCCATCGACAGATGTTGCTGATTCCCGCCACCTTCGGGCTGGTGCACGGCTTAGGTTTTGCGGCGGCGGTTTCCGACCGATTAAAGGATTGGGATCGCGCGAGCATCGTTAAAATCCTCGTCGGCTTCAATCTTGGGGTCGAACTGGCGCAAGTCGCCGTCATCCTGGCTCTTGCATTTGTCCTGACCTTAATTGCCCGCACGCCCATCCCGCAGTTGCCGCTACGTCGGGCGCTCTGCCTAAGTGTAGCCATTGCAGGCTTCGGTATTATGGCGTACCGCATCCTCGATCTCGTCGGAGTCGTCTGAGGTTTTAGATTTTACCGACGGGCCGCTTGCCCGCATCGAGCTTGTGACGTTCGGACTCGGCCAACTCTTTCAGCTCCTTGACGATATCTGGATGGCCTTCGGCGACGTCGATCTTTTCCGAGGCGTCCGTTTCCAGATTATAAAGTGCGAAATCAATCTTACCCTGATGCGTCTGGGCGGGGCTGCCATCGTGATCGGCCGGAATCATATTCTCATAACTGCGGAAGGTATGGGGAAGGTGGAGCTTCCATTTACCTTTACGCACCGCTTCCAGCTTATCGCCGTAAAAATAGGCGAAGACCTCGCGCACGCCTTTGGCCTCACCTTTCAGCACGGCCAGGAACGATTGCCCATCAATCGCCAACTTGGGTTTCGCGACGGCACAGGCCTCGACGAGGGTGGGCACGAAATCGAGATTGCCTGCTAAAGCGTCGGTGGTGGTGCCCGGCTTGATGACACCTGGCCAACGTACGATACAAGGGACTCTCACGCCGCCTTCGAAAGTCGTACCTTTCCCTTCGCGGAAATGACCGGCCGAACCGGCGTGCCGGCCAAAGTTGAGCCAAGGTCCATTGTCACTGGTGAAGATCAACAAGGTATTGTCCTCGATCTTTTTTTCTTTCAGCACGCGCATCACCGCTCCGATGGTATGGTCGATATCGGCCATGGTATCGGCGTAAGGCGTTGGGCCCTTGCCTTTGAATTCCTTGGAAGCCCCCAAAGGGGTGTGCGGCATCGAGGTCGCGAGATAAAGGAAGAAGGGTTTGTCGCGCCCGGCGTTATCCCGGATGAACTTTGTCGCCCGGAAGCCCTGCATCGTCGTGAGGGTATCCATGTCGTCGAAGGTATTGACGGCGTGGAAGCGTTGCCCATTCACGAACCAATAGAGCTCGGGGTATTTCTGCTGGCGACTCATGTCACCGGGGAAATATCCCTGCGGCCACATGTCGTTCGAATAAGGAATGATTAACGACTCATCAAAGCCATGGGCTGGCGGAAGGAAGATTTTTTGGTCACCTAAATGCCACTTGCCGACGACGCCGGTGTGATAGCCGCCCTGTTGAAGGAGTGTGCCTAAGGTTTGTTCATTCGGGTTTAGCCCCGTCTTCGAATTCGGCCCCAAGGCCGTACCGCCCAAACCCAGCCGGTTCGGGTAACACCCCGTCATCAAGGCGCAACGCGAAGAGGTGCAGACGGCTTGAGTCGCATAAAAACTCGTGAACCTCAGTCCCTCTCGGGCCAACCGATCGATGTTAGGGGTAACGTTCTGTTTGGACCCGTAGCAACCCGGGTCCGCCCATCCCATATCATCCGACATGATTAAAACGACATTAGGTCGGGCACCGAACGTCCATGAATACGCCAGTAGCAGCAAGGTTGGGGTTAACCTCATGGGAAAAGGCATAGGGTAAAGACCCTACCCTTACAAGGGTAAGTTTAAGGGGTGTGGGTGAGCCGAGGATTTCCTCGGAAAAGCTTTCAGAGCTTGAGACCTAAATCCTTACACACCGACGGAAACTTGGTCGCCTTAGCGATGAATTCCTCGACGGCAAAATCGGCGACGATGAAATCTCCGTAGCGGAACGAAGGGCATTTGGCCTGGCCGGTCAAGGCTACCATCTGGCGCATATCGTGCATACTCTTGATCACGTCCCGGACATCGAGTGCGATACCTTGCTCTGCAAAATAAGCCAAAGCTTTGACGCACCAGGGGCATTCGGGTTTAATGTATAAAATCGGCAATGGTTGCGGCATAAGAAAGATAAATCACCCGACACTCGTGAAGGCAAGAGGACAACGTCAACCGCAGAGGGTACCCGAGGCGTTGACAGGCCGACGCTTCACTGACAGTAAAACTTACCCTCCTTTCATGGAAACCATCCACGGTGCGTCTAGTTATGTTTTGAAGTCGAACGAGATCACCTGTGCGGTGACTCAGACCGCCGGCCACATGGCTCCGGTCACCTTCCACCTCGGTACCATCGAGGCCCGGCCTTACTCCCTTTCACCTTGGCTGCCGAGGCAGGCCGAGGCGGGTTTACCTAATCTTCTGCGTTACTTACGGGGCGATTTCCTCTGCCTACCTTTCGGCGGACAACCGAACGGCCCTCCCCACGGCGACCCGGCCAACGCCCTTTGGGAATTAAAGACCCAGTCCGCCCGCCAGCTATGCTTGACGCAAAAAGCCAGCGACACCGGTGCCCTCGTGACCAAGACACTTTCCCTTACCGACGGACATCACGCTATCTACTCCGAACATCTCATCGAACACCTGACTGGAAGATGGAATTACGGTAATCACCCCGTGCTAGATTTTTCCTCCGTGCCTGAGGGCGAAGCTCGCATCGCCACGAGTGCGTTTAACTGGGGTTCGGTCTACCCCGGAGAATTCTCTAGTGCTTCGAATGGCGAAGCGGGTACGCTCTTGCCTAAAGCGGAAATCAAAAATCTTACCAACGTGCCGCGCAAAGATGGTACCCGTGCTGACCTCACGCGCTATCCCGCTCGTAAAGGTTTCGATGATCTAATCATGCTCGTGAACGAACCCGCCACTGCGGCGCAACCTTTTGCTTGGACTGCCGTGACTTTCCCTGGTTACGTCTGGTTCTCGCTTAAGAACGCCGCCGATTTCCCGGCGACACTCTTTTGGATTTCTAACGGCGGTCGTTCGGGTCACCCTTGGGAAAGCCGTCATCTTGGCCGTCTGGGTCTGGAAGAAGTCTGCTCCCACTTCTCGGACAGTGTCGAGGTCTGTCGCGAAGATCGTCTGCAAGCTCAGGGCATTCCCACCACGCGTCTTTTTTCCGCAGGGGAGAAAGTCAGGCTTCCCATCATCCAAGCCGCCACGGTCGTGCCGCCGGGCTTTGGCCAGGTCCAAGCCATTATCCCAGCCGGGAGCGATTTCGTTAAGATTGTGGGCGAAAACGGTGTCTCGGTAACCGTCCCGATTAATTGGCAGTTTTTGAAGTCCTAAGGCTTTGGCACTCAATTCTTGTCCCCCGCCCACGGACTGCCCTAAATCGAACCTTCCCTGCCAACTCTTTTCACCCTCACCCACTCTTCTCTACTTCATATCACACCATGATTCCTGCTCCTAAGATTACCCAAGATTTAACCACCAAGAAAACGGGCGTTGCCGCCATGGTGCGCAAAGAGCTGGCCCACACGGGCGGCTTGCTGCGCCTCGCCCCTTGCTGGGTGCCACGCTCTTTCCTGCAGCCCGGTAAACGTCTCAAGCTTCACCCGGATGATCTTTATGCATTCGGTCTCCACCGCGGCGGCATCGACGAGCGCTGGTTCGCTTCCACCACCGAAGCGGCGAACGATAACCGGACGGCTGACGAAGGTCTCTCCTATGTCATCATCGACAACGTGCGTTTCACCCTGAAGCAAGCCGTCGCCGAACTCGGCGCCGAACTCATCGGTTCCCCCATCTGGAAGAAATATAAGAAGTGGCCCGTCTACTCCAAGTTCTTCGACAACATGGGTCCGATCCCGCACCACATGCACCAGAACGCCAAGCAGGCGAAGTTGCTCGGGCTCGAAGGCAAACCGGAATCTTATTACTTCCCCCCGCAGCACAATAACGTCGGTAATAATTTCCCCTACACTTTCATGGGTTTTGAGCCTGGCACGACCAAGGCACAGGTGCGCGAGTGCATTGCCAACTGGAACAAGGGCGACAACAAGATTCTCGAGCTCTCCAAGGCCTATAAGCTCCAGCCTGGTACTGGTTGGTTGATCGACCCGTGCATCTTGCATGCCCCCGGTTCGCTCTGCACCTATGAGCCTCAATGGGGCTCGGACGTCTTTGGTATGTATCAGAACCTCGTTGAAGGACGTGAAGTACCCTGGGCCTTGCTCGTCAAGGATATGCCCAAGTCCAAGCACCAAGACGTCGACTTCATCGTCGATCAACTTGACTGGGACAAGAACGTAGATCCTAACTTTAAGGACAACCACTACCTCGAACCTGTCACCGCCGAGAAAGGCGACGACTACGAAGATAAGTGGATCGTCTACGGCAAGGTCGATAAATTCCAATACTTCACGGCCAAGGAACTCACCGTGGCTCCCGGTGCTGAATGCACGATCAAGGACAACGGCGCTTATGGTCTCATCTGCGTCCAGGGCACGGGCTTCATCAACGACGAGCCGCTCAACAGCCCGAAGCTTATCCGCTTCAACGAACTCACGGAAGACGAATTCTTCTGTACGGCCGACGGCGCCAAAGCCGGCATCACGTTCCAGAATACCTCGACCACCGAGCCGCTGGTTTGTCTTCGCTACTTCGGACCGGAAGTGAACCCCAACGCCCCGGCGATGGGTGCTCATAAGAAAAATAAGAAGAAATAAAACCTCCCCTTAACCCCCCATACCCCAAGTCATGAAACTGCACAACGCCATGTGGCCCGGCCTCGTCGGCAAGGAGCCCAACACCGATCACCCCCCGATCTCCCTCGAACGCATGCTCGACCTGACCGCCGCCGCCAAGGTGGACGGTCACAAGTTTGACGGCGTCGACCTGTTCTTGTTCCACTCGCACACCGACCCCGATATCTCCGAGGACAACCTCAAGAAGATGGCGGACAAAATTGCCAAGCGCGGTTTGAACGTCGGCTCCTTGGTCGCCCCCGTTTGGCCGGGTACGGTCGGCGACAGCGCCATGGGTACCGTCGAGCAGCGCCGTAAGTTTATCGATGCCGTCCGCAAGGCCTGCCGTATCGCCAAGTTACTGAACGAGCACGGCGTCCGCCAGTATGGCGTCATCCGCATCGACAGCGCCACCGGCACCAAGGCCGCGGTGAAGAATGAGGCGGCGGCCATCAAGCAGATTGCCGCGACCTTCCGCGAAGCAGGTATCGTCGCCGCCGGTCATGGCGAGCGTCTGGCCGCTGAGGGCGAAGTCTGTTGGGCTGGCATGCACTCATGGAAATCCATGGTGAACCTCCTCGAAACGGTTGACCTCCCCGGCACTGTTGGCTTCCAGGCCGACCTCGCGCATACCTATCTCTACCTGCTCGGCGTCAACTCACCCAAGACCGCCTTGCTTAAGGGCAAGTACACCCAAGCACAGTTCGATAAGGCCTACGCTAAACTGACGGATGCGCTCCGTCCTTGGACGATCGATTTCCACGTAGCCCAGAACGACGGCACCGTCCACGGCACGGGTTCGCACGACAAGACCGGTCGCCACTGCCAGGCAGACGATCCAAAGGGCAAGCTCGACATCACGGCCACTTCTAAGATCTGGCTCCAAGGCGCCGCCGATCGCGGCATGAAGCACATCTGTTGGGATGGCTGTATGTTCCCGAATGCCACGCTCGAAAACCCGAAGACCTGGAACACGATTCTCTCCGCGATGGTCAAGGTGAAGAAGGCTCTTTGAGTCTTCGCTCCCCTATAACCTATACTCCCCTCCTCGCATCATGTCTAAAGCTATACGCATCGGTCTCATCGGTTACGGTTTCATGGGCCGTACCCACTCCAACGCCTACTCGCAGGTCGGTCACTTCTTCCCCAAGGACAAACTTACCGCCGGCCATCACGTCGTTCGTCAGGCTGTCTGCGGCCGCGATGAGGCCAAAGTCAAAGACTTCGCTGAAAAGTGGGGTTACGCCTCCTACGAGACGGATTGGCGCAAGATGGTTACGCGCTCCGACATCGACGCCATCGACATCTGCACCCCGAATGACTCGCACGCCGAAATCGCCCTGGAGTGCATTAAGAACGGCAAGATGATCCTGTGCGAAAAGCCTCTTGCTCTCAATGGTACGCAAGGCGAACAGATGGTCGCCGCAGTCGAGAAATCCGGCCTCCCGAATCTCGTCTGGTATAACTACCGCTTCCTCCCCGCCGTAACGCTTGCGAAGAATATCGTGGCGGCCGGTGAACTTGGCCGGATCTTTCACTACCGCGCGAACTTCCTGCAGGATTGGACGATCTCGACCGAGCTGCCGCAGGGCGGCGCGGGTCTCTGGCGCCTCGACGCCGCAGCCGCTGGCTCGGGTGTAACGGGCGACTTGCTCGCTCACTGCATTGATACGGCCCGCTGGATCAATGGTGAGATCACCGAAGTTTCCGCGATGACCGAGACGTTCATTAAAGAGCGCGTCCACACGGCTACCGGCAAGGTCCACCCGGTCACCATCGATGATGCTTGTATCTTCCTTTGCCGCTTTGAAAACGGATCGCTCGCTCAGTTCGAGTCGACTCGCTACGCCCGTGGTCACAAGGCTCTCTACACGTTCGAGATCAACGGCGAGAACAAGTCCCTGCAATGGGATCTCCATGATCTCAACCGCCTGAACTACTTCGACCACGCCGTTCCTGGCGATCGACGCGGCTGGGCCAGCATCCACACCTCCGACGGCGATCACCCCTACTCGGGTAACTGGTGGGTCCCGGGTCTGTGCCTCGGCTACGAGCACTCCTTCACCCACGCCCTGGCTGAGTTCCTTAAGAGCCTCGATAATCCGAAAGCACCCAAGGCCTACCCTGACTTCCGCCACGCCTTGGGCACCCAGTACGTCTGTGACGCCGTTTTAGAGTCCGCTAAGACAAAGCAGTGGGTTAAGGTGAAAAAGGCTTAAATAGCCCTCCAGCCACCCTCCAGAGGCCTCGGATCACCCGATCCGGGGCTTCTTTATGCCCAGACAGAGACCAGGGCTCGCTTTTCAGGCGTTCTGCCGCTTGATAACCCACTGTTACCATTTTCAACTGTCAGTAATTAAGAACCCCCTAAAGAAACTTTTTTCAACATGGTCTGCACCTACCGTCTGTATCTGCTCAATCGCCACCTGTTCATCGACCTCCCCGAGGGTCGCGCCCTCATTGACACGGGTGCCCCTTTCAGCTCCTCGACCTCCGGGCGGATGACTTGGCAGAATCAGAACCACGGCGTGAACAAGGGAGGCTATATGGGTTTCACCTTCGATAAATTATCCGCCGAGATCGGCGCCCAGGTCGACGCGCTGATTGGCATGGATTACCTCGCCCAGACCACCCTGCTCTTCGACGTCGCCCATCGCACGCTCATCTCAGGTGATGAAATGCCCGCTGGCTTCAAAGCTCAGTCTTACGAACACGTCACGATGTCCGACATCCCGCTCTTCCCCGTGACGCTCAACGGCCAGCCGGCGCGCGTGCTCTGGGATACGGGAGCGCAGTATGGCTACGTGACCGACCGTAAGTTCGTGACCGGCATCAAGCCGCAGGCGGGCTTCAAGGACTTCAGTCCGATGTTCGGCGACCTGAATATCCCGCAGTCCTACACCCTGCCCTTCACGCTCGCGGGTCATGAACTACTGGAACATGTTGGCGAAGCCCCGTGCGTCCTTGGCGGCGGCATCTCACCGGTGCCGATGGGACCGTTTCTCCGTGCCCTCGATATCGACGCCATCATCGGCCCGTCTTGGATGCCCCGCGTGAAGGTCTGGCTCAATCCACTGGACCAGACGTTCGCGATCGCGGTGTAAGCCCGCCGCATCCCAAAGAATAAAGCCCCGGCCCGCATCGCTGCGTCCGGGGCTTTATTCTTTGGATGAATGTCTTTACTTCTTAACCGCGCCGGGAGAGTAAAAACGGTTCATCTTATCGAGGATGGCGTTGGCCGTATCGTCACGATTGATGATGCCGTTGTGCCGATAAACGATTTCGCCGCCGGGAGCGACGACGATGGTGTGAGGAATCGGACCAGGCATATCCTTATCGAGGGCGGCGGCGAGATCATCGGCACTGCCGGCGAAGAGGTAGCTGTTAGTCGTTCGGCCTTCCTTCTTTAGGGACGCTTCCACTTTCTTGCTCATCCCCGCGGCTTGCTTAAAGAGGAAGGCTTCGGCTTTGGCCTTATCCTCAGGCTTATCCATGCTGATGGTTACGAGTTCGAAGTCGCGCATGTCGAATTTACGCGAGATCTCGACGAGGTCAGGAAACTCCTGAACGCAAGGCGAGCACCACGTAGCCCAGACGTTGATGATTCGGTATTTGTTGGAAGTGTTGGCGCGGAGCTTAGCGATACCCGCTTTGTCGATCGGCTCGACGGTGACCGGGGTCTTGGCCCAGGCATCGTGCTTGGCGTCATGGAGGAATTTCTTTTCGCGCCACTTGGTCGAGCAACCCATGGGCTTGGTTTCAGCCAAGGTAACCGGCTTACCGGCGAGGATTTCGTCGACGGCGTTCTGACAATCCTTCGATTTGACCGTGGCGTCATCATAGTAGCGTGAGTCGTCGAAGCGGCCCTTGTAGCAAAGCTTTAGATTTTTATCGAAGACGAAGACGTGCGGGGTCGCGAGGCAACCGTACTCGCGGGCAATCTTCTGGGTGTCACCGTCGTAAAGGTAATCGAACGTCCAATGGTTCTTTTCGGAGTAAGGCTTCATCTCGGCGTAAGAGTCACCGAATTCACCATAACCTAGCTCATCTTTGCTGAGGCCGTCCGGGTGGTTGGGGTTGATCGCGAGGAGCTTCACGCCCTTGCCCTTGTATTCTTCATAGAACTTCTGGAGGCGACGCTCGATGCTGTGCGAGGTCGGGCAGTGGTTGGAGGTAAAGAGCACGACGAGCGCTTCGCCGCCGGTGTATTCGGCGAGCTTGTGCTTCTTGCCATCGGTCCCCAGGAGCTCGAAATCAGGCGCCTTGTCACCGGTCTTGAGCGTCTTGATGTCGGGCGGGTTACCATTGACGAGACCAGGAGCATCGCCGGCGGCTTGGAGGGTGGCAAAGCTAGCAAGAGCCAGCAGGAGGGACAGGAGTAGCTTCATGGGGATAAGGGTATGTGAATGAGAGTCCTTAATTGCCGATGGGTTCCAACCCAAAAACACCCCTATCCTGCTAGTACTCAAATTTTCGACCTAAAGGTATCCTCTGGCCACCTTCACGCTCCACCCAAACAGCCATCCTACAAAGATTAGAAAGAACGCACTCGGCCAAAGCGCACCGCCAAGCGAAAGACTTCCGCCATCCGTCACCTCCCACTATACGCAAATAGTCAGGGCCGCCATTTCGGCGGCCCTGTATCATACTAAGATGCGGTTAAACTTACTGCGTGATCAATTGGACTTCCTGAATCGCCCAAGGCTGGCCCTTAGTGACATCGGTCAGAGTGACCTTCACGAATTTAGTGGGTTTGGCACCGAAGTAGGCTTCAGACATGAAGTACAGCCCATGACTGGTGCCGAGCGTGAACCATTTCTTTCCGTCTAATGAACCCTCGACTTTGAAGTTCTTAGGAAAAGCGCTGGGTCGGCTGGAGGCATCTAGGCGCACGCCAGCGACGGTCTGGGCGGCGGGTAGTTCGACCTGATACCACATGCCCTTCTTCTGGTCGGACTTGGTCTCCCAGCGTGATTTAGCATCTGCATCACAGCCCTTAGATGCGGTATCTGCGGCATCGCTGGCGGAAACTATCCAAGCTTTATCGCCGAGAAGCATCTTAGGTAACGCCGCTTGCAGGGTGTCATTCGTCCAGGGAGTCGCGACTCCCCTCACTTCTTCGCGGATACGGGCGACATCCTTGGGAAAGATAATCGCTCCCTTGTTGCCAAAAGAGTTACGCACATAAGAAGCCACGGCGGCGATCCACTCGTCGTCATTCATGGCCATGGGCACCATTTGGGCGTCATAGGTCTTGCCGCCAATGGGTCCGGACATGCCGTTAAGCAAAGCGCGGACGATACCATCGCGGTGTCCGCGGACCGTCTTGGAATTACTCAGAGGCGGGGCGATGGTCATGCCAGGCTTAGGGCCGTCGATGGCCATACCTTTACCGTCATAGCCGTGACAAGCGAAACATAGCTCCCGGAAGATGGCTTGGCCCTTGACGAGCAGTTTATTCTCTTCGCCGGTGTATTCCTTGCCACCCGTTTGTTCGTTACCCGTGAGGATAGTGGCGCCGAGTTCTTTCACGCCCTTGGAGGTCGCAGTAAGCAAAGTCTTTTGGATGAAATTTGAACTGTTCGCCCATGCCTTGATATCATTCGAGCCAAGAAGTTTGGCAGTCATGATGGATTGCAAGACCACCGAAGCATCCTTGTCAGCGCCGAGTTTCGTAAAATCCTCGATCAGAGACTTGTCACCGGCGCGGACGAGCGATTCGCCGGCGCGGAGACCTTGCTGGCGGAGCTGAGGATTGGCATCCGCAAGGAACGCTCGGACAGTCTTGGCCTCCAGCGCGCCCAGACCTTCAAGCGTCCAAAGCGCGTGCGTCCGCCCCAGGGCATCCGTACCATGCAAGGCGAGCTCATTGAGCGCCGGCACGACAGACTTGTCGCCCTTGAGCACGAGGAGCTTCTGAGCCGTATCGCGCCACCAGCCGTTGGGGTGCGAAAGATAGGCGACCAACTGGGCTGGGGTCTCATCCAGCATATGAGGCTGAGGGCCAGGTTTGAAATCCTTGTGCACGAGGCGCCAGACGCGGCCATGACCGTAAACCTTATCGAGGCCATACTGTTGGACGACTTTACGCAGATAACTTCCGTCCTTCACCCAATTACCTTCTTGGATGATCCCGCGATACATATCGACGAGGTAAAGGCAGCCATCTGGTCCGTTGACCATGTTGACGATGCGGAAATTAGGATCACTCGAACGGATGAACTCCGACTGGGCATACGGATTGGCGATATGGGTGATGCCATCCTCGACGGTCACCTTGGCTCGGCGAATCAGGCGACCCACCGGTTCGGAGATGAGGACGTCGCCACGAAGGTCGGCGGGCAGGCGGTCGCCGCGGACGACTTCTTGTCCACACGAGGCAGTGAAGTGATTAAGGGTCTTGTCCAAGCGCGTGCGGCCGGCGCCGCCTTGGTGGTCGGCGAGCCCGAGCTTTGGCCAGACTTGCACGAAATCTTCTGTGAACTGTCCTTTGACATCAAAAGCGCCATAAAGAATCGGGGTCTGAAAATGCCAGAGGCCTTTTTCGCCACCAGCATTGGACCACCATATTTTTCCTTGGTCATCCTGCGCGAGGCCCCACTGGCCGCCGCCGTTCGGAATCGTTTCCTTGAGGGGTTCCTTCATGCCATTCCAGCGTAAGCGATACGCATTATAGGTTTGGTAGATCCAGTTATCCATCGTCCAGATTAAGCCGCTCTGCTGGTGCTCGAGGTTACCGTTCTTGGGACCGCCCACGAACCAGGGCTCCTTGGTGTCAGCGATACCGTCGCCGTTGGTATCACGGTAGACAAAAATATCGAGGGTGTCGGTCTCGTTAATCAAGACCCGGTCGTCCAGCGGCAAGACCATGCGCGGGAGTAACATCTTGTCGCGATAGAGGGTATGTTTATCAAAGTTACCATCTCGCTTGGTGCTCTCGTGACGCGAAACAACTCCGATGGGGTCATGCTCATTACTGCCATCGATGTCCTGCATGTACGTCCGCAGTTCGGCGATATACATCCGGCCATTACCATCAAAGGTGAGATTGGCCGGCTCCTTGATACCATCACGTTCGCTGAGCACGAGCTCAAGTCGATAGCCTTCTGGTAGCTCGATGGTCTTCAACTCATCCTCGGGTGATAGGATCTTGACCGGTGGTTGGGGAGTAAAGTCGGGCTCATAGACTTTTTCCTCGGCGGCATAGGCAGCAGCCAAGATTAGGACGGGTAGGAACACGGCTTTGCGCATGGGGGTATGACCTGTAATCTCGGTTAAAGTTCACCTCTTACAAGTTGATTTAACTTCAGCCGAAAATGGGCTTTGCCAGAATCTCCCGACAGGTCTTTCTGAACCTATGCCCCTCCTGCTTTTAGCCCTGTTCGCCGCCTTCCATGTCATCGCCTACGCGGCTCAATCCCCAAATGTCGTCATTATCCTCGCTGACGACCTCGGCTACGGCGACCTGGGCTGCTACGGCCACCCGACGATTAAGACGCCTAACCTCGACAAGATGGCCGCCGAGGGCATGCGCTTTACCCAGTTCTACGTCGCCGCCGAAGTCTGCACACCCAGCCGTGCGGCTTTGATGACGGGTCGTTACCCGATCCGCAGTGGCATGACCAGTTACCAATACCGCGTTCTCCGGGCGAACTCTGCCGGTGGCCTGCCTGCTTCCGAAATCACCCTCGCTCAAGCGATGAAAGCTCAGGGCTACGCCACGGGTATGATCGGCAAGTGGCACTTGGGCGTATGGACGAACAACCCTGAACACCATCCGCTCAAACACGGTTTCGATTTCCACTTCGGCCTCCCGCATTCCAACGACATGAATCCGTCGCCAGGCAACCCGCCCAAGGCCGGCGCCAACGCCGAACAAAACGCCGCATGGTGGAATGCCCCGCTCTACCGCGGCTACGAACTTCTCGATCCCAAGGCCGACCAGACTCAGCTCACCCGCCGCTATACCGAGGAGGCGCAAAAATTCATCACCGACAACAAGAGCAAGCCGTTCTTCCTTTATCTCGCCCATACTTTCCCGCACACGCCGCTCTTCGCCTCGGATCATTTTAAAGGCAAGAGTACCCGCGGCATCTACGGCGACGTCGTCGAAGAACTCGATTGGAGCGTCGGCCAAATCCTCAAGACCTTAAAAGACCAAGGCCTCGCCGAAAATACCCTCGTCGTCTTTACGAGTGATAACGGCCCCTGGCTCCTGATGGGTACTGAGACCGGTGGTAGCGCCGGCCTCTTGCGCGACGGCAAAGGCAGCACTTGGGAAGGCGGCATGCGCGTGCCAGGCATCTTCTGGATGCCCGGCAAAATCCGACCCTCGGTGACCACCAATGTCGCGGGCACCATGGACCTCTTCCCGACTGCGGTAAAATTAGCGGGCGGTACGGTGCCGAAAGATCGCCCCATGGATGGCGTCGATTTATCGAGCCTCTTGTTCAACGGTGAAGCCATCGAACGCGAAGTCTATTGCTACTATCGGGGCGAAAAACTTTATGCCGCGCGTCTGGGCGCCTGGAAAATCCACTACATCTCCCAAAACGGCTATAACGACAAAGCGGTCGTCCACGAACAACCATGGTTATATAACCTCGAAGTCGATCCTTCGGAAAACCACGAAATCTCCGGATCGCACCCGGAAATCGTCGCCCGCATCATCGCTGCCGTCGAGAAGCACAAAGCCTCCGTCGTCGCGGCGCCGAGCCAGCTGATTGAAGTCGTCAAATAACCTGCGGCGAACCGCGGATTCTTCCTTTCCTCCGGCCAAAGATTGGCCTATAAAAGACTCACGGGCCTATAGCTCAACGGTTAGAGCAGAGAACTCATAATTCTTTGGTTCTGGGTTCAAATCCCGGTGGGCCCACC
>JBAXRS010000002.1:0-75262 GCA_037131085.1 Verrucomicrobiota bacterium | reverse complement strand
GAGAACCACCCGATCGAAAAGACCGGCCAGCGTCTCCGCGCCCTCATGCCCTGGGTCCAGAAGCGCAACATCCGCGGCGCCCAGGCCGAGTACACGACCAAGTAAAGGTCGCCGGGAAACCGGAAAGCAAAGGGCCGACGCAAGTCGGCCTTTTTTATGCCCCCAAACACCCCCCGTCTTCACCGAGGCCATCCAAGGGATTGCCAAGCGTGGCAGAAAGGCTTGGCTGTCCCCACCCCCATGAGCGAGCCCACCTCCACCCCTGATGCCATCCATTCGGATGCCTTTTTGGCGCGCCTGATGCGCGACCAGCTGAAGCTCTCCATCGCCTGCGCGCTGTGCTTCGTCGTCGCGCTCGTCGCCCTGCCCTTGCTGAACTACTTCCAACCGGCGTTCATGGCCCAGCGCGTCTTCGGCTTCACGCTCACATGGCTAATCTTGGGCGTCCTCTTCTTCCCGTTCGTGTGGATCATTTCCTTCGTCTTCATCAAGCGCTCCATCGCCCTTGAAGTGGCCGAAGCCCAAGCCGCCACCAAGGATGGCGCCAAACGCTGAACATGAGCCTACCGCTTGCTTCCCTCTTTCTTGCCGAACTCGGCAAGGTCGATCCATGGATTGCCATCTGCTCGCTCGCGACGGTCTTCGTGACGGTCGGGATGGGTTTCTGGTCTGCTGGTAAATCCAAGAACGCCGGCGACTTCTTTGTCGCGGGTCGTTCGGTTTCCGTCGGCTGGAATGCTTCGGCGATTTCGGGCGAATACCTTTCCGCCGCTTCTTTCATGGGCGTCGCTGGCATGGTAATGGCGACGGGTTACGATGCGCTCTGGTATCCCGTTTGTTATGCGTGCGGCTATTTATTCTTATTACTCTTTATCGCGGGGCCGCTGCGTCGCTTTGGAGCTTACACCATTCCGGACTTTGCCGAAGGCCGTTATGATTCGCCGCTCTTCCGCAAGATCGCCGTCTGCTTCGTGCTCTTCATCGGCTTCTTTTACACGATGCCCCAGATGAAAGGTGCGGGCACGACCTTGGCTTATATCTTCCCCGGCCTGCCTTATTGGGCGGGCGTCGTGGTCGTCGGTGCCGTCATCACGCTTAATGTTTCCTTAGGAGGCATGAAAGGCATCACCCTCGTGCAGGCCTTCCAATACTGGCTTAAAGTCTTCGCCATCACTGTCCCCATCTTCGTCTTGGCTTCGATTGTCGGACATTACGAAGATCACGTCAGCGCTAATAAGACCGCTTTTGAGACCGCCGCCTCCGCCCCGGCGAACATCGAAAGAAAGGCACTGCCCGCCAAAGCGCCGAAAGACGAGCAGTGGATTTCCCCTTTCGGCAAGCTAACCACCAAAGCGGTCGATGCGTCGATCGCCGCGGCCCCCACGCCCGAAGCCAAAGCCGCACTCGAAGCGAACAAGAAGCCCTTTTCCCTTCTTTACACCTACTCGCTAATCATCGCACTCGTCTGCGGCACCGCTGGCTTGCCGCATATTCTTGTCCGCTTCTACACCAACCCGGACGGCGTCGCGGCCAAACGCACGACGATGTGGGTAATGATCCTCATCGGTGTCTTCTACGTTTTCCCGCCGGTGTATGGCGTCATCGGTCGCTCACTCACGCCAGAACTTTATGATGCCGTCGGCGCCAAGGGCACGGATAAAGTCGTACTCGAACTACCCACCTTGCTCGCGGGCAAGAACCACGCGCTGCTCGGCTCAGTCCTCTCTGGGATCACCTGTGCGGGTGCGTTCGCGGCGTTTATGTCAACATTCTCGGGTCTGCTTGTCTCGATGACTGGCGCGCTCGCGCATGATGTCTATGGACGTATGCTCAAACCGGACTCGACGCCCGAACAGCGTCTGCGCGCCTTTAAATGGGCCGCCGTCATCATCGGCGCGGTTTCCATTCTACTCGGCATGCAAGTCGAAGCGTTGGAAATCAACTTCATGGTTGGTCAGGCTTTCGCCATCGCCGCGGCCAGCTACTTCCCCTTGCTCTTCATGAGCGTCTGGTGGCGCGGTATGACGATGCCGGGGGCAGCTGCAGGCATGCTTGGCGGCGGTGTCAGCGCCTTGCTGGCGATTACGATGACTTCCATTTCCGATGTCGCCGCCGCGAGTGCGAAGAAAATTACCGATGTCGCTCAACTGGCCGCCTTCTGGCAGGACCATCCCGTGGCGAAAAGCCTCGCGGACATGTGGGTGGCCCATCCGCTCGCCCGCATCCTTTGCGAACAGCCCGCCATTTGGGCCGTCCCCCTCTCCATTACGCTCATGATCGTCGTTTCCAAAGCCACTGCGGCCAAGGTTCCTGGCGACATCCGCATGAAGATGCTCGTGTTGCATGCCCCGGAAGCTTTGGGACTTAAGCAAGAGTACATCAAGGAACACGAAGGGCTTAGTCACTAAGCTGACTGGCGGGTTAATTTCGCCGCCACAATCACTTGAAACTTGGAAGTCCGCCGTGAGGCGTCTTTGTTGGGTCGTGCAAACTAATCTTAACGAAGACGACCTCAAGGGCTACCGAGTCGTGCAGGTGCTTTCGCTTCTCATCGCGGGGGGAGCGCTCTACGCCGCCTTCCTTATGACCCGCAAAGGCGGGGCGGTTTACCTTGGGCTGGAAATCGACCCTTTTGAGCGTGAAGCCATGGTGGGCGCCTTCGTCGGGATTCCTACTTCTATTTGCGGGGCGACAATCGCGTATTTAGCCGCTTATGAACGCCGCTGGGGATTCGTCCGCTGCCTCGCGACCTTGATTTTCATCGGTAACCTGCTCATCCCTTTGACCTGGGGCGTCCTTTGGCTTATGAAATCAGGCCTCTTCTCAAGCTAAGATGTCCCGGCCCATCGTCATCGTAACTCGCGGCAGCCCGCTGGCGCAACAACAAGCCCATGATGCGGCGGCAAAGATTGCCCAAGCGCTGCAACGCCCTACGGAAATACGGATCGTGACGACGACCGGGGATCGTCAAGCCAATTGGTCGCTGGAGAAACAAGGGGGTAAGGGCCTCTTCACCGCCGAGCTTGAACAAGCTTTACTACGAGGCGAAGCCGACGTGGCCGTCCACAGTTCTAAAGATCTCCCGACCGAGATGCCGGCTGGGCTGGCAATCGCGACCTGCCTGACTCGACAGGACGCCCGCGACGTACTCGTCCGCCGGACCGACATCGAAGAACCTAAGTTGATCGCCACGGGAAGCCCGCGCCGCCGGGCGCAGGGAGCCTTGAAATTTCCCCAAGCCCAATGGACGGAATTGCGCGGTAACGTGGACACGCGCCTTAAAAAACTGGTCAACGGAGATGCGGAAGCTTCCTACCTTGCGGCGTCTGGCCTGAATCGTCTCGGAATCAAAAACTGGGAGGGGCTCGCCTTTGAACCCGTCAACATTGTTCAAATGGTACCCGCCGCGGGCCAAGGAGCGGTCGCGATTCAGACCCGCTCTATCGACACCGTACTCTACCTGGCCGCCGGCTGCGCAACGACGACCTTTTCCGTCTTTGTCGAAAGACTTTTCTTGGCCAAACTCGGCGAAGGCTGCCACACCGCCTTCGCTTGTCACCACTCCGCCGGAAGGATTCACCTGTTCCGGAGCGACTTTGGTCGCCATGAGATTGAGTTCCCCGCGACCGACCTGACCGCCGCCTCTCAACTCGCTGACCGCATCCTGCAACACCTCCTGCCCCGTCAATCATGAGCAAACTTCCCTTACGCGATCGTCTCGTCGTCCTCACCCGCCCAGAAGGTCGCGGGGGCGATTGGAAAGAATTGCTCGTCGACGCCGGCGCAGCGGTCTCCGAACTACCCTTGATTGAAATCAGCTTCGAGCCAGACGATACCGTACTGAGCGAAGTCCTCGACGCTATGGGCGAATACGATTGGATCATCTTCACGAGCCCCAACGGAGTGCGCGGATTTTTTGACCGGTTCTTTGAACGCTTTTCCGATATCCGTTCCGTCGGAGGCGTACGCTTCGCTTGCGTCGGCCCTTCGACTGAAAAGGCCTTACGCGGCTATCATTTAGATTCGGACCTGACCGCCGCCAAGCCGGACGCCCTTTCACTCGGACAAGAACTCATGACCAAGTTCGACGTCGAAAATCAGAAAATCCTGCTCGTCACTGGCAATCTTAATTCACCCGAACTTTCGCGTCTTCTCATGGAGGGCGCCCTGGCTATCGTCGATGTGATCAAAGTCTATGCGACCGAAGAAAAATCTGTCGCGGAAACGCCCGAAGCGGCCGAATTCCGTCGCCATGGCGCCGATGCGATTGTCTTCGCCAGCCCTTCCGCCGTGGAATCATTCCTGCACCAGGCGGCCTCCTTGCGACCGGACGTGGGCGCGCGGCAACCCAAAGCCATCGCCGTCGGGCCGACGACCGCCGACGCCCTTCGTAAAGCAGGCGTGCCCTTGGCCGGCATGGCTGCAGCCCCCACCGCCAAAGCCATCCGCGATGCCGTGATCGCGGCCCTGACATGATCGGAAAAATCATCGTCAAAGTCTGCGGAATCACGCGGCAGGCTGACGCCGTCGTCGCCCTTGAATTCGGCGCCGACTACTTAGGTATCAATTGCTGGGACGGATCGCCGCGCTTTGTCCCGGCCAACCGCCGGGCAGCTTTATTACGCGAAATACCGCCAGGTAAACGGGTCGCCGTCACCGTCAACCCGACCGACGACGAAGCATCAGCTTTCATCGCCGAAGGCTTTGATATTGTTCAGGTTCATTTTGATCCCGCGAAAAAAGAGTGCGACCCCGCCGGCCTTTCGACCTTCATCGGGAAAGCCCATCTCTGGCTTGCGCCTAAATTGACCGATGGCGCCGAATGGCCCAAGACCTTGATCCCTTTGGCGGCCGGCTTCATCCATGACGCCCACGCCCCCAATTCTTTCGGGGGCACAGGCAAACAAGCGGACTGGGCTCGCTTCCAAAAGCTCACACAAACCTATCCAGACGCTCTTTGGATTTTGGCGGGGGGATTAGGGCCAACCAACGTCGAAGCAGCCTTAAAAGCTGAACCCAAGGGTTTAGACCTTAATAGCGGGGTCGAACTAGCCCCGGGCTTAAAATCTGCCGAACTATTGTTTGAAGTGAAGCAAGCCTTGCTTAAAAACGACCAATCCTAAGCCCCTTCCCGCTTACAACCCACTTGGCACGGGGGATGCATAAGTGGACTTGCCCAACCGAACGCCTAACCCAACCTACCACACACCATGAAGCTCGTCGTCGCCATCATCAAACCCTTCAAACTTGAAGAAGTTAAGGACGCTCTCGCCGAAATAGGCATTGAAGGAATGACCGTAACCGAAGTCAAAGGCTTCGGCCGCCAAAAGGGTCACACGGAGATTTACCGTGGCTCTGAATACACCGTCGATTTTCTTCCCAAGGTGAAGATCGAAGCCGCCGTCGCCGACGAACAAGTCGAGAAGGCCATCGCCACCATCTCCAAGGCTGCCCACACCGGCAAAATCGGTGACGGTAAGATTTTCGTGATCGGTCTCACTGACGTCATCCGTATCCGGACAGGCGAACGTGGTCCGGCCGCCATCTAAGCGTTTGCTTAGAAAGCAAAAGGGCGACCCAAGGGTCGCCCTTTTTTTGGCACAGATACGAAACTTCCCCTATTTAACACTGGCGGCCTTGGCGGCCTCGCGCTTGGCCAACATGCCGGGAGAGTTCCACTTGATGACGTGGTAGGTCGCTTGCCCTTCACCAACGTTGCGGATGCCGTGTTCGATATTGGCCGCCTGGAAAATGACCGAGCCCGGGCCGAGTTTGATCCACTCGCCCGCGACAAGCGCTTCGACTGTGCCTTCCTTAACGATGAGCAGCTCTTCGTCAGCGTGCTGGTGAGGCGGGTGTGGCGCTTGGCCCTTGTTCAGGGTCGTCACATGCATCTCGAGCTCGTCCAGGGTCGCAGTCGGGGCGCGGCAGACGGAGCGGGATTCGCCGGCCTTGGTCTGCTTCACCACGAGTTTTTCCCAATCGAAAGCCATCGAGCGCATAATCGGCTTGGGGGCGTCCGGTGTAACCGCCGCCACGGGAGGCGCCGTCATGAAGCCAACTAAGCCAAGGCAGACGCTCGCCGTTAAGGTGGCGACCAGCAAATCACGACGGGTAAGGGGTGTCATCCCTCACTTCTAGCCCTCTCTGGCGAGGAGTAAAGACGGCTTGTCGGCCTGGCGCCACGGACCGCCTTGCACTGGGGACGGGCCCGCGGCTAATCTATACCTATGTTGCGCCCCCTCATGGGAAACCTTGTCCTGATACTCGTGGCCTGCCTGGGCTTCACCGGCTGTGGGGCCAAGAAAAGTACGGCCGTCCTCAAGGCCGAAGCAGGGGTGCTCGTTATTAATAATATCGCAGAGCCGTCCAGCCTCGACCCGCAGACCGTCACGGGCCTTTCCGAAAGCCATATCATGTACGCCCTCTTCGAAGGGCTGGTCAATTATGACCCCGTCGACCTTCACCCAATCCCGGGCGTCGCCGAAAGTTGGACGAGTTCCGCCGACGCCAAGACTTGGACGTTCAAACTCCGCCCTGCTGCGCGGTGGTCCAATGGCGACCCCGTCACCGCCCAAGACTTCCTCTTCAGCTGGGAGCGGATGCTTATGCCGAGCTTCGGAGCCGAATATGCCTCGATGCTGCACGTGGTCAAAGGGGCCAAAGATTTTAATACCAAAAAAATCAGCTCCTTCCGCGACGTCGGCTTCCGGGCGCCCGACGCGCACACCCTCGAGATCCGCCTGGAAAATCCCGTTCCTTATTTCCTCCAGCTTATTTGCCATCACAGCTGGCTACCCGTCCACCCTCCGACGATCCTGAAGTTCGGGACCATCGACCAACTCAACACGCCGTGGACGCGACCAGGCGCGCTCGTGGGCAACGGGGCCTTCACCCTGGAAAGTTGGGAAGTGGCCCGCAACCTGGTGGTGCGGAAGAATGCGAGTTATTGGAATGCCGGGGAGGTCTCGCTCAACGCCATCGAATTCCGGGCCATCGCGGACCTGTACGCCGAAGAGCGGGCCTTCCGCGGCGGCGAGTTGCACATCACCGGTACCGTGCCGCCTTACAAAGTAGCCAAACTGCTCGAACAAAAATCTCCCGCCCTGCGGCTCGACCCGTTCATGTCCGTGGCGTTCATCTGGATAAATAATGATATCAAAAATAACGAACCTGTCCGCAAGGCCTTGGGCGACGCCCGCGTGCGCCAGGCCTTGGGTATGGTGATCGACCGGGAACAAATCGTCCGCAAAGTCCTGCGCACGAACGACGCGCCAGCTTACCACTTCACGCCGCCCGGCGCCGGCGGTTTCCACGCCAAAGCTCGGTGGAGCCAAGAGGTAGCCCGCGCCCAAAAACTCTTGGCGGACGCCGGCTACCCTGGCGGCAAAGGTTTCCCGAAACTGGAATACCTTTACAACACTTCCGAAGGCGCGCAGATGGCCGCCCAGGCTTACCAAGAGATGTGGCGCGAACGGTTAGGCATTCAAGTTGAACTCAAAAATTTCGAATGGAAAGTCTACCTCAATGCCATGCACAAAGGAGAATACCAGATCGGCCGAGGCGCCTGGAGTGGAGACTATAACGACCCGAACACTTTTCTGGAAATGTTCATCACGGGTAACGAACTCAACCAATGTAATTGGAGCGACGCGGAGTATGACCAGCTGATTGGCCAGGCAGCCCAGGAGGTAGATCCCGCCCGCCGTTTTGAATATTTCCAGCAAGCGGAAGCCCGGCTCGTCAGCCAAGCCCCGGTCCTGCCCGTCGTATTTAATAAGAATAAGTTCCTCATCCGGCCCGAAGTCCAAGGCTGGTACCCGACCGTGCTTGATCAACACCCCTTCACGGCGGTTAAGCTCGTCCCTGCGAAAGGGGATTGATGCGGACCCCAAACCCCAACATCCTCTTCTCATGCGTCTCCTCGCCTTCGCCTTCCTGCTCGCAACCTCCACCCTCGCCAACGCTCAGGCCGCCGGTGAGCCCTTGCCCAAGGGCGGAAGCGGCGGCGATCAAAGCTTCGTGAAATTACGGGGCGTCAGTTTCTTTTATATCGACGTTAAAACCTCCGAAACTCGCCCCGAAGACGCCGACCTGCGGGGTGAGATCCGCGATGCGATCGAGTTGGAACTCCGCCGCAGTAACATCACCCCGAAAGATTTCAATGGGCTCGCGCCCGAAACCTCGACCCCTTTGCTCACGATTGAAGTTCGCTTTGACCGCGGGCTCGGTCGTTATGCGGCCGACGTCATCCTTTCCATCAGCGATAACGCCACCGTAACGCGGAACAAAGAGTCCGTGCTGGCGACGACTTACGTGCAGACCAAGAAATCCATGGGGTCATCGGATAATACCCTTTCGCGCGAAGTTAAAAACCGGAGCCGCGAAGCCGTCTTGGAACTGATTGAAGGAATTAAGAAACTTAAAGGGAACTAAACCGTCCCATGCGTCGCTTGCTCCACAAGATGAAGGGCGATGGCGCCGCTCCGCCCCCGCGCCCTTCCCTGCAAGCGGTCGGACTGGCTTTTACGGGCTGCGTCTTAGTCGTCGCGTTGCTGTCAAAACTTTCTGACCAAATCGGCACCGTGATTTTGATCGGCTCTTTTGGTGCAAGCAGCCTACTCGTCTTCGGCTACCCGGATGCCCCCTTCAGCCAGCCACGCAACCTGGTGTTTGGTCACGTCATTGGCGCCTTTATTGGTATCACTTTTCTTCATCTATTTGGAGATAGCTGGTTAATCCTGGCCCTGGCGCTTGGCACGACGGTCGCGGCGATGATGCTTACCCACACCGTTCATCCCCCGGCAAGTTCGACCCCAGTCGTGGTCTTCGGGCTCAAATCCTCGTGGATGTTCATCTTCCTTCCCACCTTAGTCGGGACGCTCACGATTCTTTTCTTCGCCCTCATTTACAATAACAGCGTTCGCCAAGAGCGCTGGCCCAAGCATTGGTAAGCGCCATGCCAAATCCTGAATCACGCCTGCAAGAACTCGGACTGACCCTTCCCGCCCCGCCTGCCGCGGCGGGCGCTTATGTACCAGCCGTCCGCACGGGTAACCTACTTTACCTCGCCGGCACCTTACCCATGCGCGATGGCAAAATTGTCTCCCTCGGCAAAGTCGGGAGAGAAATCGACCTGATCCAAGCCTCCGAAGCCGCAAAGCTCTGCACGCTCAACGCCTTAGCCAACGCCAAAGCCGCGCTGGGCTCGCTTGATAAGATTACCCGCGTGGTGATGGTGAACGGCTTCGTCCATGGTATCGATGGCTTTAGCGATAGCCCCAAGGTCCTTAATGGCGCTTCCGAATTCCTTCTGCAGATCTTCGGCGAAAGCGGTAAGCACGCGCGGGCCGCGGTTTCCGTCAACGGTCTACCGCTGGGGGCTTCCGTCGAAGTGCAGATCGTCCTTGAGGTGCGCGACTGAGCGGCGGGTCAGCCTTCCGATACGCCGACCTTAGGGAAATCAATCTTGAAAGCCCTGCCCTCAGGCGGCTTACCGCAGTTACCTATTTGGGTGCAAGCGCGGCGGACAAGCTCTGCGAGATGGTTATCTTGCGGGCGACTCAGCCAGCCGGAGAATGAAACGGAGCCGCCGGCATCGACGGACAACGTCACGCCGCAGCTCCCGGCCGAGGAAATCGCCCCGCCTTCGGCCGAAATGATCTCCGTCCAAGCCGAACGAAAACGTGCCAAGACTTCACCTGCATAAAGCTGCTGTTCCGTCGCTGATCCGCCCTCGCCACCATTATCACCCGTGCCAAAGTTGCGGCCTTTTTTGACGGATACCCCGCCGATACCACCCACTTTACCTGAAGCCGAAGATTTACCGCCCTTGGCATTCATGAAATCGCTCAAAGATGTTTTTCCGGAGCCCGCCGAAGCCTTGGGGGTGCTTTTTGCCGTCGTCTTGCTCGTCGCACGGGCAGGCGCGGCGGCTTCGGCTTCGGCCTGAGCTCTGGCTTCTTGGATTTTCTCCACGTCTAGTTTCTTGATCTTAACGATCTTCACGCCCGTCTTGGTGCCATTTTCTTCACCCTGAGCCACGCCGGCGGCTTTGCCGATTTCGCCGGGGCGCTTCCCTGGGATACCGTTAAGGTCGACCAAGAGCGGATCAGCTGCCTCGACGGCTTGACCCTCGTGACGAGAAGCAAGCCAGGATACCGCCACCAGCGCGCAGATGATGCCGGCATGCACTGCGATCGAACCAATCATTCCTTTGCCTTCGTTCGACATATCAGCGCATTTCGTTGTCTAGCCCCGCCTTGGTGAGCCCCTTGGCCCGGGCGGCGGAAAGGACGTCGAAGACTTTTTGGTAGGACACCCCGCCGTCGCCGCGAATGCGTACGACCGGCTGATCGACTTCTGGTAAAGCGGCGATGTTGGCGAATTCAGCTTCCAGCTGGGCGAAAGTGACCACGCGCGCGCCGATGGCATAGGCACCGTTGCGGTCGATGGTCACGATGCGGTACTGCACCTTCGTGTCCGGCGTCTTACCCGCGCCCTTGTCGGCCTTCGGCAGGTTGACCGCCGTCGTCTGCTCCAGCACCGGCGTCGCGATCATGAAGATGATGAGCAAGACGAAGCACAAATCGAGCATCGGCGTGACGTTTAGATCACTCAACACGTGCAACCGATGCGGCCTGGAAAAGGAACGCGCCATCGCCTTACTGGGCGTCTTCCCAACCCGGCAGGGCGGAAGGGGGAGCGTCAAGCGGGCTCACCGTGGGGATATTGGCCGCCGTTGCCGGCGTCATCGACGCCACCTGGGCCGCTCGCACCAGACGTTCGCGCTCTTGGGCTTGTTCAAAATTACGGCGGGCTTCGCCTTCTAATTCCAACTCAACGCGATCGGCCAGCGAGCTGGCAAAATTTTCCAGTTCCGTCGTCATGATCTTAACCTGCGTTAAAAGATAATTATAACCGAACGTCGCGGGGATGGCTACCAAGAGCCCCAGCGTCGTCGTCACGAGCGCACCGCAGACACCTGGCGCCAATTGGGCGATGCTGGCCTTTTCGGTCAGCGCACCAAAGGTCACCATCACACCCCAGACCGTTCCCAGGAGACCTAAGAACGGACCGCCCGAAACCAACGAACTTAACAGCACCATTTTGCTTTCGTAATTTACCATCGTCCGGGAAACACCGCGTTGAATCGCATTCTCGACGTGACCCATGCAAAGCGTGACGTCGGACGGCTTTAGCAAACGTCCTTTGTGGCGTTGGACGGCTGAGACCGCCTCCGCGACCAGAAATTCATAGGGGCCAAGATTGGCGCCGCGGGGAAAGTTTAAAGCAACGACGGAAGGTTCGTCACGTAAGCGACGTTCAAAGCCATGATTACGGCGACGAAGCTCTTGGACGTCGGACCATTTTTGGATCATCGCGCCCCAACCAATCAAAGAGCAGACCACCAGCACGGCCGCCACGGCGAGACCGGGAGCGTCCATCTGCTTAAAATACCAGAGAGCGCCTTTTTCGGCATCGGCCAGCACGACCATTAAGACGGGAGAAAGCATCGCTTTCATAGGCAATCCGACTCGAGCCGGGCTTCAACCTGAAAAGACCTACCGATGCTTGAAACGGAAGACTTTCTTCTTCATAGTTAAGTTTGATGATACCACGTCCATCATCCTGCGCCGACTGCACCAAAGCCTGCGCCGTTTACTTTACCGTCGTCGCGGGCGGCAAGGCGATATCCCATGCCTGTTGCCAAGACTGCCCCGCCCTGCAAGCCGCGGCCGCTGACGGGCAACTCCCGTCGGTTGCCCTCGGCCTCAAACTCACGATCCCAACCCCACATGGTCGGGGCAAATGCCCCACTTGTGGCTTCCGCTGGGCGGACTTCGTGCGTATCCACCGCATGGGATGCCCAACCTGCTATCAGACCCATGCTCAAGAGGCCCTCGAGACCATTGCGCGTATCCAGCCCGGTATCGAACACCAAGGACGGCGCCCCATGGGATCTACCGCCGACTCCCTGCTGCGTCTGACCAAAGCCCGTCAACTGCTCAAAGAAGCGCTTAAGGAGGAAGACTTCGAGACCGCCGCCGTTTTGCGGGATCAGATTTCTGATTTAGAGGGCAATTCCCTTGAGAGTAAGAAATAACCTTCGGCGTTGCTTGACCTTCAAGTCGGGGCACGCTGAGCCAAAAATATGAAGCCCACCGCCCTGCTCACCAATGATGATGGCATCAACGCGGCCTTCATTCATGCCCTGGTCGCGGCCTGCGAAGCTGAAGGTTTTAAGGTGATCGTCGCTGCACCCGCCGGCGAGCGCAGCTGGATTGGCCGGGCATTCAGTCGCCACCGGGAAGTCACCCTCTCGGATTACCCCAACCTCGGCAGTCAAGCGTGGTCCATCGATGGCACTCCTTCAGACTGTGTTAATATCGCCCTCGGGCATTTGTTAAAAACCCAACCCGACGTCGTCATCTCAGGCATGAATATCGGCTTTAATGCGACGATGCCATTATGCCTCAGCTCCGGCACCTTAGCGGGAGCGACCGAAGGAGCGGCCTGGAATCTGCCCGCCGTAGCGTGCTCCATGGACCTCGAACAAGCTACCTTTGAAAACGTCCATCGCAAATCTGCCGAGTGCCCCGACGCCCTCCGGCCGCACCTTGAAGCTGCCTGCCGGCACGCCGCACGTTTTGCCCGCGGACTTGTGGGCCACCCCGTCCGTGGCCTGCATGTCCACAGCTTAAACTACCCGGCGACCGTCACGGACACCACGGCGATGGAACGCAGCGTCCCGGCCTTAGTTCGACATGGGTCGCTGTTCAAACCTTCCGCCCAAGGCTTTACTTTCGCTTGGAACGACGGAGAGCAAGTCAGCGAAGGTGGCCAAACGGATTTAGCCGTGATCGAGCGGGGGCTGATCAGCCATACCGTCTTTGACTTCGGCAACGTCGGCCCGCTCTGAGTCAGCTCAGTGCGCGTGGCCGTGGTCGTCGTCATGGTCGCCGTGACCTTCGCCTGCAACGAAGACAGGCAAGAGAAGCACGAGGCCGGCGATGAACGCAGGCATCCATGCCTTACGCAAATCGTGGTGGGCTAAGAAAGGATAGAAGGCAATATAGCCCGCCAAAGACCATGCTCCAAGGTGATGGACGAACAGCCATAAGCCCTGAAAGCCCGCATCGTTTGCCCGGCGCTGGACAGTGACGGAAAGGAAGCCGGCGAAGAAAACCGCAGATAAGATAAGCAGGAAGACTGCAAAAGGAGCCCAGCCCGATACGGCATGATGATGGATTTTTTCTTCCTGCTTCTTCACTTCGGCTTCAGCGGCGACCTTCGCCTGTTCCCGAGCGATTTTTTCGTCAAAAACCTTACCCTTAGCGGCGGCCTTCGCCTTGGAAAAAGCAGCCTCTTCGGACTTGCGGGAGACCTCCGCGATCTTTTGGGCGACTTCACCATGAGGAAGCCTTTCTGTCATGTAGTGGAAGGAGGCCGTCGAGAGCGCATAGAAAACGACGGAAAGAAGGGTGAGGTTAAGGGCCAAGCCGAAGCGGCTAAGTGGCTTGGTCAGATCCAGCGAGAAGGTCATAGGTTGAGTTCGGGAAATTAGATGACCCAACCTCGCCTTCAATTCCAAACTTGGAAACCTGACATATTCACGCCTCATAGATGGTAGATATGGCCCACCCTCTTCCTGAAACCGTACTTTTCGACCTCGACGGCACCTTGGTCGATAACTTTGAGGCTATCCATCGATGCTATGATGACGTGATGAGCATGATGGGGCTACCCAGCGTCACCCTCGAGCAGATCCGCCGTGCCGTGGGAGGTTCGGTTAACGTCACCGTTGTCAAGCTCGCCGGCGAAGCCAATGCGCCGACTGCCACCCGCCTCTTTCGCGAACACTTCCCCAGCGTTATGTACCACGGACTACGCGTCTACCCCGGATGCCGCGAAATTCTCGAAGGGCTCCGGGCGCGCGGAGTGCGGACCGCGGTTTACACCAATAAGGATGACGCGAATTCTAAGAAAATCATGGAGCACCTGGAGTTAAGCCATCTCTTTGACGGTATCTACGGGACGAACGTCCATCCTTGGCGCAAGCCTCAGCCGGAGTTTACGCAATTCGTCCTTTCTTCCCTAAAAGCCAAAATCGGTACCACGGTCATGGTGGGAGATTCGCCTTTCGATATCGCAGCCGCGCGGAATGGCGGACTCGCCGCCATCCATTGCGTCACCACGGGCAGCCATACCGCCGAAGAGCTCCAGCCTTACAACCCCGATACGATTCATGCCGGACTCAACGAGCTGGCCCGGGAGGCCTTCCGACTCGCATGATTTTGTTTCGCCCCAAAGGTACCGGAGTGATTGGCTGAACCATGGCGCCCCCGCGGGAATCTGATCGAGGTCCAGAAATTGCGCTCTCCGGCGTGGTTGAGCGCATCCTATGGCTGGACGAGGAGACGCACTTCACCATCGCCGAACTGGTGGCGGAAAATAACGACAAGACGATCATCTTAGGCAATATGACGGGGTTGCAGTGCGGCGAGACGGTCGATCTCCTAGGCTTCTGGGAGCGACACCCTTCGCATGGTCCGCAACTGCGCGTCAAATCATTCAGCTCGCGCCTACCCTCCTCCGTGCATGGTATCCGCAAATACCTCGGGAGCGGCCTGATCAAAGGCATCGGCAAGACTTACGCCGATAAGATCGTCGCGAAATTCGGCGTGCGTACTTTTGAGATTATTTCGAACATGTCGGGACGCCTGCGGGAAGTTGAAGGCATCGGCCCTGGGCGCGCCAAATCCATCAAGGCTGCGTGGGAAGAGCAGAAAGCCCTGCGCGAGGTGATGGTCTTCTTGCAAACTTACGGCGTCACCAATTCCATCTGCTTGCGCATCGTCAAAGCTTACGGCGAAGAGGCAAAAAAAGTCGTGACCGCCGAGCCCTATCGCGTCTGTCGCGAAGTCGAAGGCGTCGGCTTCAAGACCGCGGATAAAATCGCCCGTAACTTGGGCCTGCCCACGGCTGGTCCGCAACGCGTCGACGCGGGGATCTTGCACACGCTCGAAGAACTTGAAGGCGAAGGCCACAGCGCTTTCCCGGACGAAGGTTTGCTCGAAAAATCGACGGCTTTGCTCGAAGTAGATCGGGCCGTCGTTCAGGACCGCATGCGGCGACTCATCGAAGAAAACGCCGTGGGCATCCTCGATTATCGTGGCGTTCGGCTCGTGCAGTTACGTCCGCAAGAAAACGCCGAGAAATCCATCGCGGCTTCGATTCGCCGGATTATCGGCGGCGACAGCGGGTTGCCCGCAATCCAAGCGGAAAAAGCGATTGAATGGGCGCAAGGCCGGGCTGGGTTTACCTTCTCGGAAGCCCAAGCCACAGGCGTCCTGATGGCGCTTAAAAATAAAGTATCCGTGCTCACGGGCGGGCCCGGTACGGGTAAAACCACGATCCTGAAAGCACTGTGCGACATTCTTTCCGCTAAGCGCACCCGCATGATGCTCGGCGCCCCGACGGGACGTGCCGCCAAAAGGATGTCCGAAGCGACGGGCGTGCCCGCCGCCACCATTCATCGGCTTCTTAAATTCGATCATGCGGCCGGCGGCTTCACCTCCAATGCCGACAATCCCTTGGCCGCGGATTTTGTCATCGTCGACGAATCCAGCATGCTTGATACCAAACTTGCCGCCGCCCTTTTGCGGGCCGTGCCATCGACCGCCCACCTCTTGCTCGTCGGCGACGTCAATCAGCTCCCCTCGGTCGGTGCGGGTAATGTCTTAGGCGATCTCATCGAATCGGGTAGCGCCGCCGTCACCCGACTGGATACGGTCTTCCGGCAAGGGGCGCGGAGCGGCATCGTGACCGTGGCCCATGGCATCTTGCACGCCGATACGACTCCGCCCACGCCAGTGGAAGATCCGACGAAATTAGATTTCTCGGATGACATTCATTTCGTCAAAGTGGAAGACCCCGAAGCCTGCGTGGCGATGGTCACCCGAATCTGCTGCGACATCCTGCCCAAAGCGCTTCGCCTCGACCCGTTACGTGACATCCAAGTCCTGGCCCCGATGCACAAAGGGACTGGCGGCATCCAGGCTTACAACCAAGCCCTGCAAGTCCGCCTCCGCGGACCGGACGCCAAACCCGGACGGATTTCGCCGGGCGACAAGGTGATTCAGACCCGCAATAATTATGATAAGTTAGTCTATAACGGTGATTTCGGAGTCGTCCTCGGCCAAAACGAAGCCGGCACCTTGCTGGTCGATTTTGACGGCACCCGCGTCGAGCTGGAACGCGGCGAGCAATCCGATCTGCAGTTGGCCTACGCGGTGAGCATTCATAAATCTCAAGGTTCAGAGTTTCCCGCCGTCGTCGTGCCGCTGCTCCGCCAACACAGCATCATGTTGGCCCGTAATCTGATTTATACCGCGGTGACCCGGGGGCGCAAACAAGTCATCCTCGTGGGCGACCCCACGGCGTACGCGATGGCGGTGCGAAACGCGTCGGATTCCCGCCGCATCACGGGCTTGTTGCCGCGTTTAAAAGACAACCTTTAGATCCGGACGCGCATCGTGCCGCGCGTGACGCCGAGTTGGTTCAGGACCTTGAGGTCGTTCCAAAGTGCCGTGCCCTCGAGCTCGCCCTTAAGTAGGGCCTGATACTTTTCCAAAGTGCGCGTGACCGTGACAGCATCTTCGTCGACGAATTCGACGCGGAAGCGGCGGACGCCGAGCGCCAGCAACTGGTTGACGTATTCGGCGCCGGTCTGGGCGCGGGAATTGAAGAGCGTATTTCGGCAGCCGGCATCGGCCTTGAGGATATGTTCAGCGCCGACGCGGTCGCGTAATTTTACGCGGTGCTTCTCGCAAGGCCGGCCGCAATCCCGGTAATCCTTTCCCTTGGAAAGGAAGGCGCAGAAAACACAATGCTCCATATGGAACATAGGCATATGTTGGTGAATCGTGACTTCGAACCAGGCGGGCGGGGCCGACTGCATCAAGGCCGCGACCTGATTGGCATCGAGATCATAAGAGGCCGTCAAACCCTCTAAGCTATAATTTTGCATCAACCATTCCGCCGTAAGCCCATTGGCGACATTCAGCGAGAAGTCTCCGCGACGACGCTGCCCCGCAAAGGCACGAAAGTTATCGTGATTACGGACGAGATAACCATCCGCTTGGGAGGAGAGCATGATTTCACTCAGACGATCTTCGCCTTGCTTATGCACGCGCGGACCCATCACCCAAAATTCTACCTTCTTGCCAGTTTCTTGTTCGAAGGCCCGCACTCGGGTGACAGCGTCGCGAAACTTTTTTGGGTCTTCAAATTCGGCATAAATCACCCGAGCGCCCCAAGCCAAGGCGGGCTCCAATTGTTCTGGCTCACGAATCACCACCACGATTTCCGACACCTTATTCATCGTGGTTTCAGCCGTGGTCACCACCTTGGTTGCGGTCTCTTCATAAGGTAGCAGGGCCCAGCGACGAGGCTGCCGACGCAAAGCTGTGATCCGGTCGGAAAGGTCGCGTCGAAGGCGATTAAGCTCACTCATCGGAACAATCAAGGCGCCCTCAAGGTCGACCTCGAGTGCACCCAGCTCAAAGGAAGTATCGCCTAAGCGCCCCAATTGTTCGCGTAAAGAGGAGACGTCCATCGGACGCTTTTCGGCGATCGCACAGGGCATCGATGATTCAGCTGTCACCACATGGCCTTCGGTATCGCTAAACTCGACGCGCAAAGGCTGCGCGATGCGCCCGATGACGCGGATATCTATCGTGCGCCGATAATTTGCCTTCTCCCGATCCCAGGACGCATGCAGCTGCTTGTCTAAGTCTTGATCCTTAGTTTTCCAAAGCAGAGCGCCCGGAAGCACGCGGGCCCAATCCATCGCTCCCGCCCGATCAAAGCGGACGAAAGTCAGACCGCCGCGAGCGGGTTCGATTCCGTGGACGAAACCACCCTCTTCGCGCTCGGCCGGCTTACCTTGGTCAAACACGACGCCGTCGCCAGGCTTCAAAGCACCTTCCAATTTAAGCGTCACTCCCGGAGGTGCCACATCGATCACCGTACCCAAGAAAGCACCGCGTTTCTTACCGAAACGAGCGTGCACCAACTGTTGGTTATCGATGCCGCGAAGCCATCCCGTATGGAGACCGCGAGAAAAAGTCATCTGCATGGCATAGTCCTCTTCTTGACGTACCTGTTGCGCAGCCAGATCGGCATCGGCGCCCCGCTCAAATGCATCCCAAGCGGCATCAACGGCCCGTCGATAGGCCTTGGTAATCGCGGCCACATATTCCGGAGACTTGAGGCGTCCTTCGATTTTCAGCGAACGGATACCGGCGCGAATCAGATCAGGGACGACTTCGATGCCTGCCAGATCTTGCGGCGAAAGCAGGTAGGCCTTGTCGCCCAGCGGTTGCAGGACTCCGTCCACGATTAATTCATAGGGCAGACGACAGGCTTGGGCGCATTCGCCGCGATTCGCAGAGCGACCGCCGAGAGATTCGCTGGTCAGGCATTGTCCGGAGTAGGCCACGCAGAGAGCGCCATGGACGAAAACTTCGAGGTCGAGCGGAGTACCCTTGGTGGCCTGCTCTGCCTGTAACTTCTGCATCTCGGGAATGGAAACTTCACGGCCGAGCACGGCAAGCGAGGCGCCTAAGTCACGGGCGTAATCGAGCCCCGCCGCACTTGTTACCGTCATCTGCGTTGAAGCGTGAATGGGGAAGTCAGGAGAAATCCGGCGGATCAGACGGCAGATACCCGGATCCTGTACGATAGCGGCATCGACCCCGGCGGCGACGATGGAGCGGAGCGTCCGGGCGGCCTCGGCCAATTCGTCCGGAAAAATAAGGGTATTAAAAGTCACATACCCCTTCACCCCCCGCGAATGCAGGTAAGCCATGAGCTCAGGTAAATCGGCTTCCTCAAAATTCTTGGCCCGGACGCGGGCGTTAAAGCGACCAACCCCGAAGAAAATGGCGTCAGCCCCGTTCTCGACGGCCGCCCGGGCACAATTCCACTCACCAGCGGGTGCCAGAACCTCGGGTTTGAGTTTGGGATGGGTTAGGCCGGAAGGAGACACACCCCTAGCAAGGCACAGACCTACCCGCCCTGCAAAGAACAATTAGGACAAATCCAACAATCCGCCTTAGAGCGGCTCCGTTTAGCTTCCTTTGTTGCTCCCCCCTTCCCAGATAGTTTGATGAGGGCATGGCCGACAAACTCGAAGAAATCTTCCAAATGCAAAAAGCGCTCAACCAGCGTATTGGCGTCGAAACCGCCGGCATGACCGAGGAAGAAAAAATCAAATGGATTCTCAACTACCTCCGCGCGATGCAGCAAGAAATGGCCGAGTTGACCGATTCTGTGCCCTGGAAGTGGTGGGCCAAATACCAGAAGTTCGACGAACAGAATGCCCGCGTCGAAGTCATCGACCTCTTCCACTTTCTGATATCTATCGCCCAAGTCTTAGGGATGTCGGCCGAAGACGTTTACCAAGCTTACCTCAAAAAGAACGCCGTGAACCACCAGCGCCAAGATTCCGGTTACGTGAAGAAAGACGAGAACGACTCACGCCACATCTGAGCCCCATGAAAAACCAAAGTTTCCAACGTCGGCCGGGCTTTACGCTCATTGAACTTCTGATGGTGACGGCAATCATCGGCATCCTCGCCGGGGCAACCTTCGGGCTTTTTAAGGCCGCCAGTACTGCCCGCACCAAAGCGAAGGCGAAAGGCGAAATGCAGGGTATGATCATGGCCGCCGAGAATTTTAAAAAGAACTACGGTGACTACCCTTGTGCGCAAAGTGGCACGACGGACGACTATCGAATCGATTTCTACGACCAAATCATGGGAAGAAAAGTCCTGAAAAGTTCGCCCATCAACACCGGCGGCTCCTCCCTCAAGCTATTGAATTATAACGACGGTACATTACCAGGGAGCGGTAACCGAAAACAGAAGCCCTTCCTGACCATGGGCGATGTCCCTTCGAACGATGACACCAAGTTCAGCGACCTGTCCGCACGACTCGAATTCCGCGACCCTTGGGATAATCCCTTTGATTATCGCTACCGGATTCTTAACGGCAGTAGCTCGATCACAGACCCGAGCACGGGAAAATTAAACCCTCCCTATGCCAACTGGAAATCTTCCAATTTCTTGCTGGTGAGTTGCGGCGGGAATTATGCCGAACCTACGGGCTCCGCACCCACCCTGGATGAATACTGGGATCCGAGCGCCGTCGCCGCTAGCACCATGGAGAAATGCGGCATGATCCCGGCTTCTTACTTTGATCAACCTTCGGCCACGGGACCTTACCGGGCCGACAATATCGTCAACTGGCAGAACAATTAAGCGGCGAAGCGGGCCGGAGTACTCGAGCCAAGCCCGCACAGAGCACCCACGCAATCGCGGCGGTGACCACAGTATGTGAAATGAAATGTTCACCTCGGGCGATCTGATAAAGCCCCATCCCTCCGCCAAAGACACTGGCCAGGGCGAGGCCGATACGACGAGGGCGAAATTCTGCCCAGGCAAAATAAATAGAAAGCAAAGCAAAGCCGCCACTGGCATGTCCAGCCGGGAAAGCGTGACTGGGGTATCCTAGAGGCTTGGCATCAAAAAGCAAAAGATGAGGGAAGCTGGACGGCACGCCATACATCGCCAGATCACTCGGGGTCGCCATCTGTGTAATCGAACGCAGTTGCGTACATACTATTGGAACGACGGCCATGCAGGCTAACAAGTATAACGCGCGTCGACGTCCCAACCAGACGGGGAAATACGCGGGCAACGCCGCCGCCGCTAAGAGAACCAATGCCCAGATAATAATCAGCGCCTTGGGCCCACTATAGGCAAGGGTATGAAAAAAGCCTGAGTCTTTGGGAATCAGCCAAGCCGAACCGTTCCAAAAAATAGCCTGAAAGCCAAGATCGACCGACTCGCCGCCCGTACCGTGAAAACCGAAGAAGCCGACCAAGGCGACCAAGGTCGCACACGGCCAGAAGACGCTCGGACGGTCAGCGACTTGGGTTGGCGAGGCCACCTTGGTTAAAGAGTTCATCGGTACCTTGATAATAGAAAATGGCTTCGTCCACCGCATCTGGACGGAGTTCCTTCAACGGAACTAAAGCACCCGTCGCGAGATCAGCCTGATATTGGACTACCTGTTTCACGGGCTTGAGCACGGTCAATAAGCCGTCTTCTCGCAGCACGGCTACCTTTTGATAGTTACTGATAAAAGCACGCGGCTGGTATGTCGGACTAAAAATATCCGAACCCACGAAGCGGGCCACATAGGTTGCGTGCAACAAGCCTAGCACCGTAGGGGCAAGGTCGACTTGACTCATCATCTTGTCTTCCCGGCGAGGGGCGACCAGACCCGGAGCCCAGATAAAGAGCGGGATTTCATATTTTCTGATCTCGAGATCACGTTTGCCGGCGACGGAAGCACAGTGGTCGGCCACGACGATAAAGATCGTATCCTTGAACCAAGGCTTGGATTCGGCCGCCTTAAGAAAAGCGCCGATTGCGTAATCTGTATAGGCCACGCCCCCCTCCCGCCCCACGAGCTTGTCATCAATCTTCCCGGCCGGCCACGTGTAGGGCCGATGGTTTGAAGTCGTCATCACGAAATGGTGAAAAGGCTTTTGGGAGGCAAAGGCCTTATCCGCCTCATGTAAGGACCAGTTAAAAGCGTCTTCATCGCAGGCGCCCCAAGCATTACCAAAAGTCATCTTCTCTCCGGCCTTCAAGGCCACCGGTTGATCCACGATACGATAGCCGTTATTCTCGAAGAAATAATTCATATTATCGAAGAAGCCATCGCCCCCGTAAATGAAAGCATTGTCGTACCCTTGGGCGGCAAGGACTGAACCTAAGGTCGTAAGATCTTCGCACTTGGCGCGACGCAAAACCGATTGCCCAGGAATGGGAGGGATGGCCAGCGTGAGCGCCTCCATGCCGCGGACCGTCCGCGTGCCGCTGGCGTAGCAATGGCGAAACCAAAGGGACTCTTGGGCGATTCGATCCAAGACCGGCGTCAAACGCTGCTCCGCATAGGGACTCTGACCGTAGCAGCTCAGGTATTCCGCGCTCAAACTCTCGACCGTGATCTGGATGACATTGAGCCGACGGCCTGGTCCGGGTGCGGCGATAATATGTCGTTTGACGCCCTTCGACTCATCCTTCGCTAGGGGGACACCCTGTCGGGCGAGCTGTGCACGCAGGCCGGCAACCGCCTCTGGGCGGGACGGGTAAAAGCGCTGCCATTCCAATTGATTGGCCCAAAACGCCGCCAAAAAAGCGTATTCTCCATTCTTCGCTAATTCCGCATCATAGTTATTGGCCCAGCTTGGCTGCGGTTCGCCCATGTGACGCAAGCCGGCCGTAATGCGTTCGCCCATCGAAGTTACGACGCGAGAGGATGCCTTCAAGTCTCGCCGACCGGCCGTGTAGGCGAGGGCTAAGCAAAGGAACAACGGCAGCAAAAGCCCGACCCAGGAGCGCCATCGCGGCGACATATCCGTCTGGGCGCCTTCCTGCCATCGCTTCCACCATCCTGTCTTAATCCAGGCAAAAACGATAACCCCCACGGCCAGTAAGATCCCCGTAACGATGGCAGCCATCGGGTAGGACTCTTTGATATTTTTGACGACCTCTTGCGTGTAGACCAAATAATCAACCGCGATAAAATTAAAGCGGACGCCAAATTCTTCCCAAAATAAAACCTCCGAGACCTTCCAGAAAACGAACAGGGAGCAGCCGAAGACCCAAGCCAAGTAAAGCGGAGCCCGGAGCCAGGAGCGGGCCCAGGCCCAAGAGGGCCAGCAAGCGGACAACAAACCAAAGGGCAACGTCAAGAGCGAGGCCATCAAGACATCAAAAAAGAACCCGATGACCAAAGCGCCAACGGTTGAAAGACCCCAAGACACCGCGGAAGCAGAAAAGATCAGAAGCCCTAAACGGAGGATTGTACCCAGAATCAGGTAACTCGCAGCCAAGAGCAAAGTACCGCCTTGGCGCGAACCGAGAACTCGGGAGAAAGCAGCTTTCACTCCATGGAGTTCGCCTCAAAACGCTGGTCAGGGCGAGAACATTAAGCCGATGAGCTACCCCAGGTGGTCAAGCTTCCGGCACTTCATCCACGCCGGAGCCACCCCAAGGGTGACATCGCCCGATCCGCTTCAAACCGAGCCAAGCTCCCTTAAAAAAACCAAAGCGTTGCAGGCTAGTAGCCGCATAACAGGAACAGGTGGGGTGAAATCGGCACCCGGACCCTGGTACGACCCGGTGCAAAGGAACGGAAATAAATCGCTGGTAAAAGCCGACCCCTTTCAGTGCCAAACGGGTAACGAATGATAGGCTCTTGGAGTTCATTCCACCTGACGTGCGGCCTGCGCGACCAGTTTGGTTGCAGCCAACGCATAGGCCGCCTTCAAGTCGGCAAACCGACGACGGAGCATCCCAGGCCGAATCACCAAGACAATCTCCCACCCCGGAGGGAAAGCAGCGGCATCAGCCCGGAATAACTCTCGGGCCAGACGCTTGGCCCGGTTACGATTGACGGCCAAAGGGATGGATTTCTTAGCTGCGATGACCGCAAAACGTGCGGGGACATCGCTCTTAGTGTGACGAAAATTCAAAAGAAAAGGCCCGCAATCGAGTCGCGAGCCTTGTTGGCGGAGACGCGTGAAATCGGCCGAGGCACGAATTCTACGCTCCCGCGGGAGACGCATGAGAATTAGGAGGCGCCGAGGCGCTTGCGACCAATGCTGCGGCGATTAGCCAAGACCTTGCGGCCACCCGGGGTCTTGGAACGGGCGCGGAAACCGCATTTACGGGCGCGGGAAATCTTAGACGGACGGTAGGTGGGATGCATGGCTTTAAAGGAAACAGCCAAGGCTACCCCGCCGAGCCTGTCAAGCACCACGCTTCCCGGCTTGGCAGAAGCCAAACTAAGGGAAAGATGGGGGTATGAGCCCTGAAAAAGGTAAACTTAGGCCCACGCCACCTCGGGCCTACCTAAATCCAGAGTTTATGCACAGCCCGCAGGCCCGGACGATTCGCGTCATGGCGGAGCTGATGGAGCCCTACCAACGCTTTAAAAAGTATGGGGTGCGCAATACCGTGGTGATGTTCGGCTCCGCTCGCACACTGCCACCAGAAAAAGCCCAAGCGCAGCTCGAAGAAGTAAAAGCAATGATCGCCCGCGGTGAATGCTCGGGTGCCGAATGCGCCGGCCGTCTTCGCGTCGCCGAAATCAATTTGCGCAGCTCCGCCTACTTTGAGGCCTGCCGACAGCTCTCCTACGAGATGACCAAGTGGTCGATGTCGCTCCCGGAGTGGCAACGCTTTCTGATCTGTTCTGGCGGCGGTCCTGGCATCATGGAAGCCGCCAACATGGGCGCTCATCAAGCCGGCGGAAAATCGGTCGGCCTCGGCATCGCCCTACCCTTCGAGCAGGAACATAATCCTTATATCACCCCCGAGCTCGACCTGGAATTCCACTACTTCTTCGTCCGCAAATACTGGTTCCTTTATCTCGCCAAAGCACTCGTCGCTTTTCCCGGAGGCTTCGGTACCTTTGACGAACTTTTTGAGATGCTCACTCTCGTCCAGACAGGTAAGACTAAGAAGCGTATCCCCGTTTTACTTTTCGGTTCAGCCTTCTGGAAGAGCGTCCTGAATGTCGAAGTTTTCCACGAATGGGGCATGGTTTCTCCCGAAGACCGCGACCTTTATCGTCACGTCGATTCGGTGGAAGAAGCCCGCGACCTCCTCATTAGCATCATCACGGAGCAATATTTGAAGTCGGACAATATTGGACATGACTGAAGCCCAAGCGATCGCCATTGCTTGGACGACCCTCCCGCAACGCGAAGAGGCCGAACGTCTCGCCAGCGAGGCCGTTGGCGCAGGCTTGGCGGCATGTGCGCAGGTGGACGGCCCCATCCGCTCGCATTTCACTTGGGAAGGACGCACCCAGGTCGAAGACGAATTCCGCATAACCTTTAAATTTGCCGTGGCGCAAGGACCCCACCTCGAAGCATGGGTACACGCCCGACATCCTTACGCCCTACCGCAGTGGATTGTCATCGAAGCCGCCCATGTTTCCCCGGCCTACCGGGCATGGATTCTGGGAGTTCGGTAATTTATGGACCGCACTACTGTCGAAGCCCTGCTTTATTTCGTTCTCGGTGCCTGCGTGCTCGCAGCTTGGGTAGGCGAATATCGCCAGCGACGTATAAAGAACAGCGGCGAACTCTTTTGGCCTGGCACAGAATCGGCCCCCTGGGCGGCATACTTCGTCGCCGCCGCCGGGGCGCTGCTGATTACCATCGCCGAAGCGAACGTCGAAGTCCGCTACGAAATCACCGATCAGCAATCCGTCCTGCCGGCGATCTCTATCCTGGCCTTGATCGGCGCCTCTATCATCGAAGAAGTCGTGTTCCGCGGCTTCACCGCCCCTTCGCACCTTACGGGACCGAAACTACTCGGCGTGATCTTCGTGGGCTCCCTTATTTTCGCCCTGATTCATGATTTTGATTTAAAAAGCGCCAGCGGACGTAGCAGCACAATCTTCGCCTTCCTGACCTCGGTCTGGCTTTACCTCGCACGGTTTAATCCGCTGAACCCAAGCCGTTCCTTATTGCCCTGTTTTATAGCTCATACCGTGCGTAATCTGGCAGTCTTTGGGATTAAATGGAGCGAAGGGTTCATAAGTTAAAACTTTCGAGGGTAAAAAGGTAAATCCGTTGCAACCCATGTACGGTTTTAGTGTTATGAATTTACCCCTATGCTAACCCCAGAAAGCCAGAGCCGTCGTGATTTTTTAAAACTCTCTGCTTTGGCCGGCATCGGCGGAATCAGCGCGGCTTCGACCGCCGAGGCTAAACCTGACCCCGCTCAGTTAACCCATCTGACCGCCGACACGATCGGTAAGATGCGTCCGCGGCCCGCTGGCAATAAACCCGTCTGGGATCTTAACACCCGGCCCATCGGAAAAGTGCGCATCGGCGTCATCGGTCTCAATCGCGGTAGCGCCCACGTTAAATCAGGGAGCTTACTCCCGTTCGTCGAAGTTGTCGCGTTATGCGATATCCTAGATGACCGCGCCCAGGCCCAGGCAGAGATTGTCTTTAAGAACACCGGCAAACGTCCGGCGATTTACAGTGGCGACGAAAATGTCTGGGAGAAGATGGTCGACCGGGATGACATCGATGTCGTCTATGTCGCCACGCCCTGGGAATGGCACAAGCCGATGGCCGTCCGGGCAATGTCGCTCGGTAAACATGCCTTTGTCGAAGTCAATTCTGGCGTCACCGTCGACGAATGCTGGGAACTCGTCGATGCCTCGGAGAAATATCAACGGCACTGCCCCATCTTGGAGAACTGCGCCTACGGCGAAGAAGAACTCTTCGTGCTTAACCTGGCCCGGCAAGGCTTCTTCGGTGAGCTCAAGCATGCCGAGTGTGCTTACATCCACGACCAACGCCATTCGGGCACCTACACTTTCCTGGACAAGCAACGCGAATGGCGCCGCAACTACGCCACCTTCATGCAGGGCAACGTTTATCCAACCCATGGCCTGGGTACCGTCTCGCAATACCTTGGCGTCGGCCGGGGTGATGCTTTCAAATATGCGGTCTCGGTCTCATCTCCAGAATTCGGCCTTTCGCAGTTACGCGAGAAGACCCAGCCGAATCGCGACCGGGCGCAGGATCAGAAGTTCGTCTGCGGCGATATGAACACCACCATCATCAAGACCGTACTCGGCCGGACCGTCGTGGTCCAACACGACAACACCAGTCCGCGGCCTTATACCCGTGGCAATATGCTCAGCGGCACCCAGGCCACTTTCTGCGGCTACCCCAACCGTCTCGCCATCGACGAGGATAACAAACATCCGATACTCGACCCGAAGGAGAAACGAAATAGCCATAGCTGGACTTACGAAGGCGATAAGCTCACAAAATTCATGCAGGCCAACGCCCACCCGCTAATCAAAAAAGCGGGGACCGACGCCAAAAAAGTCGGCGGACACGGCGGCATGGACCATCTGATGAACTACCGGTTTCTGGACTGCATCCGCCAAGGCATCACGCCCGACCTGACGGTCTATGATGCAGCCTCTTGGTCATGCCTCATGGATCTCTCTGACCGCTCTGTTCGCGACGGCAGCCTGCCCATCGCCTATCCGGATTTCACCCGCGGCGGCTGGCAGACTTTGAAGCCCCTAGCCCTCGTCTCTTAACGACCCTACAAGACACTTCCCATGAACCTTCCCGAAAATCCCAATCGCCGCGACTTTCTTAAACTCGGTGCCCTCGCCAGCCTCGGTCTCGGACTCAGCGCTGTCCCCTCGGCAGAAGCCAAGCCCGATCCCCGCGACCTCAAACTCCTCGACGCCCACGACATCTCCGCGACGCGTCCCCGCCCGGCGGGCAACAAGCCTGTCTGGGATCTGACGACGAAGCCCCTCGAGAAGGTCCGCGTCGCCGTCATTGGCCTTAATCGCGGGCGCTCCCACGTAAACTCTGCGGCCAACATCCCGTTTGCAGAAGTCGTCGCCGTCTGCGACATCGTGGAAGCTCGCGCCAAAGGTGCGGCCGCGAGCGTCAAGAAAATCACTGGCAAAGAACCGGCGATGTATTTCGGCGACGAGAACGCCTGGGAGAAGATGCTCGAGCGCGACGATATCGACGTCGTCTTCGTCGCCACTCCTTGGGAATGGCACGTACCGATGGCCCTCAAGGTCATGGAAAAGGGTAAGCATGCTTTCATCGAAGTCTCTCCTGCTGTCACCGTCGACCAGTGCTGGCAGCTCGTAGATATGGCCGAGAAAACCCAGCGTCATTGCTCAATTATCGAGAATTGCTGCTACGGCGAAGAAGAGCTTTTCGTCCTTAATCTGGCCCGCCAAGGCTTCTTCGGCGATCTCAAGCATGCCGAGTGCGCTTATATCCATAACCTCGGCGGCGGGGTGCTTTGGAGCTTGGGCAGCGAAGGCGATTGGCGCCGCGACTACCACCGTTTCATGGACGGTAACCTGTACCCCACGCACGGCCTCGGCCCGGTGGCGCAATATCTAAATATCGGACGCGGCGATGCCTTCAAATTCGTGGTCTCCGTCTCCTCCCCGGAATTCAACCTCACGCAGTATCGCGACAAGCACCAGCCTAATAACGGCCAGCACAAGGATGAGAAGTTCGTCTGCGGCGACATGAACACCTCCATCATCAAGACACAGCTCGGACGCACCATCATGATTCAGCACGACGTCGTAAGCCCGCGCCCGTATACGCGTATCAACGCTCTGTGCGGCACGGAGGCGACATTCTTCGGCTACCCCGCCCGTCTGGCAATCGACGCAGATAACAAACATCCGATGCTTGATCCGAAAGAAAAACGCAGCAGCCATGCATGGACCTACGAGAAAGAGAAGCTCACCAATTTCATGAAAGAAAATCAACACCCGCTGATTAAAAAGATTGGCGAACTCGGCAAGAAGGTCGGCGGTCACGGCGGCATGGATTTCGTCATGGCCTACCGCATGCTCGACTGCGTGCGACAGGGCATCACGCCGGACATGACCGTTTACGACGCCGCGGACTGGTCGAGCATCCTCGAGATTTCCGCCCGCTCTGTGAAAGAAGGTAGTATGCCGATCCAGTGCCCCGATTTCACCCGCGGCGGCTGGCAGACCATCGCTCCCTTGGGGATAGTCTCCTAAGCCCGCAAGGACGCTTGCCCTATAACCGCGCCTCGGGAAGACTGCGCCCCATGGGACCGCCGTCTGACCTTGCCGCCTGGATTGCGGGCATCACCACCCGCTCGGGAGTCGAAACCGAAAGGGCGGCCGCGGCCTTTGCCCAGTTACTACCCCGGGATACCGTCCTGGCTCTCGAGGGCAATTTGGGCGTCGGCAAAACCACCTTCGTGCGAGGGCTAGTACGAGGTTTCGGCGTCCGGGGGAACATCACCAGCCCGTCCTTCGCCTTACTCAACGTGCACGAAGGAGATCGCCAGATTTTCCATGTCGATGCCTATCGCCTGAAAGATCCGGCGAGCTTCGATGAATTACTAATCTGGGATGTCGCCCAATCGCCCTGGAACGTAGTCGTCGAATGGCCGGAAAAAGTGGCCAGCCGGCTGCCGAAGGACTTATGGAAAATAAAAGCCTCCATCCTAGCGGACGGAGGCCATCATTTTCAACTGACCAGCAAAGTCGCCTAAGCGACCTTACTTGTCGAAGCGCTTGCGCTCGTTTTCCGTGAGGTAACGCTTGCGCATGCGGATGAAGTTCGGGGTCACTTCGACCAATTCATCGGTCTCAATATATTCGAGGCAGGCTTCAAGGGACATCTGACGCATCGGCTTGATGCGAGCCGAGTCATCCGAACCCGAAGCGCGGACGTTAGAGAGCTTCTTATTGATGACCAAGTTGATTTCGAGGTCATTGTCTTTGCAATGCTCGCCGACAATCTGGCCCATATAGATCTCGTCGGTTGGCTTCACGAAGAAGTCACCACGGTCGTACAGACGGTCGAGGGAGTAAGCCGTGACGGCGCCTCCTTCTCCACCGATCATCACGCCAGCCGAGCGGTGAGGGGCTTCGCCTTTGACAGGCTCATAACCGAGAAGGTTATGGTACATGACGGCATCGCCACGCGTGGTGGTGAGCATCAAGGTGCGCAGACCGAAAAGAGAACGGGAAGGAATCTTAAATTCCATGTGAATCCAGCCGCTGGTGCCGGCCTTGGCATCCATCGTCTGCAGTTCACCGCGACGGCTCAAGACAAGCGCCATGACATCGCTCTGCGAGGCCTCCGGACAATCGACAGCTAAAGTTTCGACGGGTTCGCACTGCACCCCTTCAATCTGCTTCATAATCACCGTGGGCTTACCTACGGAGAGTTCGTAGCCTTCGCGACGCATCGTCTCGATCAGCACGCCAAGGTGCATCAACCCACGACCTGAAACCTGGAAGGCATCCGCTCCGGCTTCGCGTTCGACGCGCAAGGCCACGTTCTTTTCAAGTTCCTTGATGAGACGTTCGCCGACCTGACGGCCGGTGACGAATTTACCATCGCGTCCAGCAAAAGGAGAATCGTTGACGCGGAAGGCCATGGTCACGGTGGGCTCGTCGACACTGACGGGAGGCATCGGACGCGGATCTTCTTGGTCCGTGATCGTGGCACCGATCTCGACGTGATCCAGACCGATGACTGCGCAGATATCGCCGGCCAGGACTTCCTGGGACTTGACGCGACCGAGGGCTTCAAAGACTTCGACCTCCAGGACGCGCTGCTTGAACTGTTCACCATTACGGGTGACCATCATGACCGGCATACCGGGGGCAATCTTACCAGCGGTAACGCGGCCGACAGCGATACGACCGACGTAGTCCGAGTAAAGCATAGCCGTCACCATAATCTGGAGCGGGTTGGCGAGGGCCTCGACACGGGACTTAAAGCCGGCGGCGGCACCGCGAGAGGAACCTTCGGCGTAGGGCTCGGGGATCTTGTCGACGATGGTGTAGAAGAGGTCCATCAGGTCCTTGGGGCGCTTACCCTCGACAGTTTTAGCCCGATCCAACGTACCCCAGCCTTCGCGACCGGATGCATAAATGATTGGGAAATCGAGAGCCGATTCCGGCGCGTCGAGGGCGACGAGTAAGTCGAAGACTTCGTCAACGACGGCATCCGGACGGGCCGATGATTTATCGATCTTATTAATAACGACAATCGGCTTGAGTCCGAGGGCGAGCGCCTTGGAAAGTACGAAGCGAGTTTGCGGCATCGGACCTTCGAAAGAGTCGACAACGAGGAGGCAACCATCAGCCATATTGAGCACGCGTTCGACTTCGCCACCGAAGTCGGCGTGGCCCGGGGTGTCGATCAGGTTGATCTTGTATTCTTGCTGGTTACGTGGGTCGACCCACTTGATCGCGCAATTCTTGGCGGTGATCGTGATGCCACGTTCACGCTCGAGGTCACCCGAATCCATGATGAGGCCATGTTGGCCACCGGCGAGTTTATCAAGGTCCTCAGCCCGGAACATACCGGACTGGTAAAGGAGGCGGTCGGTCAGGGTAGTTTTACCATGGTCGACGTGAGCAATGACTGCGATGTTGCGGAGATGCATCTGTAAAGGTCTTACGCATAGGAAAATCCCCCTTGGCGCAAGGGGAATAAGGTTATCCGCCCATATTATTGGGGGATGGGGTCACGGACGTCTCCGAACCCTTGTCAGGCTAGGCCATCCCGCACCAGCAGGGCTTCGGGATCGAGGTCGCGGCCCATAAAATCACGAAAAAGCTCCTCGGCCGGCTCGGAATTGCCTTTTGAGAGTATTTTAGCCCTCAATTCTCGACCCACCTGAGGATTAAGCACCCCCTCCTTCAGGAAGCGGGTAAAAGCATCTGCCTCGAGCGCTTCCGCCCATTTATAAGAATAATAGCCCGCGGCATAGCCCGTAGCTTCGGAGAACAGGTGGTTGAACCGACGCGTCATGGCGGGCCCACGACGGGTCGAGCGGGCCTGCCAAGGCGCAAAATCCTCGTTCCAATGGGCATCCAAATCGCGCCCCATGAGCTCTTCGGCACGAATATGCAAATCAAGGTCGAGCTTGGAAAAGGCGAGCTGGCGCATGCAGGTAGAGGCCATGCGGAAATTCGCGGCCGCAGCAAGCTGCGCGAGCAGCTCCGCCGGCAAGGGGGCGCCGGTGACATGGTGGCGGGCGAAGAGCGCCAACGATTCTTCCTCCCAACACCAGTTTTCTAAGATCTGCGAAGGGAGTTCGACGAAATCCCAAGCAACGCGCACGCCGGCCAGGGATTCGACTTCGACCTCTCCTAGCAAATGGTGAAGCAAGTGGCCGAATTCATGGAAAACCGTCGTGACTTCGTCGTGGGTCAGTAGGGCCTGCTGACCCGTGACGGGCGGCGTGAAATTGCCGCACATCAAACCGAGGTGGGGGGCAAACGAACCGTCAGCCCGCGGCCCACCCGTCCGGAAAAAATTCATCCACGCGCCACCCCGCTTCGATTCACGCGGAAACCAATCTGTATAAAATGAGCCGAGATGACGAGCGCCATCACGCACTTCATAAAAGCGTACTTCCGGATGCCAAACCTCCACCGGGGCGCCCTCCACCCTCGGAGACGCGGCTATGACGACGGAACGCACTCCGCTCACTGGATCAATCGAGAAGGTATCTCGTGCCACCACTTGAATCCCGAATAAACCGCCAAAGAGCTTGAACATTCCCGCGATGACGCCGTCGACGGGGAACCAAGGCCGTAAAGCCTCGTCGTCGAAACCATGGCGCTCACGCCGCATCTTTTCGGAGAAATAACTAAACTCCCAGGGGTGTAACGGCCGCACCACCTCACCGGACTTAGTCGCGCGGTATTGCTCGAGTTCGATGACTTCGGCTTCGAACTTAGGTCGGATACGCTGGCCGATATCTTCGATGAATTTCAGGGCATTGGCACCCGTACGGGCCATCCGACGAGCGGTCGTGAAATCCGCGAAGTGTAATTTGCCCAAGAGTCGGGCCTTCTCGTGTCGGAGCGCCAGAATCTCGCCTACTAATGCCGTGTTATCCCATTTATCTTTTAGGCCGACCTGACCGAGTCCTTCCCAGCAAAGCTGACGCAAATTATCGTCATCCGCATACTGGAGAATCGGAAAAACGGACGGGGCCTGCAAAGTGAAACGCCACGATTCGGGGCGGTTCTTGGCGATCGCCGATTGCTTGGCCGCGGCGAGAGCGCTGGCGGGCAAACCGGCGAGACGCTTCTCATCATCGAGGAATAATTCCCAATCGTTCGTCGAATCGAGGACGTTCTCCGAATACTTCTGAGTCTTCTCCGCCAAGGCGGCATTAATGGCCGCGAGCCGATCTTTTTTGTCGGCAGGCAAGTCCGCCCCGTTCTCCTCGAAGTCCGCCAGCGTCTCTTTGAGGAAGCGAAGCCGGACGCCCTTGAGCGCCTTGGCCTCGGTGGTATTCGCATAGCCCTTAAGCACAGCCCAGAGAGCCGGATCGAGAGTTAAAGAAGTAAAGAACGCCGTCACCTCTGGCATCAAAGCGTTATAAACTTTTCGTAATTCAGGCGAATTAAGCACTGAATCTAAATGTGAAACCAAACCCCAAGCTCGCGAAAGTTCACGCGTCGCCGACTCTAAGCCCAATAAAACCTGCGCGTAAGTAAGCTGTTCGGGTTTGAGGACCTTGATTGCCTCTACGGACAGACGAGCGCGACGAAGACCTTCGCGAATATCGGCCTCCACGCTCGGCGGGGTCAAACGGCTCCAGGCGAAAAGGAACTCATCGTCAAGAAAAGGGTGCACCCCAGAAAGTTGCCTATAAAACAGGTGCCTTTCAAGGTCGGGTGCGGCTTAAAAGTAATTAAATTCGGGCACGTCGTGCCTCGGGCTTGCGAAAAGGCCCCAGGCCGACAAGCGTCCAGGCATGAGCAAACCGGAGGCAATCCCCGTCGTGGGCATCGAAGTCATCCCCACTAAAGGCGGGACGGCGGTTTTCCTCATAACCGAGAACAAAGCGATGGTGATTCAGGTCGACCCGTCAGTGGGCGAGGCCTTGCAGGGGGCCCTCAGCGGCAAAACCATTGATCGGCCTCAATCTCACGACCTGATGCTGCACCTGCTCCTCGGGCTCGACGCCGTGGTTGTGCACGTGATCATCGTGGATGTCAAAGACGGGGTTTTCTTTGCCCGCATCCTCGTCGGGCAAGACGGGCCCGTGGCGCGCAAGGTCGCCGAAGTCGACGCTCGCCCGAGCGACGCCTTAGTCCTGGCCGTCAAAGCCAAACGTCCGGTCTTCATCGCCAAAGCCGTCCTGGATGCGTGTGATGATATGACCGAGATGCTCACCCGCCTGCGTAAGCAAGCTTGAGCACGCCCTTACCATCGCTCGTCGTCGCGGGTACCCGACCCTCGGTGCTCGCACCGATGCAAGACGTCACCACCACGGGCTTCATGCGCGTGATTGGCCGAAGGGGCGTGCCCGATTGGTTCGTCACCGAATACTTTCGCGTGCACGAAACCTCGACGCTGGAAAAGCATATCGCCGATTCCATCCTGAATAACGGCACGGGACGTCCGGTCTTCGCGCAACTCATCGGCGAAGACACCCCGCACATTCTTCGCACGATACGAGAGCTCGGCAAATTGCCCATTGCTGGCATCGACCTCAACATGGGTTGTCCGGCACCCAAAGTCTACCGCAAGAACGTCGGCGGAGGGTTACTGCGCGATCCGGCTAAGATTGATGAAATCCTCGGAGCCATGCGCCAAGAAATCGCGGGGCGCTTTACCGTCAAGATGCGGATCGGTTTCGACAGCCTCGAACGGTTCGATGAAATCCTGGCGATCGTTGCCAAACATAAAGTCGACCTCCTGACCGTGCATGGACGGACCGTCAAAGGACTGTATTGGTCCGAGGTCGATTATGCGGCGATTACGCGCGCCGTAAAAGCCGTACCCTGCCCGGTGATAGCCAACGGCGACGTCATCAATGCATCCAAAGCCCAACGTTTGATCAATGAAACGGGGGCATGGGGCATGATGATGGGACGGCACGCCATTCGTAATCCGTGGATCTTCCGGCAATGGCGCGAAGTCCAACAAGGCCTCCCGATGTTCATTCCCAGCCTCCTGGACGTAAGGGTTTACGTTCAGGAGCTGGCCGAGGAATGCTGCGACGTCACTCGCCCGGCGGAAAAACAAGCTGGGCGTTTAAAAAAATTCCTTAATTTCGTCGGACTGGCCGTCGATAACGAAGGCCAATTCCTGCACGACATGCGCCGAACCGAGACGATGACTGAGCTGATGAAATGTTGTGATCAATACCTTCTCGGGGAAAAGGCAACCCGGCCCTACCCTGACGAGCCCCATCGCGGACTCATTGCCCGCCCCACTCGGGAGACCCAACAGACCTGCGAGCTTTAAGAAGCCTGATCAGACCGCACGCCGGCCCGAAGACGACGATCACGCGCCAGGATAAAGAGGAGCGGGCCACCCACGACCAGCAGGGACCAAAGGCCTAGGACCAAAGCCCAGAACCCGCCCAATGAACAATAGCAGGCCTGCTTCTTGCGTAATACGTAATACCAAGGGAGACAGAGCGCTAAACCTACGGCGGAACCGGCAATCGATTTACCTACAAATTTTTCCACCGCATCGGCCTGGCCGCGCGCCCGATGTAATAAGATCGGGATCCAGATTAGCCACGACAGCACCCAGACGCTCAGTACACCCAGGGTGCAACCCGTCGAGTTAAAAGTTTTCGGATTGGCCTTGGGCGAAAAATAATAAAAATCAATCGAGGCAAAAAGGGGGATGGCGATGAACAGGCCGCCTAAAAAAGCCGCCGCCATGATGCGAGGTCCGAGCGCCGTCTTTTCCGTCGAATGCGTCGGTAGATGGATGGGTACCAAGAGCAAACAAGCCTGCATGAAAGCGAGGCCCCAAAGAACCAGCGGCCAGAAGAAATCCTTGAATTCGTCGGCCTTGAGCAATGACAGCGCAAAAAAGTTATCTGGTCCGATATCTTTAAAATTCCAGCTCACCACCCCGACAATCAACCACAGGAGCAGGTTAAAAAAGAAGGCCAAGGGTATCGAAAAAAGGAAGGCCTTAAGGAATCGGAGCATGGCTGGGGCGGGGGTTACTCCCAGCCTAGGCCATGGAGTCTTTAAATCCACGATAAAGAGGGTAACCTGGAACCACCCGCACCTTGACTCCCTGCAATTGCCCCTAAACTTATAAGGTATGATCAATCTCACCGAAGCCGCTGCCGGGCAGGTCCGCGTCCTCAAGCAACAGGCTAATCCTGAGTCTGTTTTGCGCGTGCTCGTCGAGACCGGGGGTTGCTCTGGCTTTGAATATGGTATGTCCTTTGATGTTCGGAAAGACGGCGACCTGGAATTCGAGAGCCAAGGCCTTAAAATCCTGATCGATCCCACCAGCCACGCCTACCTCGACGGCTCCACGGTACACTTTGATGACGGCTTGCATGGCAAAGGTTTTGAAGTTCGTAACCCTAACGCCAGCAGCACCTGCGGCTGCGGAAAATCCTTCAGTTAAGACCATGAACGAGAAAACCTTGAAAACCTGGCTCCTCTGCTTCTGCGCCCTGACCGCCGTTTTCACCGTTGGGTCCGCCCGGACCGCCGACGCCGCAAAGAATGTGGTCGCCCCCTCTCCCGAAACCAAGCCCATGAAAGAATCCGCCAAAGTCAAAATCCCCCAGGTGCTCGTCACCCTTGATGACGGCAAAGGCGGCCTGACCAAGCCCCAGCTCGTCGAGCGCGTCGTAAAGACCGATAAGGAATGGGCCGCGCAACTCACGCCGGAGCAGTATCGCATCACGCGCGCGAAAGGCACAGAACGGGCTTTTTGCGGCACCCTCTTGGACAACCATAAGAACGGCACTTATCACTGCCTCTGTTGCGACCTCCCACTTTTCTCCTCTGATTCAAAATTTAATTCTGGTACCGGCTGGCCGAGCTTCTTCCAGCCTGTTTCCAAGGAGAACGTCGCGACCATCGTGGATAATGCCTACGGCATGACGCGGACGGAAATCCTCTGCGCCCGCTGCGACTGCCATCTCGGACATGTCTTCGAAGACGGCCCCAAGCCCACCGGCCTGCGTTACTGCCTAAATTCGGAATCCCTTAAATTCAAAGAGCGCCCAGCCGAAAGGAAGTAATCAGCCTTCTGGACTGATTACTTCTTCTTCGATTTAGCGCGAGGGGCCACCTTCTTGGCTGGGGTGGCCTTCTTTTTGACGGAAGGCTTAGCCTTCGGCGCTTTCTTTTTGACGCTAACGCGAGGCTTCACGGACGCCTTAGCCTTTTTAGAAACGGCGACGGGTTTCTTCTTCGCCGCGACCGGCTTCTTCTTCGCCTTTACAGCGGTCTTTGGGGCCGACTTAGCCTTCTTGGTGGCTGATTTCTTGGCCTTAACCGGGGCCTTCTTGGCCTTAGAGAGCTTCTTGGCCAGATGAGACGAGGCCGTATCCTCCTCGACCAAAACAGGGGGCTGCGGACGCTCCGAAGGACTTCCCTTCACTGCCTTCCAAAGCTGCATACGCAAATCCTCTAATCCTTCGTGAGAGTAACATGAAATCGGAATCACGAGATCTTTGATGCGCGCTTTGAATTCCTTGAGCATCTCGGCGGATGCCGGAAGGTCCATCTTGTTGGCGACGATCAGACGCGGCTTAGCGGCAAGGATCTTAGAATAGAGGCGTAATTCCTTTTCCAAGATACGGTGGTCATCCCAGGGCTTACGATTTTCGCTGCCGGCCATGTCGATGATGAAGACCAACAAAGCACAGCGTTCGATATGCCGCAGGAATTGGTGGCCAAGACCGCGGTTATCATGGGCCCCTTCAATTAAACCTGGAATATCGGCCATGACGATGCGACCGAAGACATGCGGGTATTCGATGACCCCGACATTGACGTGCAAAGTCGTGAAAGGATAAGGCGCCATCTTCGGCCGGGCCGCCGTGAGCAAATTAGTCAGCGAGGACTTACCGGCATTCGGATAACCCACGAGACCGATGTCGGCGATTGTCTTCAGCACGATGCGGAAGGAACCTTCTTCACCGGGATAACCAGGGGTCGTGCGACGAGGCGCTTGGTTGACCGAACTTTTGAAATTCATATTACCCTGACCGCCCTTACCGCCCGCGAGCAAGATGACCCGTTCACCATGTTCGGTCAGTTCGGCGACCAAGCGATTAGTGCCCTCTTCAAGGATCTGCGTCCCAGGAGGCACGGGCAGGATAAGATCGACTCCATCTGGACCAGCACATTGGCGGCCCATACCGGGCGTGCCATTAGGAGCCCGACGATGAGGCTGCCAGCGGTAGGCCTGTAAATCGCCTTGGTTACGGTCGCAAAGAAAAACGACATCGCCACCCTTGCCGCCGTTACCGCCGTCGGGTCCGCCCTTCGGGATGAACTTCTCGCGACGGAAGCTAACGCAGCCATGGCCGCCGTCACCCGACTTCAAAATGACCTTGGCTTCGTCGATAAACATAAGTCGAAGGTTGAGACGACCCGAGCGGGGGTCGAGCAGGAAACTATTAACTTAAGCTTTCAAAGCCCGCGTGAACGACGTAACCAGCGTTCCAACGGGGCAAAGAAGATGAGATCGGCCAATAGACCGACCAGCACGACGACGGTCATGACGCCCATGACTTGATCCATCCTGAGGAGCTCGCGGCCGGCATGCAGTAGCGAGCCCAAACCGAAGCCTGTCAGGATGACCACGAAGATTTCGGCCGCCATCAGCGAACGCCAGGCGAAGGCCCAGCCCTGCTTCATGCCGCTGAGGACGCCCGGAAGTGCCGCCGGCAGAATAACTCGTAACCAAAGATGCCAGCCCTTGGAGCCCATCGTCATGGCTGCGCGGAGATACAGCGGTTGGACGTTTAAGACGGATTCCTGAACCGCGATAACCACGGCCCAAATCGTCCCCATCACTACCACGAATAAAAGGGCTGATTCCTCCTGCCCAAACCAGAGTAATGCCAGCGGTACCCAGCACACGGAAGGCAGGGTCTGCAGGCCGAGGGCGAGGACCCCGAGCGTATCCCGAATCCAGCGGACGCGGGCACAGAGCGCGCCGAGCGGCACGCCTAGGGCCGCCCCGATGGCAAAACCGATGATCAGACGGCGCATCGTCACCCAAGTGGCTGAAAGCAATTCACCATTGAGCAACGAGTCCCAAAACCAATGCAGGATCTGCGAAGGAGCGGGCACTAACACGTCGTTGACGTGTCCGACGCGGACAAACCATTCCCAGCCGCCGAGAAAAGTAACGGCGACCAAAGTGGGGATGACAAAGCGGGGAAGTTTCATGCGAGGCCCTCTTGCGAGCGCGAAAGGTGGGAAGAAAGCGCATCGGTCACTTCGGCGGCGAGCGAGGCTAGTTCAGGGTCATTGATGCGGCGTGGCCGAGGGAGATTGATATCAAAAATCTGCCGGACCCTTCCGGGGTTAGGCGAAAGCAAAACCACCCGGTCACCCAAGCAAACCGCCTCACGGATATTATGGGTCACCAACACGATTGTCTTCTTCCGCTTGGTGAAGATATCTTGAATATCACGGTAGAGCTGATCGCGCGTCAGAGCGTCTAAAGCTGAAAATGGCTCATCCATCAGCAGCACCCGAGGATTCGGAGCGAGCGAGCGAGCGAGGGCCACGCGTTGGCGCATGCCACCGGATAATTCATGTGGGCGAGCTTTCTCCTTATCCGCCAAGCCGACGAGCGAAAGGTAGTAGCGGGCCGATTCCAGCCGTTCGGCTTCCGTCAGATCAGGCTTTAACCGTAAACCGAACATCACGTTTTCCAAGGCGTTCAACCAAGGGAAGAGTGCGTCTTGCTGGAACATGACCAACCGATCACGACCCGGCGAGCGTACCGGTTCCTCACCTAAGCGAATCGCCCCTTCATCCACTTGATCGAGGCCGGCCAGTAAACTGAGCAAAGTGGATTTTCCGCAACCTGACGGACCGACTAAGACGAGAAATTCCCCTTCTTTGACGTCGAGCGTGATGTCATCGAGCGCCGTGACGCAACCGGCAGCGCCATTGAATCGTTTCGTAACATTACGGAGCGTCAAGGCGGCCGAAGGATGGGTCTTATAGGAAGCGGGATTCATGGGTTACCTGACGAAAGGATTGCGGGGTGGAAGGGGAAACGTGGCAAGGTTAGTCGTTATTTTCCCCGAGACGGCGGCGAGGGGTCGGGCACCAACGACTCCAAGAGCGGATCGAGCGGAGCCGTCCCGACCAGCAAGCCGGAGTCCTGCGAATCTTTAAGGGAACGGGCAAAAAAATCCTTGAGACGGACGACTCGGGCCGAACTTTCTTCGCGAGCCTCTAAGCGGACTCGACCCAAAGAAGCAGCCATTAGACTTTCCGAAGGGGGCGCGGAATGGGTTTCCGCCCCCAGCCCTAAGCGCACGGCTTGGGCGTAGCGGACCGGGTCAGTAAGGAGCTCGTCTCGCAATAAATAATAGGACTGCACAAAAGCACGGACCGCCGGACCGCGCTGTTCCAAGACTTTCCGGGAAGTTGCCAACACGGTCACGACCGCATCGGGCCGCTCGAGGAGGATTTCGCCCCCGAACTCCGTCGTCAGGCGCGTGACCCAAGGCTCGACCGTCCAGGCGCCCGCAATTTTACCTTGGGAAAAAAGCATGGCCATGTCCGCGCTACTAGCAGGAATGATCTGCACATCCCCGCCGCTCAGCATCACTTTAAGCCCTGCCCCACGAAGCCAAGCGCGGGCTTCAATGTCCTGGGTGTTGCCGAGTTGCGGTGTCACCAGCCGAAGACCGCGAAAATTCTCCGCGGTCTTTAATCCAAGACCTTTACGCACCACCAGGGCGCTGCCACCCCGGGCGACGGAGGCCAGGACACGAATCTCCGCCCCCTTGGTTCGGATATGAGCGTTCAGGACTGGGGATGGCCCGACAAAAGCCACATCGACCGATCCGACCAGTAAAGCCTCCATCGCCGAAGGCCCGGCGTTAAAGGATCGCCATTCGATTTTTATACCCGGCGGCAAGTGAGTTTGAAACCAGTCAGATTTTTCGCGCTCCCACTGGCGTGCGACCAATGCCGGGGCATGCGTCAAATTAGGAAAGTAGCCGACCTTCAAAGTCACGGCCTCTTGAGCCGCGGCCGTCAGGAGCGGAGCCAAAAGTAAGAGGATAAGGCAGAAAAGTCGCATCAATCTAAAAGTTGATATTATTACTTATGATTAAATGATTATGCCAAAAAGGAAATACAAATCTAGATAGTGTACCTAACCCATTCATGAGCAGATATTTATATTAATTAATGAAAAAATCTGTCACAAACCAGAGGCTGGCGGAAACGACCACCACGGTGGCAAACCATCCCAAAAGGTTAATCCACCGGGGGGAAACATAATTACCCATAAAGGCGGAGTCACCGGTCATTCTAACCAAAGGCCAGCAGGCAAAGCCGAGCTGCAAACTAAGAATCACCTGACTCCACAATAAGAGGGATTCCACCCTGCCCTCTCCGGATAATCCTAACACTACTAAAGCGGGCAGCAGCGCAGCCAGACGGGTGGCAATGCGGACGACCCAGCCGACGGTTTTGATCTTAAGGAAACCTTCGAGCACGATTTGACCGGCCAAAGTACCGGTAATGGTCGCGCTTTGACCAGAGGACAAAAGGGCCAAGGCGAACAGCGTGCCCGCGATCGTCGAACCAAGCACACCATCTAGCAAGCGATGCGCTTCACGGATATCCGTCACTACTTCGGGTCGACCGTGGAAAGCGGAGGCACTGAGCACGAGCAAACCAGCGTTAACGAAGAAGGCAAAAGTCAGGGCGATGGTGGAATCTAAAGTTGCGAACCGAATGGCCTCCTTTTTCGACGCCTCCGTCAGCCCGAAAGACCTCGTCCCGACGATTGAGGAATGCAGATAGAGATTATGCGGCATCACGGTGGCGCCGATAATGCCAAGGGCGATAAAGAGCATGCCCGGGCGCGCAAACACTTCCGTCGTCGGAATAAAACCCTGCAGCAACTCCGCCACCACGGGTTGGGCTAGAAAGAGTTCCACTCCGATGCAGGCGGCAGTGGTAAAAACAAGAACGGCGACAAAAGCCTCTAACCATCGATAGCCCAACCGCGTCAAGGCCAGCAAAATCAAGACATCAAGGGCCGTAATGATTGCTCCGAAAAAAAGCGGGATACCGAAAAGGATCTGCAGCGCGATGGCGGAGCCAAGCAGTTCGGCTAGGTCGCACGCAATGATGCCAAGTTGAGCTGAGGCCCAGAGGAATTTACCGACGAAGGGAGAGTAGCGCTGGCGGCAGGCCTGTGCGAGGTCGAGCCCCGTCGCGACATTCAAACGGACGCACAGATGCTGGAAAAGCACCGCCATTAAATTGGAAAGCAAGATGACCCAGAGGAGCGAGTAACCGTAGCGAGAACCGCCGGCCAGATCCGTCGCCCAATTCCCTGGGTCCATATAGCCCACGGCGACCAAAAACCCCGGCCCCACAAATGCAAGAAAACGACGAAAAGCTGAGAAGCGGGACGCTTGGCGGGCTTGGGTCAGTTCATCTGTCTTCATCACCATTGAGCATCGCCGACCCCCTCACCCTGTCAACCCGCCGCCTTCGCGAAGGAAACGCCGGCCAAGACCGACCATCCCACCGTCCGCCAGACATGCGAGCGGATCAGCTCGGCGAGAGCTGGCGACGAAGGCCCTTCATTTTGAAGCCGCCCATGGCACGGCACGGACCAAGCGGCCGTCAGCACCCAACACACGAGCACGAGGCCGAGGCCAAAGCCACCTCCGGCGACGATAGTCAGCCAGACATGCCCGGCCAGTTGGGCGAGCAACAGAGGCCCGACGACCCAGCCGACCCGACGGGTATAAGCCTCATGCGCCTCGGCGAAGCCTTCGGCCCGCCAGCGAGCGAAGTCGGGATAAGTACAGAGCAGGATCAGCCACGAGACCGCGGCCATAGCGACATCGATGCACGCCACACCGGATTGGATTAAACGAAGGTCCATGAGGGTACCGAAGTGGGTTTTTCCCTTTGCACAACTCGGCGAGACGTTAAACCCAAGTCATGCCCCGCCTCTTCATCAGCCTGTTCCTTGGCGCCTTGCTCGCGCTCGTCCCGGTCGCCGCGCAGGAGACTCCGCCCAACTTTGTCATTCTCCTCGCCGATGACCTCGGCATCAATGACCTGGGCTGTTTTGGCCGAAAGGATCAGAACACCCCTAACCTCGACAAACTCGCCGCTGGCGGAGCCCGTTTCACTTCGGCCTATGCAGCCGCCTCGGTCTGCTCCGCTTCCCGGGCCGCCCTCCTCACAGGCCAGAGCCCTGCGCGCCTGAACATCACCACCTTCCTGCCTGGCCGTTCAGATCGCGCTTCGCACCGCCTGATGGCACCGATTCTTAATAATAATCTTCCTGTCGGTGTGCAGACCATCGCCGAGCTACTTAAAGCCAAAGGGTACGCGACGGGCGCCGTCGGCAAATGGCACCTCGGCGGCAAAGGTCACCAGCCCACGGACCATGGCTTCGATGAATATTTTGCTGGCAAAGCCAATCCGGGCGCAGAATCGCCGATGGGTGGAAAAGGTGAGCTCGGGCATGCGGACTACGCGGTGAAATTCATCGAGCGCAATAAAGCCAAACCTTTCTTTCTCTACCTAGCCTTCGACAATCCGCATATCCCGCTGGCCGCTCCCGCCAAAGGCATCGAAGCGAATGCGAAGGCCTTTCATCCGACCTACGCCGCGCTGGTGGAGTCACTCGACGTCGCCTGCGGTCGCGTCCTGCAGAAACTCGAGGAGGCTGGCCTGGCTAAAAATACCGTGGTGATTTTTGCTTCCGACAACGGCGGCGTCCACGTCTCCGAACTCAAAGAAAGCCCGCCCACCTTCAATGCGCCGTCGCGCGCCGGTAAAGGCTTTCTTTACGAAGGAGGCCTCCGCACACCCCTAATCATCCGCTACCCTGGACATCTCGCGTCCAAAGTAATTGCGGCGCCAGTAGTGCTGGGCGATCTCACGTCCACATTCTGCGCTCTCGCGAAAATCACGCCTCCCTCCATCCAGGATTTCCAAGATCTTTCGCCGGTCCTTTTCAACAGCAAACCGCAGACGGATACGCGCGTCTTTTGCTGGCATCAGCCTCACTACATGAATCAAGGCAGCCAACCAGGAGGCGTGATTCGGGAAGGCGACTGGAAACTGATCGAGTTCTACGAGACGGGACGCATGGAATTATTTAATCTAGCCAAAGACCCCAGCGAAACCTTGGATCTGGCCGCCGAAGAGCCAGCCCGCGTGGCCGCGATGCGCGGCAAGCTGGAAGCCTGGCGCCGGAGTGTCGGAGCGAAGCCGATGGTCGCTAATCCTCAATTCAATCGAAGTCTCTGGGATGAGTGCTTCGTCAAACTCGATCCAACGCTGATCAAAGCGGCCGCCACTTCCGAGGCAATGCGCCCGCTCCAAGCCGATTGGCGTAAGGTCATGAACGATGCCAGCACTGAAGGGGGTAATGCGCTCATCTACTTGGAAGCCAAAGACGCCCAGGTGAAGGCAACAAAGATGCATTACGAAGACCTACCGCAGAAGGATACCCTGGGCTTCTGGGTGAATGTTGAAGATACCGCTTCGTGGAAATTCGTGGCCCCGCTGGCCGGCAAGTATCGCGTCACGGTCCTGCAAGGCTGTGGCAAGGGCAACGGTGGCTCAACTGTCTCGGTCGAAACAGGCGCCAGCAAATGCGAGTTCACGGTCGAGGAGACGGGCCACTTCCAGCGCTTCGTACCACGTGAAATCGGCCAGGTCGAATTGACGGCCGGCGACAACACCTTGACGATTCGTCCGCTTAAGAAAGCAAAGTCCGCGATTATGGACCTACGCCGCGTTATCCTCGAACGCATCGACCAGCCCGGCCCAATGCGCAGCGCCTTTATGAAACAGCCCGCAGTCAAGACGATCAGCCTCGCGGCCTTCCTGCCTTATCCTGAGACGGAGTGAATCGTCAAAGGCTAGCCAGCAGCGCACGAAGTTCTTCCTCGGGCTCCTCGTGTCCTTGGGCAACGGCGAGCGCAAGGGCTTCGTCTAAAACGGCTTTGGCTTCGGCTCGAAGGTCGGAAGCGAGGTAGCATTTTCCAAGGAGAATGCGCGGCATCATCCAATCCGACTTTGAATTCGCAGCGATACGCAGGTGCTCCAGTGCACCCCTATGATCTCCTTCGTTCAGCAAAGCTTGACCGAGTGAAAAACGAAAGAGCGGGTTGGCGGAATCGGCTGCCACATGCACCCGAAAAGTATCAGAGCGGGAAGCCATCTTTTATCGCTTCGCTTTCTTGACCGATGGGCGCAGAAGCGGATGATCGGCCTGTCGGAAAATCACCAGGGATAAACCTGGCAGACGGACTTCGAGGGAGTGCTCACGTCCGTGGCACGGAATCTTTTCGGAATCCACGCCGCCGAGATTACCAAGGCCTTTACCAGCATAGTGTTTGGAGTCCGTATTCAAGGCCTCTTCCCATCGCCCAGCCTTAGGCACGCCGAAACGATACGTCCGCTCGACTGGGGTGAAGTTACCCACCACGACCCAGTGGCAGGCCGAGCTCTTGCGTTCGAAAACCAAGACGCTCTGGGCGCCATCTTCCGCATTAATCCAAGCAAAACTATCCGGATTCAACTCGTTCTCCGCCAAAGCGACGTCACCGACATAGAGGTGATTAAGGTCACGGACGAGGCTTTGTAAGCCGGCGTGTAAGGGGTATGCGAGCAGATGCCAATCGAGGGATTGGTCATATTTCCATTCTGCGAACTGGCCGAATTCGCAGCCCATGAAAAGGGTCTTCTTGCCAGGCCAAGCCCACTGCAAAGCCAGCAGACAGCGGAGATTGGCGGCCTTGGCCTCATGGTCGCCGGCACCCATCTTATTGATCAGCGAGCCCTTGCCGTGGACGACTTCGTCGTGCGAAAAAGCCTGCATAAACGATTCGGACCATTGGTAGAGCATCCCGAACGTCAGCTTATCGTGGTTGAACTTGCGGAATAAAGGGTCTTGGCGGAAATAAGAAAGCGTGTCGTGCATCCAGCCCATGTTCCATTTGAAGTCGAAGCCCAGACCACCGTCTGCCACGGCCTTGGTGACTCCGGGGAACGACGTCGACTCCTCCGCAATCAACACCACGCCAGGTTGATAAAGATGAATGAGAGAATTTACGTGACGCAGAAACTCGATGGCCTCGATATTTTCGCGACCGCCGTGACGGTTTGGAATCCACTCGCCGGCTTTGCGGGAATAATCGAGGTACAACATCGAAGCCACCGCATCGACGCGCAAGCCGTCGACGTGAAAACGTTCCAACCAGGAAAGAGCGGAGGAAGTCAGGAAGCCACGGACTTCGTGTCGGCCGTAATTAAAGATGAGCGTGCCCCAGTCCTGATGTTCACCGAGGCGCGGATCAGCGTGCTCATAAAGATGCGTACCATCGAAGCGGGCCAAGGCGAAAAAATCGCGGGGGAAATGAGCGGGCACCCAATCGACGATTACACCGACGCCGGCTTGGTGGAGCGTGTCGACCATCAGCATGAAATCCAACGGGGAGCCGAAACGGTGCGTGGGTGCAAAAAAGCCCGTCACCTGATAGCCCCAGGAGCCGTCGAAAGGGTGCTCGGACGGGGGCATTAGCTCCACGTGGGTGAAACCGAGCTGATTACAATATTCGGCCAATTGAACCCCGAGTTCGCGGTAGTTTAGGACTCGTCCGCCCTCTTCGGGTACGCGCCGCCAAGACGCCAAGTGGACTTCATAGACGGACATCGGCTGGCGGCGCAGGTCGGCCCGCTTCCGGGCCTCCATCCATTCGGCATCATGCCAGACATAGGCGGAGAGGTCGCACACGATCGCCGCATGATTGGGCGAAGGCTCAAAATGTAAGCCGTAGGGATCCGTTTTAAGGAAAGGCGTCGCATCATACGGACCCACGATTTCATATTTGTAGCGGGCGCCGGCCGCGAGGCCGGGAAGAAAAAGCTCCCAGATTCCGGATGCCCCCAGGGCCCGCATTGGATGGGAACGTCCGTTCCAGAGGTTATGATCGCCGACCACCGAAACCCGGCGAGCGGAGGGGGCCCAAACTAAAAACGAGACCCCGACGACACCGTCGATTGTCCGCACATGAGAACCGAACTTATAGTGGGCCCCATGATCATCTCCCTTACCGATGAGGAAGAGATCTTGCTCGGAGATTGTCGGTAAAAAACGGTAAGGGTCTTCGGCGTCGAGTAAGGTGCCATCCACGTAGGCGACCTGGAAATGGTAGTGAAAATCGGCGGCTCCGATCAGTTCTAACTCAAAAATCCCTGCCTCGTGTAGTCGCACCATGGCGACACCCTGCTTACTCTGGACCTTAAAAAGCTCGCACCGCACTGCCCCAGGAAAGAGCGCCCGGACGACGCAACCCCCACCGGCCGTGGCATGGAGGCCTAAAAATCGGTGCGGCGAGGTCTCGGTGGCATCCGCCAGGGCGGTCAACTCGGCTGGACTGATGCGCATAGGAGGACAATCTACGCTCCACCAAGGTCGGCAAGCGCTCATTGCCCGAAAATACTTGAGGGAAGCCCCAGAGCGACAAGTCTCCGAAGGATGCCTGGCCGTCGTTTCTGGATTCTTGCCGCAAGCCTTGGGCTCGCACTGACTACGTATGCCGTCGAGGAAACGTCGGCCGCCCAGAAGGCCATCAACCAGATGCCTAATATCGTAGGCGACGACTTGGGATTTGAGGAAAACGGCAAAGTCTTCGTGGCAACCCATGCGCGCCTCGAAAGCCGCGATACTGTGCTGTGGGCAAATAAGATTCGCATTGATTATCGAACGGGCGTCATCACGGCCGAAGGGGATGTCATCTACGCGACCAAGGCACTGCGCGTCATCGGAGAGAAAGTTGTCATCGACCCGAAGACCGACACCACCATCGCCACTAACGTTCGCTTCGGAAAGAGTCCGATCTACTTTACCGCAGAGGAATTAAAAATCGTCAAAGGCGATAAGTCCATGAAGGGCGTCCGGATGTGGAATAACGAACCTTCGGAATGGGGGATGCACTTGAATATCAGTGAAGCTAACTATTCCGAAAAAGACAATTGGCTGACAATGCGTAACGTGAAGCCGCACCTCGCCGGCATGCCGTTCTTCGTGCTGCCTTACTACGGTCAAGAAGGCTATAAAGACATCCCGTATGATATCTACCTGAGCATGGGTAACGAGGATAACAAAGGCTTCTTCGTCCGCACGACGGCCCTCGCGCGCCAAACCCCTTCGCTCTGGGTCGGTGGCTTATTTGATTACTATACCAAATCCGGCTTCCTTTACGGACCGGCGTTACGTTACGATAACGCCAAGGTGGCCAACGGAGATACCGTCTGGAAAGGCCGTTTTCAGGCTGGCTTCATTAATGATCGCAGCGAGCTGCTCCTGGATACCTTTGGGCGATTACCGGAACGAAATCGCGACTTTATTATGGGAGAAATTAACGGTCGCACTTCGGGTGGAATTGAAATCGCCGGTCAACTTTTCGCGCAAAGCGACCCGGACTTCATTCGCGACTTTCGGCCTAATCTTTTAGATCGCACGGGCCTACCTCAGGCTAATTTCGAGATCTGCGCCCCGCTCGCCAGTGGCTACCTTTCGGCCAAAGTCGTCGCCAAAGTCGATAACTACCAGGATATCGTTCAGAAGTATCCGGAAGTCAGATTCGACTTGCCGCAAAATTCCTTGGGCGACTCCGGCCTGACGCAGCGAAGCTTCGTGACCGCTGGCTATCTTTCCGAACGCCCTTCGGCGATCATCCCCCAGCCGGTAAATCAGACGAACTGGTCGACGGGTCGTATCGACGCTTACTACGGAGTAACTTATCCCATCACCCTCCAGGACTGGCTGACCTTCAAGCCCGTCGCCGGCGTCCGCACCACTGGATGGTCTTCGAGCTTAGACCATTCGGGCAGCGCTTCAAAAGTCATCGGACAGGCTGGCTTCGATCTCGAAGGATTGGTTACGGGCTCTTGGGATTTAGTCGCCGACAAGTGGGGTATCAACGGAATGAGGCACACTCTCCGACCCATCATCCAATTCCGCGCCCTGCCAGGTGCGGACCGCGGTATCGGGCAACTCCCCATCGCGGAGCGAGCCACGGCCATTTCGGTCTTGAATGAAGTCGACTTGGCAGATCGAGCGGATGCCGCCTCGACGACCGACACCGAAGTGGTCCGCTTTGGGCTCCGCAACACCCTGGCAACCCGCGACACCCAGCTCGGAACCCGCGACCTATTGCGGGCAGACTTTTACACCGATTGGCACAAGGGGGCAACTGAGGCCGAGACTGGACGTAGCGATTTCCTCACGCACATCACCCTGACTCCGGCATCGTGGGTGACCATTGATTCGTTCATGCGTCTACCCAACGGGCGCAGCACCCCCCTGGAATCCAACCAAAGCATCGCCTTTAATTCCGGAGATTTCTGGCGAACATCCGTGAGCTGGGTCGAACTCAGCGAAGTAACCCCGACACGCCAGTTGGTGTTCACGGGTCAGATCAGCCTTAACTCGGTTTATTCGGCCTTCGTCACGTCCAATTACGACGCGATTACCAAGCGCTCGATTTACCAAAGCATCGGCCTGATTCAGAAAATCGGCAATTCATGGGAGCTCGAATATGGCTTCCAAAAGAGAGTTTCCGACCGAGGCGACAGCGCATTGGGCTTCCTCCTGCGGGCTCGCTTGTTCAAATTCTAAGCCCATGGAAAACACTGGCGAAGCCCCTGTCATCCCGGAGGACGGTATCTTACCGCCAGCGGACTTACCCATCCGCCTCGATGTCTTCGAAGGCCCTCTCGATTTACTGCTATTCTTAATCCGAAAAAACGAAATCGATATTTACGATATTCCGATCGAGAAAGTCACCCGGCAATATCTAGAAATCTTACGTACCCAGGAAAAGGATAACCTGGAGTTGGCGGGAGATTTCTTCGTCATGGCCGCCACGCTGATGTATATCAAGAGCCGGATGCTTTTGCCGGTGGAAAGTCGCCCGGAAGAAGAGATCTCGCCCAGCGACGAAGGCCAGGATCCGCGCTGGGCTCTGGTTCAACAACTCATCCAGTATAAACGCGTCAAAGAAACGGCGGCCATCATCCGCGGCTTGGCGGATGAACGCCAAGGCCTGCTTGCCCGTTACGTCACCCAACCTCAAGGTGAAGACGCCGTCGTCCGCCCCGTGGCGCCGGCTGACCGGATTGAGCTTTGGAATACCTTTAATTTGGTCCTCCGTCGGCTAGCGGAACGGATTCAGCCTGGAAATATCGCGCTCGAAATCGTCACGGTTTCTGACCGGATGGAAAATATCCTAAAGCGGCTCGAGACCGAGACCACGTTCGCTTTTACCAGCTTACTACCCGAACGACCGACCGTGGGCTTCTTGGTTGCGACCTTTTTAGCCTGCCTCGAATTAGCCCGACTGGGATCGTTGAGACTGGAACAAGACGCATCTTTTGCAGAGATTAACTGTAGCAAGGCCCAACCGGCCGCCGCGCCTCATGCGGGCGAAGCCCTCGAGGGTGGCTCAGAATTCGATAACTCGACTGCACCCGCCGAATAAGCTCTGGACTTGAAATTGAATCCAAGCCGCCAACCTACCAGCCATGGCTAAGATTAAGCGAACTGCTAACCACCTCTTAGGCATAGGCCTAGACAGTAAAGATACCCACAAACGAATCACGCAAGGTGAGGGTTTCAATCTCGTCGGCGGATCGTCCGAGACCCACGAAAAAATGACCGAGACGGTGATTAAAACGGTCGAAGATCTGGGCCGCCGCGGCCGAACAATCACCGAAGCCCATCCGGAAGAAATCGCCGAGCTTTTGCGCAAGCATAACCCGGGGTCTTGACTCTTAAAAACTACACTGGCTGATTGACTCACCTCTTTTCTAAGACTTCATTACCTTCCCTTAGATGAGCACCGAACTGCCCCCGCCCCCGCCTCCTCCTCCTGAAGGCGACAACTCAGCTCCTCAAGCCCCTAAGCTTAAGTTGGCAAAACCTGTGGCGGCCATCCCCCCACCTCCACCTGCTCCCTCCGCTGCTCCGGCCGCAGCCCCCGTAGGCGCAGCCGCACCGGCCGCCGCAGCCCCTCGACCTTCTCCGAGCTTCAATCCTGGAAAAGATCGCGGCATCACCAAGACCGAAGGCCTCGTCGACGTCGTCACGCTCGTCGCTGCCGGCGTGGCCGTTTTCTTCTTAGCTGCCGAACTCTTCACCAAGTCCAAAGGTTAAGTTATTTCATGGCCTCCGAACTCATTACTAATCTCGATACCACCAACTTCGACTCGACCATCAAAGCGTCGACCGTTCCGGTGCTGGTAGACTTCTGGGCCACCTGGTGCGGGCCCTGCAAGCAGTTAGGCCCTGTCCTCGATCAGCTTGCCACCGAAATGGGGGCAGCAGTCCAGATCTGCAAAGTGGACGTGGATAGCAACCCGGCCTTGGCGCAAAACCTTGGCGTCACTTCCATCCCTGCCCTCTTTCTTTTTAAGAACGGTGTCGTGGTAGACAAAATCGTCGGAGCTCGCCCTAAGGGAGATATCGCCGCCTTCATCAAGAAGCATTCGGCCTAAGTCCTGCAGCGGCGTTCACTGTCACCCGTCCAAAAAAAGACCCGGAAAATTCCGGGTCTTTTTTTGGAAATTTTTCGAGACTTACTTTGTTTCTAACGGATGGGCCTCAAGTAACTCCTTAGCCGCGTATTGTCCCCGGGCGCCGATGGCCTTCCGGACTTCGGCCACCTTAATATCCATGACCGGTTCAGCCGAATTACCCCAGGCCGAACGGACATAGGTGGCGATATTGGCGATTTGGGCATCCTTCAAAGTGGCACCGACGTTAGGCATATTGCCGTTATATTTGGCGCCCTTGATTTCGATTTCGCCGACGAGCCCAACGAGGATGGCCTTGATGATACGTTCATCCGCACCAGCCACCCAGGGCGAGCCGACCAGTGGAGGGAAAGCCCCAGGGACGCCAAGGCCGGTAGGCTGGTGACAAGCGGCACAATTAACCAAGAAGAGCTTCTCGCCCTTCGCGGCATCAGGCTCAAAAATCTTGGGGCCGGTATCCGCCACCACCTTAGGGGCATCGAGATCGAAAACCCCCGGCGAAAATTGGCCAGAATTACGGGTCAAATAAAGACCCGCCCAGAAGCCGAATCCGCAAAATAGGAAAACGATGAAAATCGGGGTCAGGGAGAAACCCTGGGCCGGCTCATCCTTATCCCGAGAAAGCTGCGAGTGAAGCTCGACCAATCGTCCGTCGGTCAGCCCGTCGGAGGGATGGCCAGGAGGGCCCGGGCGAGGGCGGTTACGGTCTGGTTGACGGTTACGGTCGTTCATGGGTTCACTGCTTTAATTTGGCTTCAGGGGAGGCGTAGTCCTGACGAAGGGACTTAAGGTACGCGACGAGGGCAACGGCACGCTCGGTGGGCCGCGCCTTTTTACCATCAGCGGAAAGGACGTAAAGATAGGCGAAGTCAGGCTTCTGGAGCGAATAGCCAGCCGAGTGCGGATCGCGCAACAGGGTATGGATATCATCATCAGACTTAGCCCGGGCACCAAAGTTAGCCAGATCAGGACCCAGGCGACGTTCGCCGAGCAAGACTTGGGGCTGCAGGACGTAATCGCGGGCCACAGACGGGCGTGAACCCCAACCCCGCGCGATATCGCTGCCTTGACCCGCTGGACGCACTTGCTGCGTATGGCAGGCAACGCAACCGAGCTCACGGTAAACCGCCCGACCTTGAATGGCCAAACCAGGCTCACGAGCAGGAAACAAAGGTCCGCCCTCTTCTGCCGGCGCACGAGAGAGTGAACCCAGTTGTATTTGGCTACTCAGCAATAAGCCGCCGAAGGGCAAAGCGATCGTGAGAAAAAGACCCGCGAAGAGGAAGTTAAGGTTCTTCATGACGGTGGTGAATTAGTCGGATTGGGCTTCCGAGTCCGCCGGAGCCGATGAGGAGAAAATCATGCTGAATGCGTTGAGGGCGAAAGCCAGATGTCCAATCAGAAAAAGTAAGGCGAAAATGCTTCCCGCTAACGCCAAGGATGATGATCCGACCTGTGCCATCGTGACCGCCGGATTCAGAAGTTGGTGTCCAACTTGGTAACCGTGAACAAGTGAAACGCCCACGCTGCCGATCACCGCCAGTGCCGTCGTCCAGAAATGAAGATGAATCAACTTGGCAGAGGGCCAGAGGGCACCCGTCAAGCGCGGCAGAATAAAGTAGGCGGCCCCGAAAATGACCATCGTTAAGAAAGCGTAGGTCAGCAACTGCTCTTGGCCTTGAGCGAATTCGGTAAAACGAACCGTGGCATTAAAGCCCCGGGTCGAAAAAACCGTGTTGAGCAGACCCGCCAAAGTGAAACTGACGGCCCCGAAAGCCACGAAGCGTAGCGTCGTGCTATTCCAGGCCTGCGCCCAACCCCCCCGCTGGAAAAGCGTCCCATGGAAATTAATCGCAGTGATGATGATCGGGATAATCATCATGATTGAGGCGACGACGCCAACGGACTGAACCCAAACCGGAATAGGACTGCCCAATAACGCCGAAGGAGCGGTCGCACCCGCAAAAAGGAAGTAAGTCCAGAAAGCCACGGTTGCGAGGTAGTAGCCATGCAACGGACGTCCGAGCACCTTAGGAATGAAATAGTAGACCGCCGCCAATCCGGAGGCACCCAACCAAAGCAGCATCAGGTTCTGGATGAACCAGCTATGCGCCAAGGCCTGCACGGGGCCAGAAGCGGGACACCAGAGAACCAAAAGCTGGGTAAGTGCATAGACGATCGGGAAGATAAAGGCCGCGCCGACCACGAACCATTGCGAAGCAAAAGAATGTCCAGTCGGCCGACGGGCGAAGGCTACGATTGGCCAGAAGCCGACGAGCAAGAAAGCCACCATCAGAACGGGGCCGACTTCCCGCGGCATTTCCAGTAAGCTGAAGCCGTTCATTTTTCCGGCGAAAATCTGCAAGACACCGTAACCCAAAGCGGCGTTCCAGATGAAACCGCCGAGGCTGGCAAGCCAACCATTACGCAATTCAAAGCGGCCTAATTGCGAGAGCAGCCAAAGATTGACCGCGAAGAGCGCATTGCAGGCCCAACCATAAATAAAAGCGTTCTTTTGGGCGGCGACGACATGCCCGAAAGTCAGGCATTCTGAATTCAGGAAAGAGGGAAGGTGCAGTTTGAGCGATGCGATTAAACCGAGCACGGAAGCCAGCAATAACCAAAGGATGGCGGAGCCAAAACAGAGAAGAAAAGGCCCGCGAAGCTGGGCTTCACCGCGGGGCGGACGCGATGGGCTTACGGGTGAACGGCCGGGCGGTCGTCTGTAGTTAGGGTCCTGACTCATCGAGCGTAAAAGGGTTGGGATTATTTGAGGCCGAGTTCAGCGGTGGTCCACGGCGCGGTCCGGGCCGCATTGGCGGCACGAACAGCTTTAACCTGTTCGATGGAAACCGGATTACCTTTGTTGCCGAAACTTTGGCGGACATAGGTAAGGACGTCGGAGATATCCTGGTCCGTGACTCCGACGACCGGAGGCATCATGCTATTAAAGGTCATACCACCCACCGTGATCGGACCCATGAGCCCGTTCGTGATGAACTTGATTGGTAATTCTGGATTACCGACGACGATAGGCGTCTCCGCAATCGAGGGAAAGACGGGGGGGAGACCTTTGCCCGTGGGCTGGTGGCAAGCAATACAGGTGCGACCATAGACGGCTGCGCCGCGCTTCATCACTTCGTCATCCGCTTTCACGAAAGCAACGGGTGGAGCGGCCCCGGCGACAACGGCTACGATAGGAGGCGCAAATTTTTCCAGGACTTTATTATCCGCCGCAATCAAAGCCATGGCATCCTGAATGGTAATACGAACAGTGCCGTCGGGATTACGTGCCGGAGTGGTAAGAAGCTCCTGGGCCTTGGATTCGGCATTCGCCCGCAAAGCCTTTTGGGCAACGCGACGTTCCGTATCCGCCCCACCCTGTGGGCGGTTAGCGACGTAAACGTAAGCGATGACCAAGAAAGCCAGACCGGCTAAAATGACGGCTCCGAGCCAAGCATTAATCTGCCCAGGAATCAGCGGGCGGCTTCCAGAAGGAGAATGATCACTCATGATAATTGATGGACTCGAGGATACGGGGGTCGTGAACAGGAATAGTCTCGTGTCGTGTGGCACCGCGCAAGAAGACGGCGATAACGATACCGCCGAAACCAAGCAGGGCGGCCAAATCGAGGAAAAGATGCGGCGTAAGGAAAGGCGCCACAATGAAGCCCTCTGGACCAGACTTATCCGCGATCTGACGCGGAACGGCATTAAACCAAAGGTCAACGAGACCCCCAAAGAAAATCAGCCAAGCCACCGACAAGAGACGACCGGCGATAATTTTCGTCCGATAAAAAAGCAGGATAAGGAAAGGCAACAGGAAGAAGCCGAAGACGAGGTACATCGAGACACTCCACCACTGGTTTTTGAGTCCGGTTATGGAATCAAACTCGCGGATATTATACCAATACGTCTCTTCCGGGATGTTCGCCGTATAGATCAGGAAATACTGGGAGAAACTGATGTAAGCCCAGAAGACCGTGAAAGCCAGCATCAGACAACCCAAGACGTGGCGGTGGGCTTGGTTAAAAATACCGTCGAGCCAACCGCCATGAGAAAGACGATAGGTGATGATTACCGTAAACGCCAAAGCGAGGCGGATGGAAAGGGAGAAAAACCACACGCCATACATCGTAGAAAACCAGTGGTAGGAAAGCGCCATCAGGCAATCGAACGCCAACATCGTGAGGGTGACTGCGCCGAGAGGAATACCGACGGCAGAAATCGCATGCAGGCGATGGGTGTGCCCCGCCGTCCGATCGGTGTCCTGAGCGAAGGACCATTTACGTAGAGCCCAGACCAAACCGCCCAAAATAACCACGTAGCCGAAAATACGGCCGAGGAAGAAGCTCTCATTCAGAAACCAACTCTTAGCCTGAAGGATCGGATCATGCCCGACTTCATGGCCGTTAGGCAGAAGGTGCGAGGCATCAGTCCAATCCCAAAGCAGGTGACGGAATTTAGGGAGAAGCGCCATCGGGACAACGCTCAGCAACAGCACCAAAGGTAAAGCGGGTAAGACTAATTCCCACGAGCGACGGATGACGGGTGCCCAACCGGCATCGAAGACCCGGGTAATCATCGTGAGCATCAGCAAACCGATTAGCACCGAGACCCAGAAAAGGCCTCCAACCAAAACGGAAAGAAGCGGACGGTACTGGTGTTCCAACATTCCCTGGAAAGCAAAGAACCAACACACCCCGAGACCCATGAGGCCCAGCACCAGGAATTTCTTCCAGTGAGCCGTGATTGGATGGGCGGAGGGCGATGAAGAAGTGTCTCTCATATTCGAATTACTTGAGGTTAGCCTTCAATGAGGCTGGGACGAGTTCGGCGGGGCAAGCCTGTGAAAGCTGCAAGGCGCGGACATAGGCAACGACCGCCCAGCGTTCTTCAGGCGAAAGCTTGTCGCCGTAGCCCTGCATGGTGTTCTTGCCGTTCGTGATAACGTCGAAGATCTGTCCGTGCGGGTAAGCCCGAAAAATCGGGGTCTGTAAGTTCGCAATCGTGACGATGGCAACATCGCCTTCGACGGCGGAACGGACCTTCATGATGCCATTGCCGTCGGCCGCCTGACCATGGCAGACCGCACAATAGATTTGGAACTTCGCTTGGCCGAGAGCCAACGTCTTACCGTCGATGGTGAAGGGCTGGAGTTCGCCACCCTTGAGCACCGTAAGGGATTTGACCGGAAACTCCGCGAGGAAATTACCTTTGGCATCCTTAGCCGTCACGAAAGACGGATTTAAAGATTCGGCCCGACGGTAGTCAGCGGCGAAAACCTTTTCTGGGTGTAGGGCGTCGCCCCGGGCGACCGTCCCGGCGACCGGCGGGCGCGCATCGCGGCCATCGGCAAAGAACACGTTCTCCCCCTGGGCTTTGTACTTAGATTGGTAATCCATGTCATCGAAGACATAGACGGGAGTATCCTTGGAGGTCTTACCCTGAAATCCTAAGAAACTTATGAGGGCCAGGACGGCGACGGCAAGAAAGGTGAGGTAACGGCTCATGAGACGAATTAGTCGCGGATGACGGTGATTTCCTGGCCGCCCAGCGACAGCAGGAAGTTACGGGATTCATCGAGGTGGAAGTTCGTATCGCGCGCTTCGAGGACGATCATGAAAGTATCGTCCGAGACGCGACTGAACTGCGGCAGGTCAAACAACGGGTGGTGGTGGTGAGGCAGGCGATTAAAAATGAACTGCCCGAAGAACGTGCCGAACGCCGCGAAAAGAATCGTGCACTCATACAAGATCGGGAACGGGAAGATCACGCTCCAGTAAGGCTTACCGCCGACGATCAACGGATAGTCGTAGGAATTCATATACCAAGTGAGCAGACAGCCCGTCAGGAAGCCAGTCACGCCACCGAGGAGAGTCAGGCGCGGGATGGGTGAGCGGGGCAAGCCCATGGCTTGATCCATACCGTGGATTGGGAAAGGCGTATGGACATCCCAGCATTTCCAGCCGGCATCGCGCACGCGTTCTGCGGCGTGAAACACGTCGGAGGGCCGGCGGAAAGTGCAGGCGACCCCGTGGATGCGTTCGTTGCGTTCGTTCATGGGTGGAGGGGCGTCGAGATCAGTGGGCGTGAGGGTCAGCCTGCGGAGAAACAATCTTCAATTCCGCCATCGGCAGAAGCGGAAGGAAGCGGATGAACAGGAGGAAGAGGACCGAGAAGAAGCCAAAGGTCCCGAAGAACGTAAAAATATCGACGATGGTCGGGCTGTAGTAACCCCAGCTCGAAGGCAGGTAATCGTTGGCGAGCGAAGTGACGGTGATCACGAAACGCTCAAACCACATGCCCACGTTGACGAAGAGGCAGATGATCCAGACCAGGGAGTGATTCTCGCGCACCTTCTTGAACCAGAACAGTTGGGGCGTAATGACGTTGCACGAAACCATGATCCAGTAAGCCCAAGAATATTGACCGAAAGCCCGGTTGATGAAGGCGAACTTCTCGTAAGCATTGCCCGAATAAGCGGCGATGAAGAATTCGGTGGCGTACGCGTAACCAACCATCGAACCCGTGGCCAAGATGATCTTACACATATTGTCGATGTGGTACTGATTGATCACATCATGCAGGCGATAGATCGCGCGCAGCGGCAACATCAGAGTAAGCACCATCGCAAAGCCGGAGAAAATCGCCCCGGCCACGAAATACGGAGGGAAGATTGTCGTGTGCCAGCCGGGGACGTTGGAGACCGCGAAGTCGAACGAAACGATGGTGTGCACCGAGAGCACCAGCGGAGTCGAAAGGCCGGCGAGCAACAAGTAGGCCATTTCAAAATTACTCCACTGACGATTACCCCCTCTCCAGCCCATCGCCAAGAGGCTGTAAAACGCCTTACGCCACCAAGTCTTGGCCCGGTCGCGGATGGCACCCAGGTCAGGAATCATCCCCATGTACCAAAAGAGCGTGGAGACGGTGAAGTAAGTCGAAACCGCGAAGACATCCCACTCGAGTGGCGAACGGAATTGAGGCCAGATACCGTTCTGATTGGGAATGGGGAAGAGCCACCAAGCGAACCAAACGCGACCGACGTGGAAGAGCGGGAAGAGACCGGCGCACATGACGGCGAAAATCGTCATCGCTTCAGCAGCACGATTGATTGACGTACGCCATTTCTGACGAAGTAGGCAGAGAATCGCGGAAATCAGCGTACCCGCGTGGCCGATACCGACCCAAAAGACGAAGTTAACAATCGCCCAGCCCCAACCCACCGGCGAACGCAGACCCCACGTACCCGTACCCGTCGAAACAAGGTAAGCCATGCCGACGAAAGTAAACGAGGCGATGAAGAGCGCGGCGACGAAAAGAACTTTCCACCAAGTCGGCGTTGGCTCTTCGACGATACCGCAGACTTTGTCGGTGATCCAATGGAAGCTGCGATCGTTAAGTATCAGCTTGGCGCGAGGGAGCTCGGCGGGGCGGACCTTATCAAGGATGGCAGGGCGCTCTTGCGAGCTGTCGTGGGCGTGAGCCATGGGACGGTAATGCGTTTAAGGGTTACTTAGAGGGGTGTTTCGAACCGTGGGCTTCGGCAGCGCCATGGACTTCGGTATGAACCGCGCCGTGAGGAGCGGCGTGACCTTCGCGGCCAGCCATCTCCTTGCGGGAGAGGGGCACGCGATTGGCACCCGGCATCTTCGGGTTGAGGTTGCGCAACTTGGCTTGGTAGGTCGTGCGCGGGCGAGTATTCAGGTAGGTCAATGCGCCATACGAGCGAGTCGAAGCCTTGGCCTTGGAAACCCGGGAGTTCGGATCGGTGATGTCGCCGAATTCGATGGCGCCGGCTGGACAAGCCTGCTGACAGGCCACCTGCAGCGTGCCGTCGGCAACCTTGATGTCCGCCGAGTTCTTGGCGCGCACTTTGGCGTGAATCTTGGCTTCCTGGATACGCTGGACGCAATAGGTGCACTTTTCCATGACCCCGCGCATCCGCACGGTAACGTCAGGGTTTTTCTGCAGCTGAGGAAGGTCGGCCGGATCTTTCGGCAACTTAGCAGGCCCGAGAGGCCCTTCGTAGTAGTGACCCGCTTCGCGCTTATTGTAGTCGAGGAAGTTGAAGCGACGAACTTTGTACGGACAATTATTGGCGCAGTAACGGGTACCGATACAACGGTTGTAGGCCATCGTATTGAGACCTTGGTCGTCGTGGACGGTGGCGTTCGCGGGACAAACCGTTTCGCAGGGAGCCGTCTCGCAATGCTGACAGGCGACGCCCATGAAAGTAACTTGCGGGTCTTCGGGAATCGCCATGCCGGCGTTATCGCGCCCGTCGAAGAAATAACGGTCGAGACGAATCCACTGCATGTTACGTCCCTTAAGGACCTGATCGCGACCGACGACGGGAATATTATTTTCAGACTGACAGGCGGTCACGCAAGCGTTGCAACCCGTGCAAGTATTTAAATCGATAGACATCCCCCACTGCTGCAAGGGAAGGAATTCGCTTTCGTGGCCCTTCCAGACGGCGACATTCGGAGCGACCGAATGGTCGGGGTGCTCGTAAGCAGAATTACCACGTGGGGTGGTGATTGCTTTCTGGCCTGGACTCATCGTGCCGTCCTTACCGTAAACGGCAGGAGCATGGCCATCGATGCCCAGCTTCGCGAAATTCGCGTTCTCCCGGAGGTCTTCCGCATTTCCTTCGCGCACGATATCGCGACCTTCCATGGACCAGTGGTCCTGCATATTACAGACGGGGACCGTCGCCGCGGTGAGCTCAAGACGCGCGCCAGAACAATAAGCGGAGGCGGCCAAAGAAGCAACGAGCGGGTAGACGCTGAAACCGTTACCCGTCACGCGACCGGCGAGACGTTCGTCGACCCGGGTCGCCACGCGACCAGCGACCGTGCGACCAAAACCCAGCTGCAGGCCGAGCGTATAGTCAGCCATCCCTGGCATAATAAAGACTGGACCTTGGATGGTGACGCCGTCGACGGTGACCTTGGCGACGCGACAGAGCAAACGACCGGCGACAGTCAGATTGATGTTACGATTCATCTGCCCGATCTTATTGATCAGCATCGGCTCGGGCTCGACTTCGAGTTTGGCGGCCAACTTAGGACTGATTAAAATCACATTTTCCCAGCAGGTCTTGGACATCGGGTCGGGTGCCTCGGCCAACCAACCGTTGTTAGCGTAAAGACCATCGCCCGCATGCACGCTGGGGAGGATGCGCACTTCAAGCGCGTCAAAGGAAAGCACCGGAGCCTTGAAAGCTTTAATTTCCGAAGCAGTGACGCGAAGGGTCGTCGCGGCGTAACCGGAATCCGCCAACACACCTTCGGCGAGCCAGGCGGCAAAGGCATGATCGGAATTATCCTTAGCGAGGGCGTTGAAAGTTTCGCGCACCAAGGCAAAAGGTTCTTTCGTCAGGCCGGCAAAAGGTGCCAGCACCTCGAGTTCGGAGAACGTCGGGAAGAGCGGGTCAATCATCGGCTGAACCGGCACATAGGTGCCGTCAACGGTGAGACCATCCGACCAGCTCTCGAGGTAATGGGAAGAAGCGATGACCGTACCGCCCACGGACTTCACCCACGAAGAGGTCTCATCAAAAGCGGCGCCATGATAACCCAGACGGACGACGCTCTTCGCTGACTTAACGGCGGACGAGAAATTGATGTCAGCAGGCCCATCGTACGCAGGATTACCGCCGAGAATTACCAACGTTTCTATTGGCTTGGTGGCCAGATATGAAATTGAAAGAGCCGATAAGCTCGGTGCTGAAACATAGCGAACCGCCGCACCCAAGGCCTGATTGGCAAGGAAGACGGCGCGGTGCGCATCGTCTGTGAGATGATCACCGGCGACGATCAGGGCTTCGCCCTTAGCCTGCACCAAGTCGGCGACGCACTCCTTGACCCAACGTTCGTCGACTTGAACTCCGGAAACTTTTGCCTTCAGCGCAGCCCCTTCGGAAGCCTGTCCCGACTGCGTCAAAACCTCGGCGGCAAAGAGTGCGGCCAGGGATGAGATATGCGAAGTGGAAGCGCGGAGACGGTGGTCGGCTGCGCCACCCGTCAAAGTAAAGGTCGACTCTACGACATACAAACGGGTCATCTTCTCAGCTTGGTCGGCGCTATCTGCGCGACGGGCGGCGGAATAGGCGCGGGTATCTTCGACCGTGCCATCATGCGCCCCGAGGAAATCGCGATCGAGGCTTAGGACACGGCGGGCCTTCGCGTAATCAGGTAAGACCTGAGCACCGAGGGCACGGGTCGCGTTATGCTGCGAGACTGGCGTGTATTCAACCCAGCGGGCCTTCGGATATGCCGCTTGAATCGCCGCCACTAGACGGGCGCGCGTCGGCGAAGACGATGGGCGGGCAAGGAAGGCTAAGCCCGTACCTGCATTGCTTTGAGCGGAGGCCGCAAGTGCGCGCAACAAATCGCGGACTTCCGCAACGGAAAGTTGGGCCCCATTGGCGCCATAAGAAGCTTGAGCGCGATCTGGATCGTATAGGTCAAGAATACTGGCTTGGGCGAACTTCGAGGAAGCGGTGCCATTCGCGGCGTGGCTTGGATTACCTTCCACCTTCGTGGGCCGGTGCTGGTGCGTTTCGACCAAGAGCGGCTGGTTAGCCGATTCGCCGGGGAAGGAAGTCGCGTAAAAAGTCGGGACGCCCGGGATCGTATTCTCGGGCTGCTTGGCGTAGGGTAAAGTGTGGTTACGAGGCTCGCGGCAACCCGCAAGACCGAGACCGGCCAACCCGAATGAGGCACCCATCAGCATCAGAAACTCGCGGCGCTCGACGGTCGAGATGGCGGAAGCGCCCTCGACGAATTCACGTTCCGCACGCGTGCGGAATTCGGGCGTCTTGTTACGCTCCTCAAGGCTGCGCCAATAACTCGGACCCGTGGTTTCGCCAGCTTGGGCGACGGGGTGTTCAAAGACTTTCTTGCTCATCGTGAAAAATATTTAGAGATTAGCGGTGGCAGCCGGAGCAACTCTGGGGTGGATTGACCTGCCAATCGTGGACGAACTTTGAACCTTGCTCAACTTGAGCGGCGGGCGAAGTGGCTTTCCAGGAAAGGTCGTAGACCTTGTCCAAGGGGCGCAACACCTGCTCGGGATTGCGGTGGCAATCGAGACAGAACGACATGTTCAAAGATTTCTGCTGCCCGACCACGACCTGCTGGTCGATTCGGCCGTGACACTCGACGCAACTGACGCCGCGATTCACGTGCACGGAGTGGTTAAAATAAACGTAATCAGGAACCTTGTGGACCTTGACCCAGCGAATCGCTTCGCCGGTTTCGACGCTGCGTTTGACCAAAGCTAAAGCGGGACTTTCGGGCTTCACGATGCTGTGACAGTTCCAACAGGTATTAGTCGTCGGCACGTTGGAGTGTCCCGAACGATCGACGAAGTTGTGGCAATAGCGACAATCCAGACCGAGGACCGAATCAGGTCCGGCATGCAAGGAGTGATCAAAGGCCACGGGTTGATCCGGCGTATAACCGACATTGAGATATTTATTGGTAGCGTATTCGTTCACCGCCGCGACGACGACCACACCCGTAATCAGCAGACAGACCAAAATCTGGAAAGGGGCGGCATTGATGGAGCGTGGGAAGAAATTCCCCCAGGGGGCCGAACGGTTAAGGTAATCGAGGAGCTTACGCATCGCGGAAAAATCGGTAAAAGTTAGCGGTTAAATGGCAGGAAGATGGAGCAACCTGAGCCGGCGTTAGACGCGCGAAGAGGGCTGGGATGATCCAGTTGGCTCTGACAAGAGGCGGGAAGCTCGCACATTGATTTTTGCATTCAGAGGCACGAAACCCCCACCCCCTTCGCAACCAAATTTTCGTCCCATTTTACCCTTCGCAGGGGGTTAAAACGGGTCATTAAGTGAATAAGCCTGTGAATGGTTTGGGGGTTTGATATTTAAATCATTGATACGTATATATTTATATTATTTAGAATAATTCTAAATTGTTAAAAGATGTAAAACATCTGACCGGGCGTGATTTTAACTATTAGACCAGCGATGGATAGACCCCTTGTCGGTCTAATCCGTCGCTGGTCTGATGATAAACAGCCTTAAATTAAGCCGAAAGCGACTTAGCTGCACTCTGCACCAAGGCGACGAAACCTTTGGCTTCCAGGGCGGCACCACCGATCAGACCGCCATCGATATCGTGTTCGGCCAGCAAGGCATCGGCGTTATCCGGCTTCATCGATCCGCCGTAAAGAATGCGCATCCGGCCAGCCGACTCGGAGCCGAATTGAGCCGTCAGCAATTGACGAATATACGCGTGAACCTCTTGAGCCATTGCGGGGGTAGCGGTCTTGCCCGTACCGATGGCCCAGACTGGCTCATAAGCGATAATCACTTGGTCGGCCTTATTGGCCGGAACGCCCTGCAGGCCCAACTCGAGCTGACGACGCACGACGTCCTTGGTGGTGCCCGCTTCGCGCTCGGCCAGCAGTTCACCGACGCAGAGGATGGGCTTCAAGGAAGCCTCCAAAGCGGCGAGAACTTTACGGTTAATAAAAGCATCGTCTTCACCGAAGATACTCCGGCGTTCGCTGTGGCCCAAAATTACGTGAGTAACGTGGAGGTTACGCAGCATCACGGCAGAGACTTCGCCCGTGAATGCCCCATTCACCTTGTCGTGCATGTTCTGAGCCCCGACGGCGAGGTGGGTGCCTTCGACGGCGGCACTGACGGCGGAGAGAGCCGTAAAGGGCGGACAAAGTACGATCTGGACGGCGGATTCGATACCGACGGCGGCGGCAATAGCTTGGACGAGTTCGACGCCTTCGGTGGCGGTCTTATTCATTTTCCAGTTACCAGCGATGAGGGGAGTGCGTTTAGACATAGTAAATAAGGGTTAAGATGGAGGTTAAGGACAAAGGGTTAGGCCGAGAGGGCCGCGACACCAGGGAGAATCTTGCCTTCGAGGTATTCGAGCGAAGCGCCACCGCCCGTGGAGCAATGGGTCACCTTGGTATCGACGCCAAATTTCTTGGCGGCCGTGGCGGTATCGCCCCCGCCGACGATGGTGACAGCGCCCCGGGCCGTCGCCTGAGCCACCGCTGCTGCCATGGCCATCGAGCCGACGGCGAACTTTTCGAATTCAAAGACGCCGCAAGGACCATTCCAAACCACGGTGCCCGCGCGACCGATGGCTTGTTCGTAAAGTTTAATGGATTCAGGACCGGCATCCATCCCCTCCCAGCCGGCGGGAATGCCTGAATGCATCGTGGCCGCCTGCATGTTGGAATCAGGAGAGAACTTATCACCGCAATTGAAGTCGACCGGGAGCGTAACTTTCACGCCACGTGCCTTGGCCTTATCGAGCAGCTCTTGGACGATTTTGGCGCCTTCGGCGTCGAACAGAGAATTACCAATTTCCATTCCGTCGCAGATCTTACGGAAGGTGTAGGCCATGCCGCCACCGATGATGATTTCGTCAGCCTTTTCGATTAGATTGCGAATTAGAGGAATCTTATCGGCGATCTTGGCTCCGCCGAGGATGGCGAGCAGAGGACGCTGGGGATTATTCAATACCGTGTCGAAAGCCTTGAGCTCCGCTTCGAGCAGGAAACCTGCGGCTTTACGGGCTAAATTGACGCCGACCATCGAAGAATGGGCGCGGTGGGCGGTACCGAAAGCGTCATTCACATAGACGTCGCCAAGGCGTGAAAGAGACGCGCGGAATTCGGCGACCTTGGCCGGATCGGCCTTCATGCTCGTACCGTCTTCCAACTTCACCTTGCCTTCTTCTTCGATGTGAAAGCGGAGATTTTCGAGCAAAAGGACTTCGCCGGCCTTCAACGACTGGGCCGCGGCTTCGGCTTCGGCACCCACGCAGGCCGCCACGAATTTGACCGGGCGACCCAGGAGCTTCTCGAGCTCAACCGCGATTGGGCGAAGCGAAAACTTTTCAACCACCTTACCGTCTGGACGGCCCAAATGTGACATCAGTACCAGCGAAGCCCCGCCCTCGAGCAGGAAGCGGATCGTCGGCAATGCCGCGGCGATACGCTGGGTATTCGTGATGGCGCCCGTCTTTTTATCCTGGGGGACGTTGAAGTCGACCCGGACGAGGACACGCTGACCGGAAACAGAACCAAGAGCACGGAGGGTAGGAACAGGCATGGGAGGAAAGGTGCAGAGAAAGCAGTAAGCCCTAAAGTGGGAAGAACAAACCTAACCAACCCAGTCGAAACATCACTTCTGGGCTCCCCTGCCCTCTGGAAGGCCTAAAACAAGACAGGCGACCCGGTTGGGGGTCGCCTGTCGAATAAAGGTCGGGACTGAGCTTAGAGCTTGGCCGAAACCTTACTGAGGAGCTCAACGACGCGATTAGAATAGCCCCACTCGTTATCGTACCAGCTGATCAGCTTGAAGAAGTTCTTGTTCAACTCGATGGAAGAACCTGCGTCGAAGATTGACGAATTCTTGTCGTGGATGAAGTCCGAAGAAACCACTTCTTCGTCGGTGTAAGCGAGGTAACCCTTCATGTAGGTCTCGGAAGCCTTTTTGAGGGCGGCCTTGATTTCAGCGAGGGAGGTATCCTTGACGGTCTTCACGGTCAAATCGACGACCGAGACAGTAGGAACGGGCACGCGGAAGGCCATGCCAGTGAGCTTACCCTTAACTTCAGGAATCACGAGCGCGACGGCACGAGCGGCGCCGGTGGCGGATGGGATGATGTTCTGAGCGGCGGTACGGCCACCTTTCCAATCCTTCTTGGAAGGACCGTCGACCGTCTTCTGGGTCGCGGTGTAAGCGTGAACCGTGGTCATGAGGCCTTCGGCAACTCCGAAGCCTTCCTTGAGGAGCACGTGGACGAGAGGCGCGAGACAGTTCGTCGTGCAAGAGGCGTTCGAGATGATGTGGTGGATAGCAGCATCATACTTATCGTCGTTAACACCCATGACTACGGTGATATCCTCATCCTTAGCCGGAGCGGAAATGATGACCTTCTTGGCACCCGCTTCGAGGTGTCCCTTGGCCTTGGCGGCTTCGGTGAAGAGGCCGGTAGACTCGATGACGATTTCGACGCCGAGGGCTTTCCAGGGCAATTCAGCCGGCGAACGGGCCGAAACGACGAGGATTTCTTTGCCGTTCACGATCAGGACATCGTCTTCGAGCTTATCAGGCGAAGATTTCTTGGAAGAAACCGTGCCATTGAAGCGACCCTGCGAGGAGTCGTATTTCAGCAAGTAAGCGAGATTGTCCGCGGGGACGATATCGCCGACGGCAACGACATCAAAAGTCTTACCGAGGTGGCCCTGTTCAACGAGGGCGCGGAATACGAGACGGCCGATGCGGCCGAATCCGTTGATAGCTACTTTGGTGGCCATGGTGTGCATAGAGAAGTGGGCGATTCCCGACTAAGGGAAAGGAATGAAAAAGGGTGTCCTTACCCTTATTGGCAAGCGGAGAATGCAAATCAGGCGCCCGCCGACCAAACTCCGCACCCCAAGGGAGGAAGAATCAGCATATCCTTCTCGATTTTAGGCATATCTCCCGGTGCATGCAGGCAAGTCGGGAAAGGCGAAACGACTACGGCCAACCAGTTAGCCGTTCTGGGTAGGGCCAACACGACTGGCTTATCATGGGGGTTGCAGGCGATAAGGATGCGGGATGGCCCGAGACGGCCGTCAGCATTCAGGACCGCCACAAAGGCCTCCCCAGAGTCCTCGTGGGTCACTTGCATCCAAGCCGGCGACACAGCCTCACGCGGCCGCAGCGGGGCCCCAAGGTCAGAAAGTCGAAACCGGATAAGGCGCGCGACAAAATCGTGTTCGACACGGAACCGCTCTAGGCGGACCGGATCGAGTTTATTCAAATCCCCCCTTCGCCAGGTATTACCGACGCCCCGCTTGGTCATCAGGAAATCCTGACCCGCGGAGAGCATTGGCACGCCCGCCGCACAAAGTAAAATCACGTGCATCATGCGGGTGCGCAAAACATCATTCGGAGTGGGATCAAGAGCATCTGCCCCCGAACGCTCGGTGATCCGATCCAACCAAGCCATGTCATCGTGGGATTGCGCATACCGTAACCGAGCGGAAGGTCGGATCGCACAAGCCGCGACATGGTGCAATAAATCCGAGGCTCGGGCATCTCCCCGGACATAGGCGGGCAAGAATTCGCGGAAGGCATCATCCCAACTCGTCCAAGTCGAATCATCGAGGTCACGCGCGATGTGCCCACGAAAGCTCCAGGGTTCGGCGATTAATACCTTAGACGGACTGCGCAGCCGGAAATCAGTTTCGATTTCGCGTAGCAATGGCGCGCCCAGCAGTTCGGCCAAATCCAAGCGCACGCCATCGACGCCGAGGACTTCCGTCCAATGCTCCAAGGCCGCCAAGACGAGCCGTTTGAACATCGGGGCTTCGGCCCGCACATCGTTGCCGCAACCACTCCAATTCGTCAGACCACCCTGCGGGTCGGTCCGATAATAATAAGCCGAATCCACGGCCATCAGGCCATTGGGTGAGCCGAAATGATTAAGCACCACATCCATGATTACGGTGAGGCCCACTTCATGGCAGGCCCGCACGACATCGCGGAACTCTTCCAGCGCCGGAGCTCCGGGCGCGCTGGCGTAACTGGTGGCGACGCCAAAGGCGCTGACTGGCATGTAGCCCCAATGATATTCATCCGCGGAGGCGTGTTCGAATTCGGCGCAAGGAAGCAGCTCCAAAGCATTCACGCCCAATGAGCGCAGGTAATTGCCCTGCGAACGAATCACGCGGGCCAAGGCCTGATAACCTCCGCGAGTAGCATCCTCTGCCGAGAGTCCTAAGAGGTCGCGGAGATGAGCCTCAACAATGACTAGGTCTTCCACGGCTGGAACTTTAAAACCGTCGTTGAAACGCTGTAAGCTTTCGGGTCCGAGCACGATGCCCGCTTGCTGACCGGGGCCTAATACGGCCCGAGCCCATGGGTCAACTGCCGTGGCTTCACTAAATCTGCCGCCCAACAAATTATCCTTACCGCCCACCGAAATAACGTAATGAGCGCCGGTAAGATTTTCCGGCACGACTGCCTCCCACGCTCCCTGCCCTTCGGGCTTTAAGGCGACGATATTTTGGGTACCGGTGGCCGCCTGATGCCAGATGACTTCCACCGAACGCGCTCTCGGAGCAAAAACCCTAAAAGTCGTCTTTTGCCCTGCCACGCTGGCGCCAAAGGTACCTGGAGGCTCCAGAACATCCAACGGATCGGAGGCCAAGATATCGCCTAATTCCAAAAGATCTGGGGTTTCAAAAATCATTCTTACCGGGGCGGCCGTCGGGTCCACATCGGTGGCCTGAAAACGGAAAACGTGCTTTCCTGTCCGACGTAGCGTGAGCAGTAAATTACGGTGCCCGGCGGTATTACGGCGGATATTGTCGGCATCATGCGGGGGCTCGAGCCAACGGCCGTCGAGACGGATGAATTTAAATTCCGCTTCTTCGGCGCCCCGTAAGACATCCTCCTGTGCGACGCTTAACTCAAAACCTTCTGCGCCGAGCACGCACACGGGCAAAAGCGTCCAGGCCTCCCTATTCACCGCCCGCCCCCAATCATTAAACGCCCCGACTACTTGGATGGAACCATCGGTAATCTCCGGGCAAAGCGATTTCCAGAAAAAGAAATGGATTCGAGCCGCCTCGAACCAATGCCCCGAACGCAAAGACCAGGCCCGCGCGTCAGCCCTTTCGAGCGCGACCATCTTTGCGGGTGGGTTAAGCGTCAAAGGCGGCAGAGTCTCGCCAGGCCAATCTTGCGTAAGTGCGACGATACCGGAGGCCTTGGCCTCCCAGCGTGCACTGGCTAGCTGCGGTATCATCGGGCTAATGAGGGCGGGCTAAAAAACATTTGGCGAGCAAAAGCGGGCTTCCCTCTGGCGGCGGAGTCTTCCACGATGCCTGCGTGGAAATCAGCGTACTAGTCAGCGATTGGGAGGGACATCGCCTCCTCGACACCGGCGACGGCTTCAAGCTCGAGGAGATTGGCGGCGTCCGCATGGTCCGCAGCGAACCTAAAGCTTGGTGGAGCAAAGCCCTGCCCGAAAGTGAATGGAATAAGGCCGTTGCCGTCCATGAAGAGGCGGGTCGGGATAGCCGATGGAAGCTCCAGGGTAATTGCCCCAAAGAATGGGAAACCAAACTTGGCCAACTGCGCTTTCAGTTACGGTTCATGGATAATTCTAAGCAGTTCGGGGTCTTTGCCGAACAATCTCCCCACTGGAAATGGGTTTCTCAACAAAAACAAACCGGCGAACAGCGCCCACGCCTGCTTAACCTTTTCGGCTACACCGGAGCGGCCTCGCTGGTCGCCGCTCAAGCCGGCTGGCACGTCACCCACGTCGATGCGTCCAAACCCGCCGTAGCTTGGGGTCGCCGCAACCAGGAACTCTCCGGTATAGCCGAAGCCCCCATCCGCTGGATCATCGAAGATGCGATGACGTTCGTGAAACGTGAAGTAAAGCGGGGCAATCAATACGAGGCCATCATGCTCGACCCGCCGGCGTTTGGCCGCGGTCCCAACGGCGAATTCTGGAAAGTCGAACGCGACCTCGCCCCCCTCCTGCGGGCCTGCCGCGACCTTCTTTCGCCCCAAGCTAAATTCCTGCTGCTCACGGTCTACACCATCGATGCCTCGTCGATTCTTTGCCATAATCTGCTCGAAGAAACGACGAAGGGGCTCGGTGGTAAGATTGATATTGGTGAACTGGCCCTCAAACAGGAGGGTAATGGCCGTCTGTTGCCCCTTTCCCTGTGGGGTCGCTGGTCTGGCAAAGGGCTATAGCCGAACTTACTTGAACGCATTCGTAACGGACTTCTTGGCTTAAAAGGTTTCCCCCCTAAGGTTTCCGTCTCTAATACGACTTCGTGAGCCTAGTCCCAGACCAAGCTACCTTTCGCCAGTTGGCCCAAACGTCCGACCTGATTCCGGTCTGTCTGGACATGATGGCTGACCTCGAGACCCCCGTGTCCGTCTACGCACGACTTCGCGCACTCGGTTCCCCTTTCCTCTTCGAATCCGTCACGGGCGGCGAGCGCATCGGTCGTTACAGTTTTTGTGGCGCAGCCCCAGCCATGACGGTGACGGCGTGGGAAGATCGCACCGAAATCATCCACCGCGATGGCAAGAAGGAGACCATTCCGACCCCCAAGGATCCCCTCACGCTGATCAAGAAGGAGCTTTCTGGCCTTCGCGTAGCCAAGGTACCCGGGCTTCCCCCTTTTGTCGGCGGTATGGTGGGGATGGTTAGCTATGAATACATCCATCGGGTCGAACCCACCGTCCCTCAGCCGGCCAAAGACCCCGCTGGCACGCCCATTCTCCATTTCATGCTCGTCGACCGCGTGGTGGCCTTCGACAACGCGAGTCAGAAACTTCGCCTGATCGTGAACGCTCGCGTGAGCTCACCCGCCCAAGCCGATGCCGCCTGGGAAGCTGCCCGCAAGGAACTCGAAGCCCTCCGCACCGTCGTGACTGGCCCGCGGGCCGCCATCGCCGCGGAATTACCGGCGAGCGCCGATTTCGCCAAAGGCCAAGCCAACGTCGATCAAGCCGGCTTCGAGGCCGCCGTCCTTAAGATCCAAGACTACATCCGGGCCGGAGATTGCGTTCAGGTGGTGCTTTCTCGCCGGACGGACGTTCCCTTCAAAGGCGACCCGCTCGACCTCTATCGCGTGCTGCGTCATGTCAACCCGTCGCCCTACATGTTCGTCATGGAAACTGGCCGAGGCTTCGACGTCGTGGGCGCCTCTCCCGAAGTCAACGTCCGCCTGACGGGACGACGCTGCGAGATACGTCCGATTGCCGGCACCCGCCCTCGCGGAGCTGATGAAGCCGCCGATCGCCGACTTGAAGTCGAACTCCTGGCCGACCCTAAAGAACGCTCCGAACATCTGATGTTGGTCGATCTCGCCCGTAATGATCTCGGCCGAGTTTGCGTCCCGGGAAGCGTTAAGGTGCCTGATTACGCGATCGTCGAGCGCTACTCGCACGTGATGCACATCGTCTCACAAGTCGAAGGCGAGTTGGCCTCTGAAAAAGACGCCTTTGACCTTTTCCGGGCGACTTTCCCGGCCGGAACGCTTTCGGGCGCGCCCAAAGTGCGTGCGATGCAGATCATTTCAGAATTCGAAGGCGAACGCCGTGGTATCTATGGCGGCGCCGTGGGCTATTTTGGTTTCGATGGGGGTCACGACTCCTGTATCGTCATTCGGACCGCCTCGCTGCGTAACGGCGTCGCCAGCATTCAAGCCGGGGCCGGCATCGTCGCCGACTCGGTTCCAAACTTAGAATTCGAAGAGACTATTAATAAGTCAAAGAGCGTGCTTCGCGCGCTCGGCTTGGCCGCTGGCCTGCGGCCCTAATTCCAATCCCGTGTCCAAATCGAAGCCGTCGAAGAGTGCCAAAAAGAAGGCGATAGCTACGCCTGTTGTACTGAAAAAAACCGTGAATCCACCGACTCCCCAGAAGCCCATGATTCAGCCGGCTCAGCTTCCAGTCACCGACCTCGACCCGACCGAGCCCGGGCTGCCCTGGGAGGAGCTTTCGCCCGAAGAGCGTTCGCCGCTCCGTTACTATTTAGATCAGATCGGCAAGACCCCCTTGCTCACGCTCGAGCAAGAAACGGCCTTGGCCCGACGCATCCTCAAAGGCGACGAAGCCGCCCGCCAGCACATGATCCAGGCCAATCTCCGCTTGGTCGTCCGCATCGCCAAAGACTACGATAATTTTGGCCTACCCTTGCTCGATCTAATCAGTGAGGGGAATTTTGGCCTGATCAAAGCCGTCGAACGTTTCGATCCGGACAAGGGCGGTAAACTCAGCACCTACGCGGCTTGGTGGATCAAGCAGGCCATCAAGCGAGCCCTGGCGTCGAATGGAAAGACTATCCGCCTGCCCGTGCATATGGTGGACCGCATCTCCCAGATGCGACGGGTCACGAACAAATTAACCGCCGAATTAGGACGCGAACCACATAACGAAGAAATCGCTCAGGCCATGGAAATCCCCATCGCCAAAATTGTGCACATGAAATCCGTCGCCAATCGCGCCGCTTCCTTGGATCAGCCGGTCGGCGAAGAAGGCGATGCGACCTTGGGCGACCTGGTCAAAGACGAGTCGGAGCGGACCCCTTTCGAAAATTTACGAACCAAGTCGGATCGGACCGAGATCAACGACATGCTCGCCCAACTCGATTCGCGCGAATCCGAAATCCTAGTGCTGCGTTTCGGACTTAACGGCGAAAGTCCGCTCACCCTCGAAGAGATTGGTGAAATGTTTAAACTAACGCGCGAACGCGTCAGACAACTGCAACAATCAGCCCTCATGCAGCTCCGGCGCATCAATGATGGACGGCAGAAACTCCTGACCCCCGAAGATGTGCAAAAAAACAAGCTCGCCGAAGCACGATCCGGAGTTCTGAGCGATTTCTTCAAATCTAAAGGCGTGAAGCCGACGGATAGGCCAAAGCCCTCGCGCGAAGGGCTCTGAGCGGTCGACCCCCATCGTCGCCTTACTCATAAAGGCCCCTTTCTAGTATCGCCCAAGTAGGCGTGCACGGTAAGTTGTCGTCGTAAGACTGGCCCCAGCTTCATGACTTTCAACTTTCCCCCAAGGCCACCGGCCAGCCCTTTTCATTCCTTTGTCTGCGCCTGGAAATTAACGCGCCAGATCCATGGCGGCGGCCGCTACTGGCAAACCCTTCTCATCAAGTGCCCAGCCCGGGCGTTGACGGCGATGTTCAATCACCGGATTTTCTCCGCCTGGGTCGCATTCTTGCTCCAACCCGAAAACCTGCCTTACGCAAAGACGAACTGCCTGCTTTGGCACCGCACTTTACTGGGCTATCTCTCCACGCGCTGGAGCGCTGACCGACAATTAAAAGTGCTACAGGATACTTACCGCTTCGCCCAAACCCATCCTGGCCCGGCGAACCAAACCCTGCTGTATCAAGATGAAATCACGGTCGCCAAAGTCACCCTGGGAGAAGAAACCGGCACGATGCGCATCACGCTCGGACAAGATCAGCGCTTCCGGCGCGAGGGTGAATGGACGCTGAGGGTTTTCTGCGATAAAATTGGGGGCGAATTATGCTCCGTCGCCCTTGCGGTCGAAGAAGTGAATGGCCAGTGGGTGGCTTATGTCGGGGCTATTCAAGGCGGCAGAGGGGCCAACGAAGAGACCATTAAGGCCTCTTGGAAGGCCATGCACGGTGTCCGAGCCAAGGCTATGGGCATTTTTGCCGTCCAAGAAGTCGTGAGCGCCTTGGGCATCTCCCGCCTCCTCGGGGCCGGCAATACCATCCAGATGAGCAGCGCTAAGCATATGATCCGGGCTCCTTGGAATAAAATTTCCTTCAATTACGATACCCTGTGGACTGAGGCTGACGGCAAAGCCGTGGAAGACGGTTGGTTTGAGTTGCCCACGCGAGAAATCCGCCGCACGCGCGAAGAGACCAAGACCAATAAACGGGCCCTGTATGCGCGACGCTATGCACTCTTTGACCTCATTCAGGCAGCCGTCGACCAGAGCCTCGGAACTCGGTAAGCCCACGGGCGCAAAGGCCTTACTGGAAGGACAAAAAAAAGGCCCCGTTGCCGGGGCCCTTAGATCTAACCTCTAATCCTAAGATTAGAAGTTATAGCGAACGGTCAGACCGAGCTGGCTGTCGCCAGCGACGCCGGTGGCGTTGCTGTCGGAGTAACCAAGCGCGAGCGCGTACTGCTTGTTGAGGTTATAAGCGACTTCCGCGGTCCAAGTCCGGATATTCTTGATTGCACCGTTCGCTTGGCTGTAGCCAAGGGCGCCTTCAAAGGCGTTTCCGAGGTCGCGACGGAAGCTGATACCATAGACTTCATTCGAACCAACCGAAACGATGACATCCGTGCCGAGCGCGGCGTTTTTGAAGACATAACCGAGGGAAGCCACGTCGGCGCCATTCGAAGAGCCGGGAGCAGCCTTGCTGTTAATCGTGGTCGCACCCTGGATGAGCACGTTCGAGTTACCGATCAAGGCCGAAGCCGTGAGTCCGTAATTCTTGGTGTCGAAGCCATAGGAGAGGCCGACGCGGTTATAGGAGAGACCGGCAGGGGCGACGGCGCTCTGAGCAGAGGCTGCGGCCGCGAGGGTCGTGAGGGTGATGATGGGGAGGATATTTTTCATAGCGGGGTCATTATTAAACACCGAGGTGTCTAAAAACAATCCCATAATCCCCTGAGATAACGCCACCCGCATCTTTAAGGAACACGCAAGGGGTGAATTAAACCTAATTATAGACACCGAGAATGGAGTGATCGCCGGTGGTAAAAGGCTCAAGCCACCCTGGTTTATGCTCGGACAACAAAAAGGGCCCCGTTGCCGGGGCCCTTAGATTTAACCTCTAATCCTAAGATTAGTAGTTAAAGCGAACAGAGACAGACTTGGCGTTCGCGTTCTGGAAATCCTCAGCACCGAAAGCGACGGAGAACTGTTTGTTGATGTTGTAGGATACTTCGTAGCTCCATTTGTTGCTCGAACCCTCACCACGAGTATAACCAACAGCGAGTTCGAGGCCGGCGTAGACTTCGCTCAGGCTGCGACGGAGATTAACACCAATCCCGTCGGAGGTGCCGCTGGTGATACCAACCGTTGCATCAATGCCATTGGTGACGTTTTTGAAAACGTAGCCGACGTTGATTTCTGTGCTGGAGTTGGTGCCGCCTTGGGCAAGCTCTACCAAGACGTTTGAACCGCCAATGAGGTTCGCAACGCTGATATTGCGGTTGGTTGAGCCACTGGTATTTTGGTTAACAGTGACGCGGTTGTAGGTGAGACCGGCTGGAGCGGCGCTCTGGGCAGAGGCTGCGGCGGCTAAGGTCGTGAGGGTGATGATAGGTAGGATATGCTTCATAGCGGTGACAGTATTGAAACAGGACTGAGACAAAAACAAGCAAATTGTGATAGATTTACAACAACCCCGGTTTTATTCACATTATACACCGCTATTCACAAGGGTATGTGAATAAG
>JBAXRS010000001.1:0-76718 GCA_037131085.1 Verrucomicrobiota bacterium | reverse complement strand
CCTACGGCCTGCAACGGTTACGTTACAACGGCACCGTGCCCTTCGCCATCAAGGAAATGAAGGCCAAGCCCGACGGCTTCGAACTCACCTTCACCAAGCCCGTCGATGTCGCCCGCGCCGGCGACATCGCCTCGTACCGCATGACCAACACCACGCTCTTTTATTCGAGCGCATACGGCAGCGACGAGATCCAGTCGGCCCCGAACGGCATCATCTCGGCTACGGTCGCCTCGGATGGCCTCAGCGTGCGCCTCAAGGTTGATGGACTTCGCGAACTTTACATTCACGAGCTGCATGCCGACGGCATCCGCTCTGTGTCGGGAGAAGCTTTGGATCATGCGGATGCGTATTACACGTTGAACCGCATCCCGAAGAACTGACTCGCAAGGGAAGGATTATCCTTTCCTTCTGGGGGCTTGGAAACTTCGCCTACCATTCGTTCTGAAATCGGACCCACGTTGAAGTTGGCGATTCCGATTATGCTCGGGATGCTCGGCTACGGGCTGATGTTCGTCGTGGATGTCGCCATGGCAGGCCACCTCGGCGAGACCGCGTTGGCGGCGTCGGCCCTGGCTTCGAATCTTAACTACATCCCTTATGTCTTTGGCATCGGCGTCGTCGGCGCGATTGCCGTGTATCAGTCGCAGGATAACGGGGCCGGCGTCGAGGAATCGTCGCCGGCCATCCTGCGGCACGGCATGGTGCTGGCCGTCGTTATCAGTGTCGTTGCGGCAATCCTCTCGCACGGTGCCGCCCGTTTCATCCCTTTGCTAGGCTCGTCGCCCGCCGTCTCCGCCGAAGCGCAGGAGTTTTTCATCCTCATGTCGTGGGCGATGGTGCCCGGGCTCATGTTCCATGCACTACGCGGGCATCGCGACTCGCAACGCCAGCCTTGGATTTCGCTCGCGTGGCTGAGCGCCGGCATTCTGGCCAATATCTTTTTCAATTGGCTCTGGATGTTCGGCCATTGGGGTTTTGCGCCGATGGGTTTGGCGGGCGCCGGCTGGGCCACGCTCGTCGCTCGTCTCGTCATGCTCATTGGCCTATGGTGCACGCCTGGTCGCGGGGAAGTGCGCTGGACCGACGGATTACAGATGGCGGTGTTTCGACGCCTTATGAAGACTGGCTGGCCCGCGGGGTTGCACAGTTTGAGCGAAGTCGGCATCTTTGCGATTGTCCCCGTCATGGCCGGTTGGATTAACGCCACGGCTCAGGCCGCGCATCAGGTCGCCATCAGCACCGCGTCCGCCGCGTTCATGTTGCCCTTAGGTCTCGGCATCGCCGCTGGCATCCGGGTGGGCGAAGCTTATGGGGCGAAGGACCCCCGCAAGGTTCAGGCGGTCGGTCTTGGTGCACTCATCTTGGGCGGGCTCATCATGCTGGCCTACGGGCTCGGCTTGGTCTTGCTGCGGCCCCTATTAATGCAGACGTATGGCGTGGCTGGCACCGAGACCGCCATGCTGGCTTCGACGCTCCTGATCTTTGCCGCCGTCTGGGCTCCCTTTGATGGCGTACAAGTCGTCGCTGCTTACCTCCTGCGCTCGGTAAATTGCGCGGCATGGGCATCTTGGAGCGTCTTTACGGTCTACTGGCTTTTCTGCCTACCCCTGGCCTTGGCTTTGGCGTTTCCGTTTGGGTTCCGGTTGTTCGGCTTGCCCGTCGGGGTCTGGGGTTTGGGTGCGGTGGGTATCTGGATTTCCCTCGCCAGCGGGTTGATCCTCGTCGCGCTGGCGATGACTTGGAAGTTCCGTCGGGCGGCGCAGGCTGGGGTCGACGCCTAGGCTGTCACTCGACTGACACAGGGTGGCAGGCCAATCTTAACAACCGCTGGCTTTGCGGGGGGCGGTGCGGCGCTACCCTTTGAGTCGCACCCCAAATGCACCAAACTCAATACATCACCTCTAATCAGGAGATGGATGAAGATCCAGAATACGGTTTCCGCGAGGAAGCCGAGGCAGATACCGTGCTCATGTCCTTAGAGAAACTCCAAATGCTCGTCATCGAGTTGAGCACGCTTCGCCGCGTGCGTGGAGTTCATCGCCGGGCACTTGAGCGCGTGTGCGACTACGTCGTGCACGATCCGGTGTATGCTGATTCGACCAGATCGATTTTCCAGTCAGCACTGGAAAACATCCATCGCCGTCAGGCCGGTTAGACTTATGACGAGCGTCCGTCATGCAGCCCGGAAGCTATTTCCGGGGTGGGGTGATATCGTCTAGTCGTTCGTCCACAAAACAAAGAAGCCGACCAGATGGTCGGCTTCTCTTGAGGGCGCTTTACTCTCGGCTTACGAGAGAGAGCAGGAGGTGGAAACCGTAGGAACGATTTCGACCTTGCGGTGTTCAGCGTCCCACTTCACCAGACCGTCGGCCTTGGCGAAGAGCGTGTGATCGCGGCCCATCCCGACGTTGCGGCCAGCATTCATGCGCGTGCCGCGTTGACGGATGATGATTGAACCGGCGGTGGCGAATTCGCCGCTGTAAAGTTTAACCCCGAGACGCTTGGAGCGAGAATCGCGTCCGTTGCTTGAAGTTCCTCCACCTTTCTTTGTTGCCATGGTAGTTTCTGATTTAAGGGGTTAAGCGGAAATAGAGTCTACCTTGATGACCGAGAGCTCTTGGCGGTGGCCGCGACGACGGTAGTAGCCCTTACGGCGACGGTGCTTGAAGATACGAATCTTCTCACCGCGCTTGTTTTCAAGAATGGTGGCGGTCACCGTGGCGCCTGGGACGGTGGGGGTGCCGATTTTGGCGTCGACGCCTTCTCCAACGAGGAGGACTTGGTCAAACGTGAGGACGTCGCCTTCGTTTTTACCAGGGTACTGGTTAACGATGAGGATGTCGCCTTGCTTGACGGTGAATTGGCGACCGGAGGTGATAAATGTGGCCTTCATGGCTGTCGGAAGGTCGGAGCAAATGGAGAGATGAGGGGTTGGCAAGGGGAATTTAGGGGTCACGGGTAAATGAGGCGGGTCGGAGCGACGCTGGATTACCGCGGGGGTGGTTCGCCGGGCCATAAACTCCTTTAAAAGGGGCTAAGTCGCCCCCGTTTTGGGAATAAGGACGCAATGGGGATAGGTTCGTTCTTTCCTGCGGTCGCCCCCGCCCCCATCGTTGGTGGGTGAATCCATTTCACCCCAATGGCCCCGCTGGCACCCCTGACGAAGATCTCGAACGGGAAATAACCCGCAACCTGGCCCGGGGCCCCACCGTCCATGCCACGGCCTTTGTCCACGCTCGGGCGGTGGTCATCGGGAATGTGCTTATCGGTCCGCGGGCCAGCGTCTGGCCTTGTGCGGTTTTGCGTGGCGACGTGGCTCCTATTGAAATTGGAGAGGGCACTAACATACAGGATGGAGCCGTGGTGCACGTCGCCGACGGCTTGCCGGCGAAAATCGGCGCCCGCGTAACGGTCGGGCATCTGGCGATGATCCATGCCTGCACCATCGGTGATGAATGCTTAATCGGCATGCATGCGACGGTGCTTGATGGGGCGGTCGTCGGAGCGCGTTCGATTATCGGTGCCAACTCCCTGGTGACCAAAGGGACTATCATCCCTCCGGGCTCCATGGTCATGGGTGCTCCGGCCAAAATTATCCGGCCTTTGACTGCCACCGAGCAGGCGGCGCTGCCGGGTTGGGCGGAGAAATATATCAAGGTCGCCACTTTCCATCGTCGTTTCGAGTGAGCGAGCTCACGGAACATTCCGCCGGCCAGATCCTCTCGGCGCGCGATTGGCGTGCTCGACGGGTAGCGCATGAGGCGCGCACGGCGACGTTGATCGAGGCCCGTCGACAAAGGGCGGCATTAGGCGTCAAGGAGCCGGTGGAGGATTTTTTATTCACCTATTACCCGTTCCGATTTTCCGCCTTGCAGCGTTGGTCGCCCGGAGCAGGCGTCGGGCTGGAAGATGCTGCCGAATTGGTGGGTGGTCATCGTTTCGAACTTTCGGCTGACGGCTTGGTACGCGTGGTGCAGCCGACCGACGCCGAAAGGCACCGATTGAATTTCACCCTGGAACTAAACCAGGCGATCGCCTTACGCCCAGCTTTCATGGGCTGCTTCGGGTTGCACGAATGGGCGATGGTTTTCAATCAAGCCGCCGATCGGCGCCACGGAGATTGGCCCCTGCGACTGGGCGCCGAGGGGACGGATGCCGTGGTGCGCGCTTCCGCCATCCGCTGTACACATTATGATGCCTTCCGTTTCTTTACGCCGGGTGCGCGGCCGTTGAATCGCCTGACGCCGACATTGGAACAACGCGTGCAGAACGAGCAACCGGGATGCGTGCATGTCACCATGGATCTTTATAAGTGGACGATGAAGGCGCAGCCTTGGGTGAGTTCGGAGTTGGCGGCCGACAGCTTCGAACTCGCGCGTGATGCCCGCGCGGTGGATATGCGGGCGAGTCCTTATGATTTTTCGGCGGTAGGCTTGGAGCCGATATGTATCGAGACGCCGGAAGGCCGTTCCGCTTACGAGAGCGAGCAGCGCCGGCTCACAAAAAAGGCGGAACCCGTGAGGGCCCGCCTGATTGCAGCGCTTAAGGGCGCTTTAGTTTAGTAACGGTTCAAGGCAGACGCTCGACGACGAAATCCTTGTAGTCGACTTTGCACGTCGGATCGTGGGCTTGCAGGGCGAAGGTACCGGAGCCGATTCTACGACCGTCCATACCCTTGGGCGGAACCCAATTTTCGGGTTGGGTGAAGTTCACGGTCTGCTTCCCGTCGATCCAGATTTGAACGTGTTTTCCTTCGACGCGGATATGGTACTCGAACCAGACGTTATCCGGAGCGGCGGGCGTATTGAGGACGTCTTGCACGGCATAAAGGCCGCCGGTGCGCTTGATGTCTTTATGGCTGGCGTTGACCTGGCACTCGAAGCCGAGTTTGGGCCATTTTTCTTCTTGGTAGGTGGTGTGGAAGTAGATGCCGGAATTGGCACCAGAGTAGGTCTTTACCTTACCCTTGAAGTCGAAGTTCGTGAAGGTCGCCTTACCGTCGGCCCCGACGTAGAATAGGTGGTCGGCACTGCCGCCGCGAACTTCCAAAATCCCATCGACGAATTTATAAGTGCCTTCGGGTGCGGTCTTGGTCGCCTTCCAGCCGGCGAGGGATTTGCCGTCGAAGAGGTTGATGGTTTCGCCTGCAAGGCCCGAGGCGGTGGCCAGAAGCAAGCTTCCAGCGGCCAACAAGGCGAGGCGGAGGGATGAGGGGGTGGTCATACCCCTTCATCCAACTTCCCCGCTAGGCCAAGGCAAAGGTTAAGTGAAAACTTTGATGCCGGCCTCGCGCATCTCAAGCAGCCGCTTTTTAAGAGTCGAGCGATTGATGCCTAAAATCATGGCCGAACGCAGTTGGTTGCCCCGCGTTTCCTCCATGGCTCTTCGGATCATTTCCAACTCGATCACATTCAGGATACCCCTGGCATCGCCAACTCGGCACTGCCGATAGATGACGTCATAGGCGGGCAGGAGATTAGCTGGAGAAATGGGGGCAATCGCTGGATCGGCGGCCGGTCGGGCTACTTCGGTGGCTGCGGCTAGGACGGCGGCTTTGCGAGGTGTGAGCACGTCTTGCGGCAGGTCCTTAGGGAGAATGGTTTCTCCCTTGGCCAAGACGTTGGCTCGCTGAATCACATTTTCGAGTTCGCGGACATTGCCTGGCCAATCGTAAGCGAGGAGAGCTTCGAGCGCTTCGCTGGAGAGGCGCTTCGGGCGGGTTTTTTTTGCGGCCGCTTGGCGCTGGAGCATGAAGTCGACGAGCAAAGGCACGTCGCCCTTCCGGTTACGCAGAGCAGGCAAGCGGATGCGGAAGACGTTCAAGCGGTAGTAAAGGTCTTCACGGAATTGACGCAATGCCACCATGGCCTCGAGGTCTTTGTTGGTCGCGGCCACGAGGCGCACGCTTACTTTCAGCGTCACGGTGCCGCCGACGCGCTGGATTTCACCTTCTTGAATCGCCCGCAAAACTTTGGTCTGCGTGGGCAGTGACATGTCGCCGATTTCATCGAGGAAAATCGTGCCGCCGTCGCACAGCTCAAATTTTCCGGGCTTCATATTAGTTGCGCCGGTAAAGGAACCCTTCTCGTGTCCGAAGAGTTCGGATTCGATTAGGTTCTCCGGGATCGCCGCGCAATTGACGGCGACGAAGGGTCCCTTCGAGCGAAGCGAGTGCTGATGGATGCAGCGGGCCACGAGTTCTTTGCCCGTGCCGCTTTCACCCGTGATGAGCACGGTCGCATCGCTCGCGGCGACTTGACCAATCGCCTTCAAGACTTCCTGCATCGGTTCAGAACTGCCCACGATGCCTTCTTTGTAGTCGGCTGGGTTGACGAGCGATTTGACGGATTTGCCGGCATTGGCCAAGTCGCGCCGTGCCGACAGGGCTTTGTCCACGAGGTTGATCAGCTTAGCCTGATCGAACGGCTTCATGACGTAATCGTAAGCACCAAATTTCATGGCCTCGATGGCGGTCTGGGTCGTGCCAAAAGCCGTCATCAGGATCACCATCGCCTGGGGTTGGGCACCGCGGAGCATTTGCAAAGTTTCGATGCCGGTCATACCGCCCATGCGGTTATCGAGCAGGATAACGTCGGGCTGTTCACGCTTGGCGAGGCTCACGCCGCTTTCGCCGCTATCGGCCTCGAGGACGGTGTGACCCAAGCCCGAGAGTGCCCGTCGAAGGGAGTAGCGCAGGTCCTTATCGTCATCGATGACGATGATTTTGGCGGAAGTTGCGGAAGGATTTTGGCTCATATGAGTAAAAGTAGGCAGATTTCGTGCCAGAGGGCTGGGCAACACCAATTTGAATGATATCGCCCTTAAGACAAACGAAGCGTGCTTATTTTTACACAAATTGGCCTATAATCGCCCCCTTGCCATTCATTTGACCACCCTAATGCTCACGGAATGCTTCGAATCTTTAAAACAGCGCTCCGGTGGACTCTCGGGGGCATCGCGACTTTCTTTGTAATAACGAACTTGTGGGTCTGGTCGGCGGGATGGGGACGCCTCACCACCGATGCGATCCAGGTCCCGCCGGACTCCATCGTCATTCTTTTGGGCACCAATCAGTATATGCCCGAATCACAGGAGCCCACGGGGACGTATCAGCCGCGCATTGATGCGACAATCCAGCTCTGCCGTCAGGCCAAGATCAAAGCCGTGGTCTGTTCGGGGTTGATGGACCAATCCCTTTCCATGGCGCAGCAATTACAAGCCGCCGGAGTCAAATGTCCGTTGATCGAAGATCCTTACGGCTGGCGGACTTTAGATTCGGTCGTCCGGGCGAAAGCGCATTATCCCAACGAGCACATTGTTTTTATTTCGCAGGACTGGCATTGCGTCCGGGCCCTTTGGCTTGCTGATCGCGCGGGATTAAACGCTTCGGCCTACCCGGCGGGTTTCGGCTCCGGGTTCAGAGTTTGGCGATCATGGCTACGCGATTTTTTTGCTAAACCCAAGGCGATCATCGATTGGGTAATGGGCGACGAATTGCAGACGTCGATGCCGGCCAACGAAGGTAACCATCCTCACCGGTAACCTAGACTCGTTCGTGGCGACCATCGGGGCGCCTGGTCAAAATCCCGCGGATTTCCAAGAGCGTCAGGATCACGGCGGCTTCGGCGATGGCGCAGGGGGCGGTGGTGGCGAGCGATTCGGCATCGTGGGCGGTCCCGCCGGCGAAATGCCGCAACCACCGTGCGTGCTCCGGCGCCTCGGTCGCCAGCGGCAGCGCCGGGCAACCGCGCGACTCGCCTAACTCTTGGAGAATTTCATCCACGCTCGAAACCAAAGTAGCGCCATCGCGAATCAAGGCATGGCAGCCGCGACTCGACGGACTGTCCGCCCGACCGGGGAGCGCACAGATTGTCTTACCCAGATCACCGGCGAAGCGAGCGGTGATCATGCTGCCGCCGTCGATGTCGGTTTCGACGACGATGATAGTACGGGCCAGCGCGGCCACGATGCGGTTCCGTTGCGGAAAGCTTTGGCGATCAGCGGGGCGGCCTAAGGGAAACTCTGAAAGGATGCATCCGCGTTCAACGATACGTCGGCGGAGTTTCCCGGCTTCGGGTGGATAGGTTAAGTCGAGGCCATGCCCTAAGACCGCTGCCGTTTTTCCGGTCGCATCCAACGCGCCCTCGTGGGCGGCTGTGTCGATCCCGCGCGCGAGTCCGCTCACAATCCACCAACCTTCTTTAGCCAAGTCGCGTCCCAAGGAGCGAGCTAACGAAGCTCCATAAGGCGTGCAATGTCGCGACCCGATGATCGAGACCGAGCGGGCGTCAGGCACCTGAGCGCCTTCGGTGTAAAGCACCAGGGGCGGATCCCAGAGTTGGGCCAACGAGGCCGGCCACGATGGCGACTCTTCGGTCAGTAACCGGAAGCCCAAGCGTTCCGTTTCGGACAATTCTTTCTCCCAATCAAACGCGCGTCGTGCGATGGCCTCAGCGGCGTTCTTATTGATACCCTTGATGCGCTGCAGCCGCTCGCAGGGTGCCGCGAGAGCCAAGGAGAGGTCGTTGCCAAAAGCTTCGAGTAGCCGCCGGACGGTGACCGGGCCCACCCCAGCCAAGCCATTGAGCAAGAGGCGTTGGGCGAGGGGTTGATGGGGGAGGGATACCACTTCACCAGCGAGCAGGAGTCCGGTTAACTCAGCAAGGCCGAGGATAACTTAGCAAGAAGGTCGGTAGTTCTCACCGCCTCTTCCCCCTGTTTTCTACTTAGGATATCAGCCGAGCATCCCTGCCAGACGACGGCTAATTCAAACGCTTCCTCGTCAGCTGACCAAGACCGCGAAGGCTTGGGCCAAGGTGTCGGTGTGCGTCAACGAAACCAGAACCTTCACGGCACCACGCTTGACGAGCAAGGCTTGGGCTTTGGTATCGAGTTCGACTATCGGTTCGCCTTCGGGGCCGCCGAGGATGGCCACGCTGGTGAGCGAAAATTCCGCCCCGATCCCTGTACCGAAAGCTTTGCTCACGGCTTCTTTGGCGGCGAAGCGCGCGGCGAAAGAAGGATAAGGATCGGCTTTGGCGAGGCAGATTTTCTGTTCGGAGGCCGTAAAGATCTTATCCAAGAAATGCGCGCCGTGCCTTTGATGCGCGGCGCGGATGCGCGCGACTTCGGTCAGGTCGACCCCGACGCCGATCACATTGCCGCCTTCGAGTTTCATGGGCGGCGTAAATGGGCCTGCATTTCGGCGACAGCGCTGCGGATGCCGGTGAAGAGCGCCCGGGAGACGATAGAGTGGCCAATATTTAATTCATGCAAATGGGGCAAGGTGAGGATGGCTCCGATATTATCGTAATTAATGCCGTGGCCGGCATTCACAATCAGCCCGAGGCTTCGGGCCAACTCGCAACCTTGGCGCAGCCGCTCGAGTTCGCCCGCCGCCGCCGGAGATTTCCACGCATTCGCAAAAGCGCCCGTGTGAAGTTCGACGACCGGTGCGCCGGTCGCCTTAGCCGCTTCAATCTGCGGAGCATCAGGTCCGATGAAAAGGGATACTTCGATATTTTCGGAAGCCAAAGCCCGAACCGTCTCAGTGACGCGAGCGAGTTGCCCGGCCACCTCAAGTCCGCCTTCCGTCGTCACTTCTTCCCGCGATTCGGGTACGAGACAGACGGCGGCGGGGCGGAGTCGACGCGCGAAATCGATCATCGCGGCCGTGCAGGCCATTTCCAAGTTAAGGCGGACGCCGGGTAAGCGGGCAATGGCCAAGACGTCTTCGTCTTGGATATGGCGACGATCTTCACGAAGGTGTACCGTGATACCATCCGCGCCGCCGGCGAGGGCCTCGCGAGTAAATTCAACCGGGTTGGGCTCAGCATGCGGTGAAGCGTGCAGACCGCGGTAGCGGGCTTGGCGTAACGTCGCGGCATGGTCGATGTTAACCCCTAAAAGAATACGCGAAACACTCATGGTATCTTTAATAATAATCGGGGGTTAACGCAGGGCCGGCAAGCCGTGAGGCTTGGAAGATACTGGGGGCGGGAGATTCGTCAAAAAGAACATTCGCTCCAGGGTTCGCCCGAAAGCTTTATTTCGCTTTAGACGGTGTCGCTTTGCCCCGCGACAAAGCAAGTGAGAGGGCGGGTGCGGTCGGCGAGCGGCGATTGGCTGCAAGGGATTCGGGGTCGCCGGCGTGCACGAGTTGTCCACCGCCATTGCCGCCTTCTGGGCCAATTTCGATGACCCAATCCGCTTCGGCGATCACGTCCGGATGGTGTTCGATGACGACCACGGTGTGGCCAAGCTCTACGAGGGCGTGCAGGAGCTCGATGAGGCGGCGGCAGTCGGATTGGTGCAGGCCGATGGTCGGCTCTTCCAAGATATAAAGATTGGGCCGGATCTGTCCGCGCGAGCGTTCGCGGAAAGTCGGCAGCCCGAGAGCCAGTTCGCTGACAAGCTTGAGGCGTTGAGCTTCGCCGCCCGAAAGCGTCGGGCTGCTTTGGCCGAGCGTGAGATAGCCTAAGCCCGTCTTGACCATCAATCCGCAAAGGTCGCGCAGCTTGGCATCAAAGGAAAGGAATTCAGCCGCTTCTTCAAAGGTCAACAGCAGTAAGTCCGCCGCAGATTTTCCATTCCAGCGGATCGCCTTGGCGGCGACACCGTAACGGCTTCCGGCGCATTCATCACAGGCGACGTAGGTGTCAGGCAGGAAACTCATCTCCAGTTTAATGCGACCGGCACCGGAGCAAGCCTCGCAGCGTCCGCCCGAGGTGTTGAAAGAAAAGAAACCGGCGCCGTGGCCGCGGATGGCTGATTCGGGCAGAGAAGCCAGGCGCTCTCGGATCAAATCCCAAGCCCCGATATAAGTCGCAGGAGTCGAGCGCGGCGTCTTGCCGATCGGCTCTTGGTCGACGACGACAAGTTGGCGGAAGCCTTTGAGACCGGTGAGGCTTTGGAAAGCAGGCTTCCCCTGATGGGATACCGCCGCGAGGGCTTCCTTGCCGGTAATGCTCTCCTTTTTCTTGGTGACCGCCAAGCGAATCGCTGGTGCCAGCAGATCGGTGATCAGGGTGCTTTTGCCCGCCCCAGAAACACCGCATACCACGGTGAGCCGGCCGATGGGGATTTCGACGTCGAATTTTTTGAGATTACGTAAGGCGGCGTGCTTGAGCTTGATCCATTCTGCGGGTGCGCCCTTGCCGGAGATGGGACGGCGAGCGCCGAGCAACGGGTGCGGAATGGCTTCCCGGAGAAAGCGACCGGTGACCGAATCTGGAAGTTTCTCCAAGGCTTTGGCAGTCCCTTGGGCGACGATTTCGCCGCCGTGTAGACCTGCTCCCGGTCCCATGTCGATCACGAGATCGGCTGCGCGCATGGTATCTTCGTCGTGTTCGACGACTAAGACGGTGTTACCTCGGTCGCGAAGTCCTTGGAGGGATTCGATTAGGCGATCGTTGTCGCGCGGGTGCAGGCCGATGCTGGGTTCATCAAGAACGTAAAGCGCGCCCGAGAGGGTGGAGCCAAGTTGCGCGGCCAGGCGGATGCGCTGCGCTTCACCGCCCGAAAGAGTGTCGGCTCCGCGATCGAGAGCCAGGTAGCCCAAGCCAACGGAATCAAGGAAGCGGAGCCGGGCGGCGATTTCCGGCAGAAGAGCGTCGACGATGGCTTTTTCCCGGACGCCTAATTTGAGCGTGGAGAGAAAATTGAGGGATTCGTCGGGTTGAAGACTTAGCAGTCCGGGCAAGGACAAGCTTCGCCCCCTCGCCCCCGTCAGTTTGACGGAACGCCCGATGGGCCCGAGGCGTTCGCCGTGACAGGTCGGGCAGGCCGCTTCGCCGACGCGGTCCGCAATCGCATTCTCATTGAGCGATTCCTCCTCGTCGGCGGAAAACTTTTCTACTTCCAATCCATGTCCGCGACAATCCGGGCACCAACCACGTGGCGAATTCCAGGATAAGTGCTTGGGGTCGACGGCAGGGTAGGATTCGCCGGTCGCTGGGTCGCTGCGCGAGGTGGAGAAGAAAGCAACTTGTTCGCCGTGAGTATTGAGCAACACGCACGCGCCTTTGCCGAATTGCAGGGTTTGCCGAACAAGCGACCGCAAAGATTTTTCACCGACTTCTTCGGTTTCATCGGGCAGAAGGATGGTGCCGTCGAATTTAAGTTCTCCCACAATCGCATCGACATCATGCTCGCCGTAGCGATCAAGGCCATCAAAACCCTCAATCGGCGTTAATTTACCATCGCAGCGTAATTGACGCAGCCCTTTGGATTCAGCCCATTCAGCGAGCGGGCGATGGTGACCTTTGCGGGCCCGCACGAGCGGACCGCCAAGTAGGAGCGAGCCTTTCTTGAGGACCTTTATTTTCTGAGCGACGAGTCGGACGACCGCGTCTTCGGTCATTTCTTCGAGCGGTTCGCCGGATACGGGGCTGTGCAGGACGCCGGCGCGGGCAAAAAGCACTCGCAGGTATTGGGCCACTTCGGTGACCGTGGCTACGGTTGATTTCGCGGAGCCTCGCGTGATGCGTTGCTCGATGGCTACGGTCGGCGGCAGGCCGGTGAGTGAATCGATATCCGGTTTGGAGAGTTGTTCGACGAACTGTCGTGCGTAGGCGGAAACGCATTCGAGGAAGCGTCGCTGGCCTTCGGCAAAAAGAATATCGAAAGCCAAAGAAGACTTACCCGAACCGGAGACACCCGTCATCACCGTCAGGGAGCCGTGCGGGATATCCAGCGAGACATTCTTTAAATTGTGTTCACGGGCGCCACGAAGCGAGATCGAGGTCGGGCGGGGTTTGGACTTGGTCGTACCTGGTTTGGCGAAGGCATCCTCGCCTTGAGCCAAGAAATTGCCGGTGACCGTACCGGCCGTCGCAACTTTGGCAGGCGTGCCCTCCGCGACTAATTGTCCGCCGCCCGGCCCGGCTTCTGGTCCCATTTCTAAAATCCAGTCGCAGGATTTAAGTACGTCGAGGTGATGTTCCACGACAATCAGCGAGTGGCCCGCGGCGGTCAGGCGATGGAAGAGGCCGATGAGGCGAGCCACGTCTTCACGGTGAAGCCCCGTTGTCGGCTCATCCAGCAGCAATAGGGCGCCGCTTTTTCGCGTATCAATCTTGGAAAGAAACCGGACGAGTTTCAAGCGTTGGGCTTCGCCGCCCGAAAGTGTCGTCAACGGTTGGCCTAATGAAAGGTAGCCCAAGCCAACCTCTTCGAGACAGGCGAGCTGCGCCGAGGCCGGCGTGCGCTCGCCAAGGAAGACCCGGGCTTCGGTGACCGACATCGCGAGCAGATCGCCAACCGACTTGCCATCAAATTGGAAAGCCAAGACCTCGTCACGAAAACGTTTTCCCTGGCAGGAGGGGCATGGCAGGGCGACGTCGGAGACGAACTGCATCTCGACGGTTTCCCAACCTGCCCCACCGCAACGCTCGCAGCGACCTTCGCCGGCATTGAAAGAAAAGTGGGAAGGCGTGAGGCCCGCCGCTTTCGCATCGGCCGAATTCCCGAGAAGATTACGGATGGCATCCCAGGCGCCCACGTAAAGGGCCGGGTTGGAGCGCGGTGTCCGCGTTGCGGGCGATTGGTCGACTAAGGCAACTTCGGAAGGCTCGCGATCGAACTGAAGCCACTTCGATTCGAGACCTTCGTTGCCTGACTCCGGATCACGCCGCCCGATGACTTGGTGGAGGAGGGTTGATTTTCCTGAACCCGACACCCCGCACAATCCGACCAAGCGGCCGAGCGGAATGGTGCACGAGAAATCCTGCAAATTATTGACCGAGGCTCCCTGTACGCGCAGCCGTGCCGTCGATTCGTCGACCATCCGAGGGGGACGCACCACCGGCTTACGTTTACCGGAGAGCCACCCACCGGTGGCGGAATCTTTTACTTTCAAGATACCTTCGGGTTTGCCTTGGTAGATGAGATGACCACCAGCGGCGCCCGGACTGGGTCCGATTTCAATCAGCCAATCAGCGGCCCGCATGACGGCTTCGTCATGTTCGACGACGACCACCGTGTTCCCTTGTTCCACCAGCCCGCGCAAAATCCCGACCATGCGGGCGAGGTCGCGGGCGTGCATGCCGACGCTCGGCTCGTCGAGGACGAAGACCGTATCGGCCAAGCATGCACCGAGGCAGGAGGTCAGGTTGACGCGTTGGACTTCGCCGCCCGATAGCGTCCGTGAAAGGCGATCAAGGGCGAGGTAGCCTAAGCCGACGGCTTCGAGGTAGCCGAGCCGTGCCAGGATAGCTTCGAGCGCATGGTCGGCAGGGTGGCGTGAGTCTTTGGGGGCTAACGGCGCGAGTAATTGACGGAGTTCGGTAACGGGCAGCAGATAAAAATCCGGCAACGTGCGGCCTTGCCATTTCCACCAAAGCGATTCGGCGCAAAAACGTTTACCGGCACATTTTGGACATTCTTCGTAGGCCCGCCAGCGGGAGAGGAAGACGCGGACGTGCATCTTGTAGGTGCTGGATTCGAGCCAACGGAAGAAGCCGCGGATACCATACCATTTTGATTCCCATTCGCCGGGGACATACGTGGCCTCGCCCTCTTCGACGAATTTACGATGAGGTTTGGTAAGTTTTTTCCAGGGTACATCCAGCGGGATACCGGCTTTGCGGCAGGCTTTCAAAAGATCACGTTGGCTCTCGCCGTACACCGTCCCTTGAAAGCAAGCGATGGCGCCTTCGGCCAAGGTGATCGCCGGATTCGGGATGATCTTCTTCCAATCAAGGCCGATGACCCGGCCGAAGCCGCGGCATTCCGGGCAGGCGCCAATCGGAGAATTGAACGAAAAAAGTGCCGGCGTTGCCGGTCGGAACTTCCGGCCATCGATGGGAGATTCGAGTGCTTCGCTGTAGCGTGAAAGCTCGGCGCCCTGATCGTCGAGCAACCGAAGGCGTCCGCCACCTAGGCGGAAGGCAGCCATGGCGGCTTCATGGAAACGTGAAGTTTGGTCAGGCGTGATTACGACCCGGTCCTGAATGACGAGGATTTCCGTCGTAGATTTAGGAATCGCATCTTCCGTCAGGCGGAGGCGGTGTTGGCCGGCAAAGGCGCGGGTGAAGCCCGCCTTGGTGAATTCTTCGGCGATGGTCTTCCATTCTAACTCCGCTGGTTTTTGGACGGCGAAGGCAAGGGACAGCGCTTGGTTGGGGAAACGACGTAACGAATCTTCCCACGCGGCGTCGGGTCCGCGCGGAATGATTCGTTCGCCTGAAGCGGGATCGATTAACTCGGCGCGGTGCGCAAACCAGACTTTAAACCAATCGCAGAGTTCGGTCATCGTCCCGACGGTCGACCGCGAGGTCCGGACCGCGTTACCTTGCTTGATGGCTACGGATGGACGGACATTTTCGGCCGAATCTAAAGCGGGTGAGGGAAGAAGCTCGAGGAACTGACGGACGTAAGGGCTGAAAGTCTCGACGTAGCGCCGTTGGCCTTCGGCGTGGAGCGTATCAAAAACCAGGGAAGATTTTCCGGCTCCGCTCAGGCCCGTTACGACGATTAATTTGCCGACCGGAATATCGACATCGAACCCCTTCAGGTTGTTTTGGCGAACGCCGCGTAGGCGAATGGCATCGGGTCGGGAAGCGGGCATTGGGAACCCATGAACGGACACAAATATGACCGCTTGGCAAACTTGCTAACGCACTCGACAGCGAATGATGCCCTGGGGGGTGGCCACTGCTTTAACTTTAATATCATGAGGCTCGGCCGGTAGGCATGAGCCGAATTGAAAGGTGTGGGCGTGGCCAAGGAGGAACATCTTTTTAGGGCACTTCGCCAGCAGACGGTCATAAAAGCCGGCCCCGTGGCCCAAGCGTCGCCCTAAGCGGTCAAAGCCTAGCCCAGGAACCAGCATGAGGCCCACAGACGAGAGCGGAATCTCGTCGGCTTCGGCGGCTGGCTCGAGAATGCCCAGCTTGGAGCGCCGCAGGTCAGCCACGTCTGCAACGCGGTGAAGGGTCAGGGTCGACGCCTTGGCCACGCGCGGAAGAACTAAGATTTTACCCTCCAAGAGGGCGATCTGGAGTAGTGATTCGGTGGAAAGTTCGGCGCCAAAGGACGCATACAGACAGACTGCCTTGGCTTGTTTCCATTCGGGGAGTTGTGCGACCAACCGAGCGCAGGCGTCGCCGGCGACTTGGAGTTCGCGGGCGGTCAAGCTGGCGCGTCGGGCTTTCAGTACAAGTCGCAGGCGCGATTTTTCAGCACGGGCATCCTCCATGGCCCTTACAAAATCCGGTTCAGCGTGAGAGTCAACAGGACGACAGGCAGATACAAGATCGAGGCGAAAAATAAAGGTTTGGCCACGGCGGCACGGCGGTCGGGAACGGCGAAGTCCAACGTCAGTTTGAAAAACCAGGCCCCAGCCAGGAAGGAAATCCATACGTAGGGACTGCTCCAGTCGGGGAAGAATTTCGTGGCGATTGCCCCAGCTACAAAGAGCATTGGAATGATGAACAGGAGAGCCCAGAGTGAGGCCGAGCGACCGGTAGGGTCTTGGACGGTGGAGACTTTAAATCCGCCGCGGGCGTAGTCTTCGCGCCAGAGGACGGCCAAGGCCATGAAGTGCGGCACTTGCCAGAAGAAGAGCAACGCGAACAGCAACCAGCCCATCTCGTCGATACTGCCTAATTTAGCCGCCGTGCCGATGATGGGAGGGATGGCACCTGGAAGAGAGCCGACCAGCGTGCACCATGAGGTCATCGTCTTCAGGGGCGTGTAGAGGAAAAGATAAGAAATCGCCGTGGCGGCCGTGAGGGCGCCAGCGAGGGCATTGGCTCCGTTCCAGACGATCAGGACACCGCTTGCCAGCGAAAGCATGCCGAAGAGCAAGGCGGCACCGGGTTTGATTAAGCCGGCGGGAATGGGGCGGTGGCGCGTGCGTTCCATCTTGGCGTCGGCGTCGCTCTCCCACCACATATTGATCGCGCCGCAGCCGCCGGCGGCGAGGGCCGTGCCGAGCGCGAGTGCGGCGAGTACCTTAAGATCCGTCGGTTGTCTTGGGGCGCTGCAGAAATATCCGGCGAGCGCCGACAGGACGGAAAGAAGCGACAACCGGGGCTTGGTCAGCTCCCAGTAGGCGGCGGGTAGGGATCCGGCGCGTTCGCTCATGCAGGGGTGGTGGCGACTTTACGCCCTCGGTTAAAGGTAATTCTGTCGACACTCATACTTCGGCCAAGAAACCCACAGGACGATGGGCGAGGGCAACTTGCACGCACAGGGTTGAAAAAAGGGCGGCCCCCACCACTAAGTGGACGGTACGGATGTGCGGATTGAGAGGCAATTGGATGCTGATGACGCCTAAGGTTATTTGCAACCCGAGGAGAAAAACCAACGATAAGCTTCGGCGCAGTTGGCGTGCGCCTAAAATACCGAAAGCGGTAACGGCTAAGCCGGCAAGTAGCGCCCCGGCTCGATGCAGGAGGTTGACCGCCCAGCCTAAACCTTCGCCGGCAGGCAGGAAGAGGTCGGCAATTTTTCCGGACGAGACCCAGGTCGTAAAATGGCTTTGCCGCATCACGGCACCGATGATGATCACGCCGAAGACAAGCCCGAGGGCAATTTTGCCGACGAGACGATGGCGGGGGGAAGTCGGCGCACTCGCCGAGACCCAACTGCGCGTATGCATGAAAGTGATCAGCGCGAGGAGTCCGATGGTGAGTTGGGCGTTCACCGCATGGGCGGTCGCAAAACTCACGGCTTTAAGGTTACCCGTTCCGCCGATATTTAACTTATCAAGTAGCACGCGTAAGCCGCCGAGACCGCCTTGCAGGACGACGAGCGCGACAAGCAGATAAGCGGCTTGCCGGACGCGTTGGCGTGGTTCGCGCCAGGCATGGGCACCGGCGATCGCGATGCAGCAAAGGCCAAGGACGGTCGCCGCGAGCCGGTGAGAGTGCTCGGCGAATTTGTCAATTTCCGTGAGCCATCCGGGCGGATTCACCGAACCATTGGAAAGCGGCCAATCCAAGAAAGCCATGCCCGCATGGATGCTGGTCGTAAAGCCGCCGGCTTGGAGCACCAGGATCGACCAGAAAAGCGTCGCCAGGCAAAGTACGAATAGTCCGCGTTGCGGCCGGGCGGAGTGTGGCTCGGAGGCGAGGGTCGAATCAGGTGACGAAAGGGACATTAAAAGTAGGTCAGGAAGCGGCTCGTCCGAAATTTCGGATTTTGCCGACCAGATTGGTGAGTCCGTTGCGGCGATTGGGCGATAGGTGTTGCGTCACGCCTACTTGGGCCAAGAAATCGGCATCGGTCGCCGCTACTTCAGTCGGCGTGGCGCCATCATAAAATTCGCAGACCAGCGACGCGATCCCCTTGGTGATAAGTGAATCGGCATCGCAGCGGAAGCGGCAAGCGCCGCTTTCAAGCGATGGCACGAGCCAGAGATTGGAGGTGCAACCGGAGATCAGAAACGCATCCAACTTTAGTTCAGATGGCAATGCGGGGGCCGTCTTCGCCCGATCGATTACGTATTGGAAACGCTCGTGATGGTCGGAGAAAGGTTCAAGTTCGGCCACCAGCTCGGCGCGCTTCGTTACGAGGCTCATGGGCTAATCAGCGGCCGGCGAGGGCTTCGGGGTCTAGGTTGCTGCGGACAAGGGGCGCCATCAGGGCTTGCAGTTTACGGGCTTTGTCGGCGGGTAATTTTGATTCGGTCTGTAACCACGAAATGGCGTCTTGCCAGATGAGGGGCGAAGGCCGGCGTTGGTTCAGGAGTAATTCCAATTCTTCGACGACGGATTTGCGCGTGCCGTAGCTATCCGTTTGGCCGGCCAGAATCCGCGCGCGAATGCAATCGGCTCTCAGTTGGGAATGTTTGGGGTGGGCCAAGATGCCTGCTTCCAAAACGCGCACGGCGGCGTCCGTCGCGCGGATGGCTCGGAGGTGTCGACCCACGGAACGAAAGGCTTCGGGGCCGAGGTCCTTTGATTTGAGGAATTCACTCAGATAACGGTCGCCGATATCCCGGTCGACCTTGGCGGCGAGCGCATCTTTTTTAGTGCGGGCGTGGTAAGCGATACCCAGCAGGGCTTGGACAAGAGGCTCGTTAGACTTGAAGAACGTCCGTTCGGCGGTGGTAACTTGCTGATACTGAAGAATGACTTGTTCGGGCTGTTTGGCGTTGAGTAAAGCTTCGAGGTGAAGGGCGGCAAAAGTGGCGCGATCGAAGCCTTGGCTTTGGGCGACGTTGGCGACCGCCAAGGTGAGGCCATCGTAGCCTTTTTCGGCGGCAAAATTAGCCAACGCAATCATCGCCGCCGAGTTGTTCGCGAAGTTTTCCGAAATCAGTCGCAGCTCCTTATCGTAGTCATCTTTTAGGCCGATCCGGTCGAGGAGTTGTAGTTTTTGAATATGAGGGAAGGGAGCTTTTTCATCGCTCGCAATCCGGTCATTCGTGACCGACAGCGCGATTTTAGATTGGCCTAAGAGAATGTGGAAGCGCGCCTGTTGTGAAAGGATCGCATCATGGGCCGCGCCTTTGTAGGAAGAGCTTTTAGATTCAAGCAAGGCGACGGCGTCTTGATATTTGCCGCCATCAAAGAGGGCCTTAGACTTCAGCAGTAACCCATTGGCCCTATTATCTAAGTTGCTTGAATTGATGATGTTAACCGCCTCGGGGTATTTGCCCGTCCAATACAGCGACGTGGCGGCGGCCAGGGAAATAATTTCCCGGGTAGGTTGGGGTAAGGTCTTGCCGGCTTGGAGGAGTTTTAAGCTTTGGTCGATGACCTCGGCATCGCGCTCGCGAAGCTGCAGCAACTGAAAATAACGCTCCAAGTAGTCTCTCCCCAGGGTGTCATCGGCGTTGAGGAATTCGAGGCCATGACGCAGGGACTGGATGGCATCATCAGTCCGCCCCATATTTGAGTGTAAGAAATTGGCATAGAACAACTTAGCCTTGGCGTTTGCGGGGTTACAACGGACCGATATTTGGATTAATTTTAATAAATCGGCAAAGCGGTTCTGTTTTTGGGCCTCCATTGCCTGATTGAGGAAGAGGTCGGACAATAAATTGAGGTGTCCTTGGCGAATTTCCCCAGCTTTTTCAGGCTGATCCTCAATTTTTGAGAGCGCCATCCGGACCATTTGTTGGATGGCTTTATCCTTAATTAAGTCTGTTTTTATGTAAGTTTGCCGGGTGTAGCTCAAGATCGACTCTTTCGGCTGAGTGAGCGGAAGGCCTGCTAAAAGGATGATTTCGGCGTCGGATTGTTCATCTTGGGTTACGTTTCCCGCCACTTTCGGGCTTGCCTGAGGGGCGGGGGCGGTTGCTGCGGCTTGGGCAAGCGCACGGTCATGCCCGCAGGCGATGGCTATCAGCAAATAAAAGGTCGAACGGGGGCAGGACATAAAAGGACGGGCATCTTTGGTTGTCCGAACATAATTGTCCCGCTCAAAAAAGCCAGCAGGGCGGGCGATAAGGTGCTCTGGTAAAGAAACCTTAAAATCCGTGCACTTTCCGCTTGCATGAGGGGCTTGAGGACATATGCCCAAACACTCTTTTCCCTATTTACCGAGGTCCATGCCTACCATCAACCAACTCGTCCGCAATCCGCGGGTCAAACCCAAGGCCAAGTCCAAATCTCCGGCCTTGAACAACTCACCCTTCCGCCGCGGCGTTTGTGTGCAGGTCATGATTCGTACTCCGAAGAAGCCTAACTCCGCCCAACGTAAGGTCGCCAAGGTGCGCCTCACGAACGGTCAGGAAGTTATTTCTTACATTCCGGACGAAGGCCATAAGCTCCAAGAGCACTCCGTCGTCCTCGTGCGTGGGGGTCGCGTCAAAGATCTTCCAGGTGTCCGTTACCACATCGTGCGTGGCCCTCTCGACTGCTCTGGCGTCGAAAAGCGTCGTCGTTCCCGTTCCAAGTACGGCGTCAAGCGTCCGAAGGAAAAGAAGGCGTAATCCATTTTCCGTAATCCCTAGCTCAATCTTAGAATATGTCTCGTCGTCGTAAAGCAACCAAGCGCGCCCATTTACCGGACGCCCGTTATGGCAGCCCATTGGTTAGCCAGCTCATCAATGTCGTGATGAAGTCCGGCAAAAAGTCGATCGCCCAAGGCATCGTCTACGGAGCGATCGAAAAAGTGAGCGAGAAGCTCATGAAAGGTAATCCAGTCGAGTTGCTCCTGGGGGCTCTCGAAAATTGCCGTCCGAAGCTTGAAGTAAAGAGCCGCCGCGTCGGTGGCGCAACTTATCAGGTGCCAGTCGAAGTCAGCCACGAACGCCAGAACAGCATCGCCTTGCGCTGGGTCGTCGATGCGGCCGCTGGCCGTAAAGGAACTACGATGTCCGAAGCCCTCGCGGCGGAAGTCGTCGATGCGTATAACAACACGGGTAACGTCGTGAAGAAGCGCGAAGAAACGCACAAGATGGCTCAAGCCAACCGTGCCTTCGCTCACCTCCGCTGGTAACCCCTATCCACGATAAACCTTTAGGCCGAACCGCAGGTTACGACCATGTCCTCCGCTCTCTCTTCCCTCAATTCTTCGGCTCGCGCTTATCCGCTCGAGCACACGCGTAATATCGGCATCGCTGCGCACATCGATGCCGGCAAGACCACAACCACCGAGCGCATTCTCTTTTACACGGGCGTCGTCCATAAGATGGGCGAAGTTCACGATGGCACCGCCACGACCGACTGGATGGAGCAAGAGCGCGAACGCGGGATCACCATCACCGCTGCCGCTATTTCCGCCGGCTGGAAGACCAAGGAAGGGCATTTTGCTAACATCGATCACCGGATTAACATCATCGATACCCCTGGCCACGTCGACTTTACCGCCGAGGTAGAGCGTTCTTTGCGCGTCCTCGATGGTGCCGTCGCCGTTTTCTGTGCCGTCGCCGGCGTCCAGCCCCAGTCCGAGACAGTCTGGCGTCAGATGAACAAGTATAGCGTCCCCCGCGTCGCTTTCGTCAACAAGATGGACCGCACGGGTGCTGATTACTTCGGCGCCGTGGATGACATCCGCGAAAAACTTAAGGGCAACGCCCACCCGCTTTTCATCCCGATTGGTCAAGGCGAAGACTTCAAAGGCATGATCGATCTGATCAAGAACGTCGCCTACCTTTACGACGAAACCGACCCGAAGGGCATGAAGTTTAACGAGATTGCCATCCCCGAAAAACAAGTAGGCGAAGCCAAAGAATGGCGCATCAAGTTGATCGAAGCCTTGGCTGATTTCGACGATGTTTTAGCCTCGAAGTATTTAGACGGACAAGAAGTGACCATCGAGGAAATGCGCACGGGTATCCGTAAGGCTACCCTTTCGATGAATTTCATCGGCGTGATCCCCGGCTCCGCTTTCAAAAACAAAGGCGTGCAGATGCTCCTCGACTGCGTTGTCGACTTCCTGCCTTCCCCCATCGACATGAAAGGCCAGCGCGCCTTCACGGATGACGGCGACACCGAAATCATCATCGGCCCAGACGATAAGGCCAAAGTCACCGGTCTTTGTTTCAAACTCTGGTCTGACATTCACGTCGGACAATTAGTCTTCTTTCGGGTCTACCGCGGACAGCTCAAGAAGGGTGAGGCGCTTTACAATCCTCGGACGAGAAAGAACGAACGTATCTCCCGTATCGTCCTGCTTCGCGCCATGGATCGGGAAGAAATCGACGTCGCCTATTCGGGTGATATCTGCGCAATCATTGGTCCGAAGGACATCGCGACTGGCGACACGTTGACCATGGAGGATGACCTCATCCTCGAGAAGACCACTTTCGCCGACCCGGTTATCTCGATGTCCATCGAGCCAAATTCGAAGGGCGACCAAGAGCGTCTCTCGCTCGGTTTGCAGCGCTTGGCTCAAGAAGATCCTACTTTCCGCGTCACGACTAATCAGGAAACCGGCCAGACCCTTATTTCGGGCATGGGCGAGTTGCACCTTGAAATCATCGTCGACCGCCTGAAGCGCGAATTCAAAGTCGAAGCCAAGTCCGGCAAGCCCCAGATTTCCTACCGCGAAACCATCAAGCTCGCCTCCGAAGGCGTCGGTAAATTCATCCGTCAGTCCGGTGGCCGCGGTCAATATGGTCACGCTGAAATCAAGCTCGAGCCGAATCCCGGAAAGGGCCAGGAAGTCATCAGCGAAATCGTTGGCGGCGTTATTCCTAAGGAATTCATCAAGCCCACCATCGAAGGTATCAACGAAGCTGCCAACAATGGCACCGTCGCCGGCTACCCTGTTATCGATTTCAAGGCCTCCATCGTCTTTGGTTCCTTCCACGAAGTGGACTCCAATGAAATGGCCTTCAAGATGGCTGGTATCTTCGCGTTCAAGGACGCAATGAAAGATGCCAAGCCCATCCTGCTCGAACCGATCATGAAGGTCGAAGTCGTCACTCCTGAGGAATATCAGGGTGATATCATGGGAGACTTAAACCGTCGCCGTGGCCAAATCCAGGGCATGGAAACCAAGAACGGTCTCTGCAATATCAACTCTCTGGTCCCTCTCGCTGAAATGTTTGGTTACTCCACGGACGTCCGTTCCCTCTCGAAGGGTCGTGCTTCTTATTCCATGGAGCCCGGCAACTTCGAGCAAGTACCTGCCTCAATCCTCAAGCAAGTCGTCGAGTCTTCCACTCGCGCTCCTGCTCGCACCTAATCTCTCCTCCTGACCCAATTCCCGATGGCCCGCACCAAAATCCGCATTAAGCTCAAAGGTTTCGACTACCGCATGGTAGACCAATCGGCCAATGAGATCGTTGACACCGCCAAGCGCACCGGCGCTCGCGTTACTGGCCCAATCCCGTTGCCTACGGATATCGCTCGCCTCACGGTGAATCGCTCCCCGCACGTCGACAAAAAGTCGATGGACCAATTCGAAATCCGCACGCACAAGCGTCTAATCGAGATTATGGAGCCCAATTCCCAGACGGTAGACGAATTGAAGAAGCTTAATTTACCTTCTGGGGTTGACATCAACATCGTTGTCTAACTCCTCAACCCTTCCACCTTAACCAATAACCCAACGCAGGCCGCCAGCGCCCCTCTTCAGGACCAAGATTCCGCAAGGATATCCTAAGCCTAATGCAGGTCAGCAATGACCAAACGGTTCTCACGAACCACCTGCCTCTTAGAAAATGAAACACCAGCTACTCGGTAAAAAAATCGGAATGACCCAGGTTTACGACGCGGAGAACAACCTCGTCCCTGTTACGGTCATCCAAGCCGGCCCTTGCCCTATTACTCAGGTCAAGACCATGGCCAACGATGGCTATAATGCCGTCCAGATCGCCTTTGGCACCCAGAAGGAGAGTCGCCTCTCCGGTGGCGAGCTCGGGCACCTGCGCAAGGCAGGCGTCGCCCCTCACCGTCACCTCCACGAGATTCGTCAACCAGCTGCGGTCGACGTCAAGGTGGGCGATGTCATCACGGTCGAAAAATTTACTCCCGGCCAAATGGTCGATGTCATCGGCACCGTCAAGGGCCGCGGATTCCAGGGCGTCATGAAGCGCTACGATATGGCCGGCCAGCCTGACTCTCACGGTCACATGATGCACCGCCGTATCGGCTCAATCGGTATGCGCCAGACTCCTGGTCACGTCTTTAAAGGTAAGCGTATGCCTGGCCACATGGGCTCCGTACAGCGCACCGTCCAAAATCTCCGCGTCGTCCAAGTCCTCGCCGAGAAAAACCTTCTGCTCATTAAGGGCAGTTTCCCTGGTGCCAACGGCGAGGTCGTCCTCGTTCGTCCAGCCAAGAAGTCCAAGTAACCCATCTAGAACGATCGCGATATGAAGCTCAAAGTTTACAAGCCTGACGGATCTGCCTTCACTGAGAAGGAATTCGATATCCCCTCTTTCGAGGGCAATAAAGGCGTGGCCCTGCTCAAACAGGTCATCATCTCTTACCAGGCCAACAAGCGCCAAGGCACTTCCAAGACCAAGGATTACGGAGAGGTTTCCGGTTCTGGTAAGAAAATGCTCCCTCAAAAAGGATCTGGCGGCTCCCGTCACGGCGACAAGCGAGCCCCACAGCTTTACAAGGGTGGAATTGTTTTCGGTCCCCGTCCTCGCGACTGGTCCAAGACAATCACCAATCAGGCCAAGAAAATCGCCCTGCAACGTGCGCTCTTTGAGCTCGCCGCTGACGGTGGTCTTCAGGTCATCGAACGCTTTGAAGTCACCAAGCCGAAGACGAAACTCTTCGTCAAGGTCCTCGCCAACGTCAGCCCAGCCGGCAAGCGACTCCTCGTCGTCGATAGCACCTGGGCCGAGCCGGTGTTGCGCGCCAGCCGCAACGTCGAGCGCGCGATTTTCTCCAACTCTTCCAACCTTAACGCACTCGACCTCGTTCGCACGCCCCGCGTGTTGATTTCCGAGGAAGGCCTCAAAAAGGTCCTCGAACGCGCCAAAAACTAAGTAACGAATACCATGAAGCCAGCTTCTGAAATCATCAGCCGTCCGATCCTTACCGAAAAGGCATCCGGGCTTGCTGAAGCCAATAAGTACGTTTTCGAAATCCTTCCCGGAGCCGACCGTCGTCAAGTAAAGGCTGCCATCGAGGCCTCCTTTAAGGTCACCGTGATTAAGATCAATATCCTCATCCGCAAGGGTAAGGTTCGTCGCAGCCGTTTAGGCAGCGGTTCTATCTACGCCGAGTCCATCTCTCGTCGTGCCATCGTCACCCTGAAAAAGGGCGACGTCATCTCCCTCGCCTAATTCTCGGAGTCATCCCGACATGCCACTCGTAACCCATCGCCCCATCACCCCAGGTCAACGCTTCCTCGTACGCGTCAAGACCGAAGGGCTCCACACCGGCCGCCCCGAGCGTGCCCTAACCGAAAGCAATCACCGCGCCCGCGGTCGTAATTGCTACGGACGCATCACTTCTCGTCGTCGTGGCGGAGGCCATAAAAAGCTTTACCGTACAGTAGATTTCCGTCGCGACCGTCTCGACGAAGTTGCCACTGTGCTCCGGATTGAATACGATCCTAATCGCACCTCGCACTTGGCCTTGCTCGAGTACGCCGACAAGACCCTCAGTTATATCTTGGCTCCCGATGGCCTCAAGGTTGGCGATAAAGTCGTCAGCACGAACACCGCTCAAGAGCAATTGGTTCCAGGTCTGTCCTTGCCCCTGCGCTTGATCGCCCCTGCGACCTTTATCCATTGCGTCGAAATCGAACCAGGTCGCGGCGCGCAAATCGCTCGTTCGGCCGGCGGCTTCGCTCAGCTTTTAGGCATCGAAGATGGCCGCGCCATCCTTCGCCTTCCTTCCGGTGAACAGCGTTACATCCACGCTGAATGTCGCGCCACTGTGGGTATCGTCGGCAACGTCGATCACCACAACGCAAGCCTTGGTAAGGCTGGTCGTAACCGCTGGAAGGGCCGTCGCCCTCGGGTCCGCGGTATCGCCATGAACCCTGTCGATCACCCTAACGGTGGTGGCGGTGGTAAATCTAAAGGCGGAGGCGGTCGTCAACACCTCAAGTCTCCTTGGAGCCAGCTCGCTAAGGGTTTCCCTACGCGCACGAAGTCCAAAGCTTCCAACAACCAAATCATCGTCCGCCGCAATGGCCGGAAGGTGAAGCAGGTCTAATCTGAACCGCTTACCCACACCATGGCACGCTCTCGCAAAAAAGGTTATTTCGTCGACCCACAACTAATCGTCAAGATTGCCGCGGCTCAAAAAGCCAGCAGCCGCAAGCCGATTAAGACCTGGTCGCGTCGTTCGACGGTCACCCCTGAATTCGTCGGTCTCAATATCGAAGTCCACAACGGTAAGGCTTTCATCCCCGTTTATGTGACGGAAAATATGGTCGGTCACAAGTTAGGCGAATTCTCGCCGACGCGTACCTTCCGTCAACACACCCAGCCTTCTCGTAAGGAAGCTCAATAATCTCTTCGTGCGTTCCGCTCTTTCCATGTTCGCTTTCCTTGTTGCCGCTTCCGCGGTTACTATGGGGACGCGTGCGCTCGGTTTGGCGGAAGCGGACGGCAAGGCTCCGGTTGTCTCAGTCATTACTGGCCAGACGACGGATTTGGTAGTCTTAGAAGGTGGACACGACCGCGGCTTCCGCCCCGGCTCTGTCTGTACGGTGACTCGCAACGGCCTGCCTCTCGGCTCCGTGGTGATCGCCGAAGCAACCCGCTCGCGCGCCGTTGCTTTGATCCTCTCTCTTGATGCCGGCGCTCGGATTCTTTCCGGCGACCTCGTCTCCCCACGCGCTAACCCTCGTATTTGAATAATCATTTAACCAACGTCATGGAAGTCCACGCTACCACCCGCTTTGCTCGTATGTCGCCCCAAAAGGTGCGAGAAGTTGCGCGCCAAATCCAAGGCCTGCCGGCCGAAGAAGCCGTCCAGCTCCTCCGCTTTATCCCGCGCAAGTCTGCTCGCCTCCTGAGCAAGACGCTCGCGAGCGCCATCGCGAACGCCGAGAATAATCACAATCTTTCAAGCACCGACCTCGTCGTTGTTTCCGCCACCGTAAACCAAGGGCCCGTCATCAAGCGTTCGATGCCGGCGGCCCGAGGATCGGCTCACCCCATTCACAAGTCCATGAGCCACATTCGCGTGGCTCTCGGCTCCGCCACCAAATAATTTCCGCACCCTATGGGCCAGAAAGTAAATCCAATCGGCTTTCGTTTAGCCGTCCGTCGCAACTGGGAATCTCGCTGGTACGCCACTAAGCGCGACTTCCCGGCTAACATTTTGGAGGACTACCGTATCCGCCAGTACCTGAAGGAAAAACTCCGCCAGGCCGCCGTGCCCCGCATCTTTATCGAGCGTGCTGCCAAGAAGGTTCGCGTCCGTATCTGGACCGCCCGCCCTGGAGTCGTCATCGGCCGCAAGGGAGATGAGCTCAAGAAACTTCGTGAAGAAATCCAGAAGGTCGCCGGTAAGGAACGCATCGACGACGTTATTCTTGAAGTCAACGAAGTGAAGCGCCCTGATTTGGTCGCCCAACTCGTCGCCGAAAACGTCGCCCTGCAGCTCGAGCGCCGCATTTCTTTCCGTCGCGCCATGAAAAAGGCCGTCCAGACAACCATGAGCAACGGTGCCGACGGCATCCGCTTGCGTCTCGGTGGTCGCCTCGGTGGTGCTGAAATCGCCCGCGTCGAATCCGCCCGCGTCGGTCGCGTCCCTCTCCACACTCTCCGCGAAAATATCGATTATGGCTTCGCAGAAGCTCGTACCCTTTACGGCAAGCTCGGCATCAAGTGCTGGATTTGCGCCAAGGACTCAGAGTTTTAAGCCGATCGAACAAACCGAAGAAATCCTAAGACACCATGGCCAATCTCCAACCAGCTCGCACCAAGTGGCGTAAACACCGTAAGGGTAAAATCCGCGGTAACGCGACTACCTGCAATACGCTCTCTTTCGGCGACTTCGGCATCCAGTCTCTGGATCGTGCCCGTTTGCCTGCCAACCAAATCGAAGCCGCTCGTATCGCCATCTCTCGTTCGCTGAAGCGAAAGGGCAAGATGTGGATGCGCATCTTCCCTCACACCCCTGTTACGCGTAAACCGGCCGAAGTCCGCATGGGCTCCGGTAAGGGCAGCGTCGAATACTATGTTTCTGTCGTAAAGCCAGGAACCATGCTTTTCGAAGTGGGTGGCGTCACCATCACCGTCGCTCGCGAGGCTATGCGCCTTGCCGACACCAAACTCCAAGTCCGTTGTCGCTTCGTGGCTCGTGAAGAGCTCGAAAAGTATTGATGAACCTGGCTTCGACCACCCATAACTGACCCTTTTCACCGATGTCCACCTACCGGAAAGATAAACCCACCGCTGCCACGGCCCTCCGCCCTCTGGCCCCTGCCGAACTGCAGAAACGTATTCGCGAAGCCCGCGAAGAACTCCTTCAGCTGCGTCTTCGTAAGGCTACGGGCGGCGTCGAAAATCCCTCCCGCTTTCGTGCCCTGCGCCGCGATGTGGCCCGTTGCATGACGGTCCTCTCCGGCCTGTCGACGCCTGCGAAGAAGAAGTAATCCTCACAACTAACTCAATTCCCGATGTCCGAGTCTCGCTCCAACCGTAAAACCCTTCTGGGTTTCATCGCCTCCCGATCAGGCGACAAGACCGTCAAGGTCAACTTCCAGTACACCGTTCCGCACCCCGTTTACGGGAAAGAAGTCAAGCGCCGCACCGTGTTGCACGCCCATGACGAAAAGAACGAATGTAAAGTCGGCGATAAAGTCGAAATCATGGAAACGCGCCCTCTATCGAAGCTCAAGCGCTGGCGCATCGTCCGCGTCGTTGAAGCTGCGAAGGTCGCCGCCCAATCCGTGGAAGACTGAAGTAAGCCACTAACCTAAAACCTAGCTCCTTAATAACATGATTCAGATGCTTTCCCGGCTCGACGTAGCCGACAATACCGGCGCCCGCAAGGTGCGCATGATTCGCCGTCTAGGCCAGTTGACTGATACCGCAGGTATCGGCGACGTCATCATTTGCTCCGTCAAGGATTCGACTCCTGACGCCCAGGTGAAAAAAGGTTCGGTATGCCGAGCCGTCATCGTCCGCACGGTTGCCCCAATCCGCCGTTCGGATGGTAGCTACCTCCGCTTTGATACCAATGCCGTCGTGATCCTTGACGATAACGGCAATCCTAAGGGCACGCGTATCTTCGGCCCAGTTGCTCGCGAACTTCGCGGCAAGAACTTCATGAAGATCATCTCCCTCGCTCCTGAGGTACTCTGAAAACCATGTCCAAGACTGACATCAAAAAAGGCGACGAAGTCGTCGTCATCGCCGGCGCCGAAAAGGGCAAGCGCGGGAAAGTAGTCAACTACAACCGGGCCGATGAACGCCTGACTGTCGAAGGCCTCAATCTCGTCAAACGCCACTTGAAACGTACGCAAGACGGACAGGGCGGCATCACCGAGCGTGAAGCCCCCATCCACCGCTCCAACGTTATGTTGGCCTCCCTCTGGGACGCCCGTCGCGCCAAGAAGCCAGCCAAAGCCGCTAAATAATTCCAACGAAACCACCCGAGATTTTTACGATAATGTCTACGCCACACCTCAAGAAGGTATACCTCGAGAAGGTCGTTCCGGAGCTCATCAAGAGCCGCGGTTATAAGAACGTCCACCAAGTCCCCAATCTCACCAAGATTGTTCTCAACTCGGCTTTCAAAGCTGATGCCGACAAAGGCCATATGGCTGAAGTTGTCAAAGAAATCACCAAGCTCTCGGGCCAGAAACCCGTTATCACCAAGGCCAAGAAGAGCGTCGCGAGCTTCAAAGTTCGTCAAGGTATGCCTTTGGGTTGCGTGGTCACTCTCCGGGGTGCGCGCATGTGGGAGTTTTACCTTCGCCTGACGGCCGTGGCGCTTCCGATGATCCGCGACTTCCGCGGTACCTCCAACCGTCTCGACGGTCGCGGTAATTATTCTCTCGGCATCACGGACCACACGATCTTCCCCGAAACCCAGGCTGATGGTTCGCAACGCGCTAACATCGGCATGGATGTGATCATCGTGACCACCGCCAATACCGACGACGAAGGCCGCGAGTTGCTCCGTAGCCTCGGAATGCCTTTCCGTCGTTCCACGGCTGCCACCGAGGCCGCTGTCGCTGCCACTGCCGCCGCCAAAGCCTAAACCTTAAATCCTTAAACTTTACCAGCATGGCCAAGAAGTCTGTCATCCAACGCGCCCTCAAGCGCGCCCGTCTCGTCAAGAAGTTCTCTGCGAAACGCACTGAACTCAAAAAAATCCTCTCCGATCCTAAGGTGACCGAAGAGGCTTTCTACGAAGCGCAACGTAAGCTCTCCGAGCTTCCACGCAACTCATCTCCGGTTCGCCATAAGAACCGCTGCTCTATCTCCGGTCGTCCTCGTGCGTTCATTCGTAAGTTCGGTCTCTCTCGTATCACTTTCCGTGAACTCGCCCTCAACGGCCAGATTCCCGGCGTCACCAAGGCATCTTGGTAATCATCAACGAACTACTAACATGTCCGCTTCTACTGATACAATTGGGGATTTCCTCACTTCCGTTCGTAACGGCTCACAGGCTAACAAGGCCGTGATTTCCGTACAATGGTCCCGCCTTCGCGAAGGGGTAGCCCGCATTCTTTCCGAATCCGGCTACATCGCCGGCTACCGTAAGGCCGAGCGCGAGGGTCTTCCCGTTCTCGAAGTTTCGCTCAAATATGTGGCTGGAGTTCCTGCCATCACGAGCATCGAGCGCGTTTCCACTCCTGGTCGTCGTGTTTACGCCGGCTACACCACCGTCCCTAAGGTCATTGGCGGCATGGGTGTTTCCATCCTCACCACTTCACGTGGCGTCATGACCGACGCCGAAGCCCGTCGCCAAAAAGTAGGCGGCGAGCTCCTCGCCAAGGTCTGGTAACTCCGACCCAACAAAACAAAGCCATGAGCCGAATTGGTAAGCAGCCCGTCACAATCCCCGCCGGAGTCAAAGTCACCGTCACTGGTAACGTTGTTTTCGTCGAAGGGCCTAAGGGCAAACTCTCAAAGCCTTTCCCTAAGGAGATCGGTGTCACCGTTGACAATAATATCGTCACGGTCGCCGACCTCACTGAAAAGAAAGAAGCGGGTGCCCTTCACGGCACCATCCGCGCCATCATCCGTAATATGGTTGAAGGCGTCGCCACGGGTTACTCCAAGACCCTCCTGATTGAAGGCGTTGGTTTCAAGGCCATCCTCAAGGGTAACAAGCTCGACCTCGCGTTAGGCTATTCTCACCCGATCAACTACGAAATTCCTGCGGGAGTCAGCGTGGTGGTGACCGACGGCACCAAATTACTCATCTCCGGTCCTGATCGCCATATGGTTGGTCAAGTGGCCTCGACCATCAAGCTCTACAAGCCTGTCGAGCCTTACAAAGGTAAGGGCGTCCGCGTCGAAGGTGAATACGTACGCCGCAAGGAGGGCAAAAAGACGGCCTAATCCGCTCGCCTCACTTTTCCATGAAACTGCAGAAGAAGAATCTACTCGCGCAAAAGCGTCGCTGGCGCATCCGCAAAACGGTGCGTGGTACCGCTGCCCGCCCACGCGTGGCTCTCAAGATGACCCATATGCATCTTTACGCCCAAGCTATCGACGACGACAAGGGTGTGACCCTCGTTTCGCTCGCGACCACCTCCAAGGATCTGCGTGGCCAAAAACTCCGACCCACCGTGGCTGGAGCTACGGTTTTCGGCGAAGCCTTCGGCGTCAAAGCCAAAGCCGCTGGTCTCAACGTTGTGGTCTTCGACCGCGCTGGTCGTCGTTACCACGGAACCGTCAAGTCCTTTGCCGAAGCCGCGCGCAAGTCCGGCCTTAGCTTCTAATTTACATGAGCGAAGTAACCAAGAATGTCGCGGCTCCGGCCGCCCCTGCTGCCGGACCCGGCGATCGTCGTGGTCCTGGCGGTGATCGTCGTGGTCCTGGCGGACCCGGCGGACCTGGCGGTCCAGGCGGCCCAGGGGGTCGTCGTAATGGTCCTGGTGGTGGCCGTCCTCAGCGTCGCGATGGTCGCGGCAGTGATGCGCCTGCATCTGAATACAACGATAAGGTTGTTCACATCAACCGATGCTCTAAGGTCGTGAAGGGTGGACGTCGTTTCAATTTCGCCGCCTTGATCGTCGCGGGTGACGGCAAAGGTCGCGTCGGTGTCGGTTACGGCAAGGCCAAGGAAGTTCCTGATGCGATTCGCAAGGGAACCGACCGCGCCCACCGCGCCCTCGTCCGCGTCAATCTTCGCGGTAATACTATTCCTCACGAAGTAATCGGACACGCCGACGGTGGTGTCGTCATGCTTCGTCCGGCGGCGCCTGGTACTGGCTTGATCGCGGGTGGTGGCGTCCGTGCGGTTCTTGAAGTGGTCGGCCTCAAGGACGTTCTTTCCAAATCCATGGGTTCAAACAACCCTCAGGCCATCGTGAAAGCGACCATGGACGGCCTGTCCAAGCTCCGTACGCTCGAACAAATCAAGAACCTCCGCGCTTAAGCGGAACACACAGACATGAAACTCGACTCTCTGCCCAAAATTAAGGGCTCCACTCATCGCCATAAAATCCTCGGCCGCGGCCGCGGTACTGGTCACGGCAAGACTTCCGGTCGTGGTCACAAGGGCATGAAAGCACGTTCCGGTGGCGGCCATCGTCCCGGATTCGAAGGTGGCCAGATGCCCCTTTACCGTCGCTTGCCTAAGCGCGGATTTAATAACGTAAATCGCATCGACTACGCCGTAGTCAATGTGTGCGACATCCAAGAACTCGAAGGCAAGGTCTTCGGTCTCGAAGAATTCAAGGCCGCAGGCGTTTTACGCTCCAACGCTCCAATCCTTAAGGTTCTTGGCACGGGTGATCTTTCACGCGCGGTCACTGTTAAGGCGCATCGTTTCTCTGATTCGGCTAAAGCCAAGATTTTGGCCGCAGGCGGAAAAGTGATTCTGATCGAAGAGAAAAAAGCGACCGGAGTCGCTGAGTGAACCTCGGTTCGCAAAGCTCCACCATGTTTTCGGCCTTCGCCAACTGTTGGAGGATTCCAGAGCTGAGGGCACGGCTGGTTGCCACGGTCGCCCTAATTTTTGTCGCGCGGATTGGCGCAAACATCCCTCTGCCGGGGATCGACCCTAAGGACATCATGGATTACTACCATTCGATGGCCGACAAGTCATCGGGCGGCGTGGTGGCGATGTATAATATGTTCACGGGTGGTGCGCTCCTTAAGGGTGCGGTCTTCTCCTTGGGCATCATGCCCTATATCAGCGCATCAATCATCATGCAGTTGATGTCGGCCGTCGTGCCTTCCATCGCCCGTTTGCAGCAAGAAGGCGAAGTCGGACGCCAGAAGGTAGCCCAATACTCCCGCTACCTTACAATTATCATTGCCGTTGTTCAGTCTGCTTTGTTGTTGGGTGCTTTCTGTAATCCTCAGCAGGTCGGCCAAGCTCTTGGTTTAGGAAATTTCCAGGGCACGATCGTGGTAATGCAGAGCAAGACGCTCTTCGTGTGTCTCGGCATTTGTCTCCTGACCTCCGGCGCCATCGTCATGCTTTGGCTGGGCGAACAGATCACCCAGCGCGGCATCGGTAATGGCACGTCCGTCCTGATCACCATTGGCATCTTGGCCGATATTCCTGGAGCGATTACTTCTTTTGTCAGTTTGACTTTCGGTGGCAAAATCGGAGATGCCGCCGCCAATTCCCATGGCTGGGAAAAGGCCGCCGGGATGGCATTGCTCTTCGTACTCGTGACTGCTGCGATGGTGGCGATTAACCAAGCGGTCCGTAAGATTCCGATCCAATACGCGCAGCGCATGGTCGGTCGTAAGATGTACGGCGCCCAGACCAACTATTTGCCGCTTAAAGTGAATTACGCGGGCGTCATGCCGGTCATTTTCGCGGGTGCCATCATGAGCTTCCCTCCGATGCTGCTGAATCCTTTAAGCACCTTGTCGCCGCAGCTCGCTTTTCTCCGTACCTGGGCAGATTTCTTTTCTCGTAACAACGGTTTTTACTACACGGTTTACGCGATTCTGATCTTTGGTTTCAGCTACTTCTGGATCAGCATCATGTTCCGTCCGGTGCAAATCGCAGACGATCTGAAGAAAAATAACGGTTACATCCTCGGCGTTCGTCCCGGAGAGCATACCGCCCAGTTCCTCGACTTCGTGATGACCCGTCTCACGTTGGCTGGCTCCTTGTTCCTGCTCATCATCGCCTTGATGCCCGACCTGTTCATCTTGCAGCTTAATTTCCCAATGCGCTTGGCTACTTTCTTGGGTGGTACCGGGGGCTTGATTACCGTTGGCGTCATGTTGGATTCGATGCGCCAAGTAGAGACCTATTTATTGCAACGTAACTACGAAGGCTTCCTGAAGAAGGGCCGGATTGGCGGAGTCGCCGTCCCCGCAGCGGGCCTCCGGGCTGAATCTGAAGCAAGTGCTTTGGGTTCTCTGGAAAAGACCTGCCTCATCCTTTTTGTTCTCGGTACCGTAGCCTGGGCCTTGAATCATTGGGGTCCTCTTGCTCGCTGAGCCTCGTCGGATGATTGATCTGAAGTCGGGCGATGATGTCAGCCGTATGCGTGCCGCTTGTACGGCGGCCGCCCGCGTCCTGCACGACCTTGCCGATTTGGTTGTCCCAGGTATTTCTACGGCCGGCCTCGATGCCGCGGCCCGCGGTTTGATGCTGCGGCACGGGTGTGAGAGTGCCTGTTTGGGATATGTGGTGGGGCGACTCAGTTACCCCGGCCACGTCTGCATTTCTTTAAACGATGAAATCGTGCACGGTATCGGCGCCCCGGATCGGATTATCCGCGAAGGAGATTTGGTCTCTCTCGATGTGGTTGTCCGGCGTGATGGCTTTATCGGAGATAATGCCCGGACTCTCCTCGTGGGCAAAGTAGCCCCGGATGCCCGCCAGCTCTGTCAGGATACCGAAAAAGCGCTAATGGCAGGAATCGCAGCGGTTCGACCCGGAAGCAGGGTCGGGGACATCTCTGCGGCCATCCAGGCGGCCTTGGCCCCCGGCGGCTATGGCATCGTTCGTGACTTCGTTGGGCACGGGGTAGGGCGCAAAATGCACGAAGAGCCCCAAATTCCTAATTATGGCAAAGCGGGGACTGGACCTAAGTTGTTGCCTGGAATGGCCTTAGCCATTGAACCCATGGTAAATTTAGGCACCCATAAGATTGTTATGGCCGCCGATGGTTGGACAGCCCGGACCGCCGACGGCAAGCCTTCGGCTCACTTTGAACACACCGTTTTAGTGACCGAAACAGGGGTCGAAATTTTAACTCTGCCTTAACCGCATTTTTTGCTTCCAAATCCACCACGAACCTTCAAGTTCCGACCTCTTTCCCACCTTCCAACCAGCACGGACACCATGCCTCGAATCCTCGGCGTAGACATTCCCAACAACAAGAAAGTAGAGATTTCTCTCCGCTATATCTATGGTATCGGCCCCTGCCGTGCCACAGAGATTTGCGAAGCTTTAGGCTTTGATCCTGCCATGCGGGCCCAAAATCTTTCGGAGGAACAGCTTAATAAGATCGTCGAGTACATCGTACGCATGGGTTACAAGTGCGAAGGCGATTTGCGCCGCGATATCGCGCAAAACCTGAAGCGCCTTCAGGCTATCAAGTGCTACCGCGGCTTGCGCCACTTCCGTGGTCTCCCGGTCCGTGGTCAACGTACCCGTACCAACGCGCGTACTCGTAAGGGTAAGCGTAAGACGGTCGGCGTTGCCGCTGCTCCAGCGAAGTAAAATTTATCTCCTAATATTATTTAACGATGAGCGAAGAAGCCCCCAAGACTCCCAAGGTACGTAAGCCAAAAGCCCCTGCGGCTGATGCTGCTGCCCCCGCCGCCGACGCTGCCGCCCCCGTGGTTGCTCCCGTCGAAGCTGCCGCCCCGGAGCGCAAAGAAATCACCGCCAAGGAATTACTCGGCGAAGACATCGGCGAAATTAAGGTCCGCCGTGCCAAAGGATCGAAGAATATCACCGTAGGTATCTGTCATATCCTCGCGACTTTCAATAACACCAAAGTGACGATCACGGATGCCAGCGGCAATGTGATCTCCTGGGGCAGCGCTGGACGACACCAGTTCCGCGGCTCTCGTAAATCGACGGCTTACGCCGCACAGGTCGTCTGTCAGGAAGCTGCGAAGCTCGCCATGGCACACGGACTCAAGGATGTTTCCGTTCGCGTGAAGGGTCCGGGCATGGGTCGCGACAGCGCGATTCGTGCGTTGCAGGTCCTTGGCCTGAACGTGACCTCGATTCTCGATACCACGCCGATTCCCCACAACGGTTGCCGCCCGCCCAAGCGTCGCCGCGTTTAATCCTCCCTTTTCGTATCACCGTCCGGCTATGGCAAACCGGGCGGGTCCTCTCACTCCGCCGTCTATATAAAAAATAAAAAAACATGTCCCGCTACACTGGACCTACCACCAAGCTGAACCGTCGTTTCGGTCAGAATATCTTCAACACCTCCAAGGGTGAAGAACGTCGCCCCTATCCTCCGGGCATTCACGGCAAGACCACGCGCCGCAAAGTTTCCGAGTACGGCGTCGGCCTCAATGAGAAGCAAAAGCTTCGCATGATGTACGGCCTCACCGAAAAGCAGTTCCGTCTCTCGTTCGCCCGCGCTAAGCGCATGGGTGGCGTCGCCGGCGACAATTTCCTCCGCATCCTCGAGACCCGTCTCGATAATGTAGTCTATCGCCTAGGTTTCGCAAATTCCCGTGCCGCTGCCCGTCAGTTGGTAGCCCACGGCCATATCCGCGTCAACGGCCACAAGGTCGACGTCGCCAGCTTCTCTGCCTCCCCTGGTGATAAGCTCGAAGTCCGCGACCGCACCTCTTCTAAGCAGCTCGCCACCCGCGCTGTGGAAGAAGGCCAAGGGCGTTCGTGCCCTGCATGGCTCGTCGTTCTCCCAGAGCAACTCAACGGACAAGTCGTTCGCGAGCCAGCCAAGGAAGAACTCCCCTCTGACATCAACGTCCAGATCATCGTCGAATTCTACAGCCGCTGATTCAACCCCAACCAACCCAATAGGACTACCTGCCATGCCCAAGCGACTCGGACAATTTCAACGCCCCAAGAGCCTCAAAAAAGAGGAATCTTCGGCCACCCCCACCTACGCCAAGTATTTTGCGGAGCCATTCGAAACTGGCTTCGGACATACCATCGGCAACTCTCTGCGCCGCATCCTGCTCAGCTCCATCGAAGGTGCCGCCGTCTCCGCGGTGACCATCGAAGGCGTCCAGCACGAATTCCAGCCGATCGAAGGCGTCGTTGAAGACGTCACGGAAATCGTCCTTAACCTCAAGAAGGTCCGCATTCGTACCGAGGCCAATAAGCGCGAAGCCTTCAAGGGCACCATCGACGTGAATAAGGCCGGTCCAGTCAAGGCCTCCGACATCAAGTTCGAGACCAAGGGTTCCACGGTGACGCTCGTCAATCCTGACCAAGTCATTTGCACCATCGATCGCAAGCGCCGCTTCTATGCTGACCTTGAAGTCACCGTCGGACGCAGCTGGGCTTCCGCCGAAGAAAACAAAAAGCTGGAACAGGCCATCGGCTCGATTCCAGTCGATTCACTTTTCTCGCCCGTGACCTCGGCTAAGTACTCAGTCGAGAGCACCCGTTCGGGTGACAAGACCGACTTCGATAAGCTCGTACTCGAAATTTCCACTGACGGCCGCATTACCCCGGACGAAGCGCTGAAAGAGGCTTCTGCCATCATGCGCCACCACTTGGAAGTGTTTGATACCGTTTCTGCTGACTCGGTTGAATTTGAAACCGGCCATAAAGAAATCAGCGAAGAGACCAACCGTCTCCGCAAGCTGCTCAATATGTCCGTCAACGAAATTGAGCTTTCCGTCCGTGCGGCGAATTGCCTCAATAATGCGAATATTAATACCGTGGGTGAACTCGCGATGAAGACCGAACAAGAGATGCTCAAGTACCGCAACTTCGGTAAGAAGTCGCTGAACGAAATCAAAGCTAAGCTCGAACAGCTCGGCCTTTCCCTCGGTCAGAAGATCAACGAGAGTATGCTCGATAAGGGCGTTAACGCATAATCCGGATTTAAACCATGCGTCACCGCAAACATAAACACGTCCTCGGCGTCAAGACGGCTCACCGCCGTTCGCTCGTGGCCAATCTCGCTGCAGCATTATTTACTAATGCTCGTATCACCACGACGCTTTCTCGTGCCCGGGCTCTGCGTCCCTTCGCTGAACGTCTGATGACCTACGCGAAGAAGGCTGCTGAGTCTTCCGATAAATCCGTCAAATTGCATTATTACCGCTTGGCTTTGGCTAAACTCCGTAATGAAGCGGCTTGTGCGCTTCTCTTCAAAGAGCGCGTCACCCAATGCCTTTCGCGTAATGGCGGCTATACCCGCATCTATAAGCTCGGCGCTCGTAAGGGCGATGCTTCCGAAACCGCTTTGATTGAACTTGTGGCTAAGGACGATAAGTCCCCAGCAATGACTCCCAAGGCCAAGGTTGCCCGGAAGCCAAAGCAAAAGAAGGAAGCCGTCGAGGCTCCCGCTCAAGCCTAAGCCTCAACTTCAGGCCTGAACTCGAGACGCGTCCGCCCCCAGGCGGCGCGTCTCGTCATTTTAGAACCCACCCCATCTCTCATGCTACAATCCGTTGATCTCGGCGTTTTCCTCGCTTTTTTAGTCGGATTGGCGGCCTTGATTCTTTTCGGGCTTCAAGCTTGGTACGACCGCCGAGATGCGATTCTTTCTGACCATCGGCGGCTAAGTTCGGCCTTTTCTTGTGCGCGTTGCGGTCTGACTTATGTACGTCCGCGACGCCGCGAAGAGGGGGTCTGCCCAAGCTGCGGCTGGAACAATGTTCGCCTCAAGTTCTGATTCCCACTAACTTCCCCCCATGGCTCCACAGTCCATCGCAATCCTCGATTTTGGATCCCAGCTGACCAAGGTCATCGCGCGTCGCATCCGTGAATGTAACGTGCATTCGCGGATCTATCCGTTCGGCGTCACGCCCGAGACCCTGAAGGCTGACGGCGTCGTGGGAGTGGTTCTTTCCGGCGGACCGTCGAGCGTGAAGGCGCCTGGCTCACCTCATCCTCACCCGGGCGTCTTTGAAATGGGCGTACCTGTTCTCGGAATTTGCTATGGTGTACAATTGATGGGACAGATGCTTGGCGGTAATGTCGCGAGCAGCACCCATCGGGAATATGGACATGGTATGCTTTCCTTCCGTAAAGGCTCGCAACTACTCCAAGGACTTAAATCTCCTTTGCGGGTTTGGAATTCTCACGGCGACAAGGTCTCGCGCCTTCCACGGGGCTTCAAGGCGGTCGCCAATACCGAAAACTCCGAGTGCGCCGTTGTCGAAGATCAGAAGCGCCGCTTTTACGGGATTCAATTTCACCCGGAAGTCGTCCACTCGGAGCGTGGTATCGATATCTTGCGCAACTTTCTCTTCCGCATCTGCCGCTGCAAGCCGGATTGGAAGATGGATGACTATGTCGAGACCGCCGTCCGCGAGATCCGCGAAAAAGTAGGCAAGTCTCAGGTGATTTTGGGCCTTTCCGGCGGCGTCGATTCCTCAGTCGCAGCGGCCTTGATTCAGCGCGCGATCGGCAAGCAGCTCACCTGCGTTTTTGTCGATAACGGGCTCCTGCGCTTAGGGGAACGCGCCCAAGTCGAGAAGATGTTCCGCGGCCGCTTTAAGGTCGACCTTCGGGTCGTTGACGCCTCGGCGGCTTTTCTCGGGAAACTTAAAGGCGTTACGGATCCGGAAAAGAAACGGAAAATTATCGGACATGAATTCATTAAGGTGTTCGAACGTTGCATCAAGGATGTCTCCAAGGCCAAGAAGGGCAAAGTAGAGTTCCTTGCTCAGGGTACGCTCTATCCCGACGTTATCGAGTCGCTCTCGCCTAACGGTGGGCCGGCCGCCACAATTAAGAGCCACCACAACGTCGGCGGTCTGCCTAAGCACATGAAGCTCAAGCTACTCGAGCCGCTTCGCGAATTATTCAAAGATGAAGTCCGAGCTTTAGGCGAAGCTTTGGGCCTGCCACACGAAATGGTTTGGCGCCACCCCTTCCCGGGCCCTGGACTTGCCGTCCGCGTCTGCGGGGAAATCACTAAGGAGCGCCTAGAGATTCTTCGGAAGGCCGATGATATCTTTATTAACGAACTCCGTACCTCCGGCCAGTACGCCAAAGTCTGGCAGGCCTTCGCGGTCTTCCTGCCGGTGCGCAGTGTCGGGGTCATGGGCGATGGGCGAACTTACGATAACGTCTGCGCCCTGCGGGCAGTCACGTCTTCCGATGCCATGACGGCTGATTGGGCGCGCCTGCCTTACGATGTCCTTCAGCGTGCCTCGACCCGCATCATCAATGAAGTCAAAGGCATCAATCGGGTCGTCTACGACGTTTCATCGAAGCCGCCTGCGACGATCGAGTGGGAATAAGCCTGCGAGTGCCCCGTTGACACTTCGCGCGTCCTAAACAAACATCGGGAAAGTGTCCGACCTTGGATTTCAAGTCATTGCCCGCCGCTGGCGTCCTCGTCGTTTCGACGAACTCGTCGGCCAGGAACATATTGTCAAGACGCTGCGAAACGCCCTCGAAACGAAGCGGATGGCGCATGCCTATCTTTTTGTCGGTCCTCGTGGCACGGGAAAGACCACGACCGCGCGGATCTTGGCCAAGGCTTTGAATTGTACGGGCGGACCTAAGCCAGATTACGCCCTCGATGATCCGGTATGCTTGGCCATCGAACAGGGGAGTTGCCTGGATGTGATCGAGATCGACGCTGCGTCCAATCGCTCAATTGAGGATGCCAAGAAAATCCGCGATGAATGCCAATTCGCACCGAGCAGTTGTCTGTTCAAAGTCTTCATCATCGATGAAGTCCACCAGCTTACCAAGGATGCCTTCAATACGCTCCTCAAAACGTTGGAAGAGCCGCCACCTTGGGTGAAGTTTATCCTAGCGACCACGGAGGCCGATAAAGTCCTACCGACAATCACCTCGCGCTGCCAACGTCTCGAATTTCACCCGATCTCCGAAGAGGTGATTGCTGCTCAGCTCACCCGTATCGTGAAAGCCGACGGCGTGACGGCGGAAAAAGAAGCCCTAACGGCAATTGCCCGCTTGGCGAACGGAGGGATGCGCGATTCGCAGTCGATCCTCGACCAGGTCATTTCTTTCTCAGGTAAGAACGTTACCGAGGCCGATGTACTTTCGATCTACGGTTTGGCTTCCGCGCAGCAAGTAGGTGATCTCTGCCAGGCGATTGCCGTCAGTGATGGCAAAAAGGTCCTGACAATCTGCGATGTCTTTCATGCCGAAGGTCGCGACCTTCTCCGGATCTTGGCCGACCTGCAGTTGCGGGTTAGATCCGCCACGCTGGATGCCGTCCGGTCGGGCGGGAATAGTTCCCAGTTGGGAGCCCCGATTGCGACCGAACAACTTGTTCGTTTATTAGAATGCCTCCAAGAGGGCGAACAGGGTATTCGTCAGGGGCTTTCGCCGAGAGCGAACTTTGAAGTGACGCTGCTTAAGGCGATAGAACAAAGTAGGGCGAGGTCTATCGATAGTCTTATTAAAGATATATCTGCGGCCGCTGCCGGACTTCCTCGGGAGTCTGGCGAAAAAAAAATAAAGAGGACCGAGGTGGCCCCAGCCGCTCCGGTTGAGCAAGTTGTCACCCGTCCGCCGCAGTCGGCCCAGATGATGACTCCGATCAGGGACGTGCCGATTGAAGATTCCGGCCGGTTCGAGGAATCATTGCCGCCTATGGACGCGCCTTCCCCGGAGGATGAGGCGATGCAAGTTAGTCAGTCCACGCCCGCTTTTAGTTTTCCGGATACATCTGTCGCGACGCAACCAGTGGCCGAGATTGGCAAATCGGCTTTCCCGGGGGAAAAGGAATTCCAAGAGGCTGTGGGAAATCTGCCGCCAGGATTGACGGAAAAGTTGCGCGATACGCTGGGAGCGGAATTCACCTCGCTGCGACCCGTGCCTGCTGGGAAGCTGCGCCGACCGCTCTGAAGGTGGCCGCCGCTTTTGATATAGGCGTTATCTCGGATACGCATGGTCAACTTCGGCCTGAAGCATTGATTGCGCTCCAAGGCAGTGCGGTGATTTTTCATGCCGGCGACATCTGCGGCCAATGGATTATTTCCCAGTTGGAAGAATTAGCCCCGACCTATGCGGTCGCAGGAAATTGCGACGAAGATGCGGCACTGGACTTGATTGTTTGCAAAGAACTGGGGGGTCTAAAAATTCTGATGTATCACGGGCACCTTCTGGTCGAGGAAGCTGCTTACAAGGCAGATATCATCATCACGGGGCATACGCATCGACCGACGATTGAATGGGAAGGAAAGGTGTTACGACTTAATCCGGGGAGCGCGGGCCCGTGCCGTTTTAACTTTCCCGTCACACTGATGAGGGTTACCGTCACGGACGGACAGGCCGAAGCCCGTCTCATCCCTCTCAACCCATGAAGTCGCCATTGCCGATTGACGACTTGAAGGACGGTTTAATCGCAGCGTGCGGCCGAGTGCGTCGAATCGTACTACGGGCACCGACCGGGTCCGGCAAGTCGACGCGTATTCCGCAGATGCTTCTCGATTTAGGATTGGTCGAAGGTCAGATCATCGTGCTCCAGCCTCGGCGGATAGCGGCAAGGATGCTGGCGAGTCGCATCGCGCAAGAACGCGGATGCCGTCTGGGGGGAGAAGTGGGTTATCAAATCCGTTTTGAGCGCATGGAATCCGCGCAGACGCGCATCAAGTTCGTGACGGAGGCTTTGCTACTGCGGCAGATGGCATCGGATCCAGAACTGAAGGGGATTGGGGCGGTAGTCTTCGACGAATTTCATGAACGTAATTTACATTCGGACGTCGCCCTCGCGCTGGCTCGCCGCTTGCAAGAAACGCATCGGCCGGATTTATTAATCATCGCCATGTCGGCGACGCTCGACACAGAGGGAGTCGCGCGTTGGTTGGGTGCCGCTGAAACTCTGGCGGCAGATGGCCGGGCTTTTCCAGTGGACATTGAATACACTCATCTGCCTCGCAATTCAGCGCGGCCTATTTGGGATGCGGCGACCGAGCAAGTGAGGCGATTGCTGCAAGAGGAGTCCGAAGGAGACATCCTCGTCTTCATGCCCGGCTCATATGAAATCATGCGGACGATGGGAGCGGTGCGTAATTTACCAGAATCAGGTGGAGTTGAGGTGTTGCCGCTTTACGGTGAATTACCGCCGGAGGAGCAAGATCGCGCCGTTAAGCCTGGACCGAACCGTAAGGTCATCGTCGCCACCAATGTCGCGGAGACTTCATTGACGATTCCAGGCGTCAGAGCGGTCGTCGACGCCGGTCTAGCCCGAATGGCGCGTTTTGATCCGCATCGCGGTATCGATACTTTATTAATCGAACCCATCTCGCAGGCATCGGCGGAGCAGCGGGCTGGCCGGGCGGGGCGTACGGGCCCTGGTCGTTGCATCAGGCTTTGGTCACTCACGGATCATGAGGCCAGGCCTTTACGGGAAATCCCGGAAATCAAGCGCGTTGATCTTTCGGAGACGATTCTGCTGCTGCTCTCTTCGGGTTGGGGTGACGCGGCCCAATTCCCATGGTATGAAAAGCCTGACGATAAGGCCCTGCTGCGGGCTTTGGCCGTGCTGACTGATCTCGGTGCAGTTAATGTGCACGGTAAGTTAACGAAGATCGGCCGGCGCATGGCGGCCTTTCCTGCACACCCGCGTTATGCGCGGATGTTGCTCGCTGCGGGCGAGCTGGATTGCGTGGAGGAAGTCTGCCGGATTGCGGGCTTGGCCCAAGGTCGGGATATCCTCTTCCGGAAGGTAGATGACCGGACGGAGTCAGCCAGGGATGGGGTAGCGCAAGACGAAGGATCAGATTTTTTCCCGCGACTGGCTCTGATGCGTCGGGCGACCGAACTTAAATTTGATGCGGATGCGTGCGACCAATTCGGCGTGCACGGCCAGGCCGCCCGTCAGGCAGATCAGGCCGCCCGTCAATTCATCCGTATCGCCGAGGGGCAAGGTTTACTGGTAAACAAAGAAGCTGCCGATCCGGAGGCGATTCGTCGCTGTCTCTTGTTGGGTTTTTCCGACCGCCTGGCTATCAGGCTTGATGGTGGTACGTTGCGTTGCGCTTTGGTCCATGGCCGTCGAGGCGAACTTCGCCGCGAATCATCGATTCGATCTGCCAAGTTGCTCGTCGCCGCCGAAGTCGATGAGATCCAAGCACGGGGCGAGGTGACCACTTACCTTTCCTTGGCGACCGCCGTCGAAGAATCGTGGTTGAAGGAACTATTCCCCGAGGATTTCTCCGAAGGGCAGCAGGTCCGATATGAACCAACCCAACGCCGCGTCGTGACGCGAACGGAACGCCGTTTCCGGGACCTGATCTTAGAATCGACGGAACGGGATGACGCGCCTTCGGATGCCGCCAGCAAGATTTTGACTGATGAAGTGATGGCTGGTCGCCTTGCATTGGAGCGGTGGGATGCGGCGGTCGACGCTTGGATCTGTCGGGTGAATTTTCTGGCTAAACATTGTCCCGAGTTTGGGATACCAGTTTTCGATGAAGCGGGTCGGCGGATGGTAATCGAGGAAATCTGTGCCGGAGCCTCGGCCTATCGTGATATTAAAGATAAGGCAGTCCTGCCCATCGTCCGGGGTTGGCTCACGCACGAACAGGCCATGGTCTTGGATTCATATTGCCCTGAAAAGATGATTTTGCCGCGAAAAAAGCACCCGGCCAAAATCGAGTATACGGCGGATGGCGAAGCACAGATTGAGGCCACCGTGCAGGAGCTGTATGATTTTCCGGGCGTGAAATTAAGAATCTGCCAAGGCAAGGTGCCGTTGGTAATTTGCATCCAGTCCCCCGCTCGACGGACCCAGCAGCGCACCTCGGACTTAGACGCTTTCTGGAAGGGCTCTTATGAGCACGTGAAGAAGGATTTAAGAGGTCGCTATCCGAGACACGAGTGGCGTTAATCTTTTTTCAGACACCCCATGTCCGTCACGCATCCCAGTTGGACTGAAATCCCCATCCATGTGGTAGACTTCGAAGGCAGTGGCCGCACGGGCGTCGTGGAGTCTGGCGTGGCGACCTTGCTGGGCGGTGAAATCATCTCTACCCGTACGTCGCTCCATGCGGCACGTGGCGCAGTGCCATCGATTGATACGCAATGTCATGGCTTGTCTCAGCGCGATTTGGCGGGGGCGACTCCCTTTGAGGCAGAATGGGACCGTTGGGTGATTTTACGCCGAACGGGTGTCCTGGCCGCCCATAATGCGACGGTCGAGGCTGGGCTGCTGCGTGCGACATGGCCCCGTCCTTCAGTGGTCCCGTCTTTCGTGGGAGACCCAGTCGCTGTCGCCGAGTGGGGGCCGTGGATAGATACCTGTCGCCTCGCCAGAGCGTGGGTGCCGACCTTGGGTGAGTATGGGCTCTCCTCCCTCGTCTCAGCCCTGCGTCTGGGACCCCGTCTGGATGCTTTAGCCACGCAGCATTGCCCGTCGGGCCGACGTCGTTATCACTGCGCCTTATACGATGCCCTGGCCGCCGCTTTGATATTAAGGGTTTTGGGGGGCTTGGAGGGCCGTTCACTTGCGCCGACGTCGCATTTGGTTCGCGACAGTATTTCGGCCCAGGCGGCCGACGATTTGATGCAAGGCGAGCTTGGCCTGTAGTTTCCGCTTCACTTAGGCTGTTTTGCCTTACTTGATAGCCCCACTCTATGGCATCTAAGACTCCTATACGCGTGGCGGTTACTGGCGCCGCTGGCAACATTGGTTACGCTGCAATCTTTCGCTTGGCATCCGGTGCGGTTTTTGGAACCGACCAGCCGGTAGCGCTTAACCTCATCGAGGTTGGCCCAGGGCTTAATGCCCTCGCCGGCGTGGTGATGGAATTGCAAGACTGTGCGTTTCCCTTGCTGACCGACGTGGTAGCTACCGGCGATCTCGATGAGGGTTTCAAGGATGCCGACTGGTGTCTCTTGATCGGCGCGGTGCCGCGCAAGGAAGGCATGGAGCGCAAGGATCTCCTCGGCATTAACGGAAAGATATTCATTGGCCAAGGCCAAGCCATCGCCCGTAGTGCGAAGAAGAGCGTCAAGGTCTTGGTCGTAGGTAATCCTTGTAATACGAATTGCCTGATCGCTCTGCGGGCTGCCGCGAGCCTCCCGACCGAAAACTTTTTTGCGATGACCCGTCTCGACGAAAATCGCGCGAAGTCACAATTAGCCGCCAAAGCCGGAGTACATAATTCGGCAGTCAAGAACGTGGCGATCTGGGGAAATCATTCTTCAACTCAGTATCCTGACTTCACCAACGCCACTATCGGCGGTAAAGCGGCGACGTCGGTCATCACGGACTATGCTTGGTTAAAGGATATCTTTATTCCTGACGTACAGAAGCGGGGAGCCGCGGTGATTAAGGCCCGCGGTGCTTCTTCCGCTGCTTCGGCAGCTAACGCGGCCTTGGATACACTTCGTAATCTGCACGTCCCCACCGCCGCTGGTGAGTGGCACGCCGTCGCCGTGCTCTCAAAGGGTGATTATGGTATTTCTCCTGGGATAATCTTTGGGTATCCAGTCAGGACGAAGTCTGATGGCACGTGGGAAATCGTCCAAGGGCTACCGATTGATGCCTTTTCACGGGAAAAGATTGGCATCACCGAAAAAGAACTCCTCGAAGAGCGGGCCACCGCTTCGGAGGCTTTGGGCCTAAAGCTCTGAGCGGTTCTTGATGCAAAAAAGGCGCATCTCCGGATGCGCCTTTTTTATGGATGACAATTGCAGGCTTAGGGCGCTGGCAGTCGGATGAGCGTGATGTCAGACGGCCGGCAGGTCCCGAGGTGAATTTCACCAGCGTTCGCCGCGGTGAAGATGGGTGGTTCCGGATGGATGGCGGCCACATTGCTTGCGGTCCGCCCAGAGTTGATTTTCTGCAGGCCGATGAAGTCGATAATCACGGGGTTGGCGCTCGTCAGGAGTGATTTTTCCGAGCGACACCAGCTGGCGTCAAAGTTGGGCCCTCCTAAGACTTGGAAGCGCTCGAGCGATAATATGGTAAGCAGATTTTTGTTCGCTAATTTAGGAATCGCACAGACTTCAACCGCGACCTTGGAGGCGTTAAAGGGGTTATCGAGGAAGCGTTCGCCGTTGGCGATGTTGCCAATCGATGCCGAGGCCAGCGCACCGTGCACGCCCAGCGCCTTGCCGTCGCTCAACACGGGGAGGTTGATCCAGAAGTCGACCTCATCGATAAGCGTCTTTGGTAGAATGCTAACGCGCGGGTCTCCCCATGGGACAATCTGCGAACCTTGTCGCGGTAGGACTTGATTCTCGTAGCGTAGGCTTTTCTCGTTGGCCCAGCTTGGGGCGAGTTGTTCCCAGGCGGCCACTGGGAAGCCCTCAAAGTCTTGTTCGCCAGTTGAAAGGGCGGGGAGAAATCCGGCTTGGCGTAAGCTCTCTTGGCGCGCATCGCATATAATGACGGCCTTCTGATTAAAGCCGCGTTTCATCAGAGAGACGGTTAGGGCTCTGACCAGCGGCTTGGGCGTTGCCAGGCCAATGCCTGAATCTGAGGAAATCTTTAGACCGCATTTTTTGAGCAGACCGGGATGAAGGTTTAAACCAGTCCGGATTTCGTATTCCCCAAGGGTGCGCTCAACCGCGGCCGCATACTCGCGATCGCTGAACCCCGATAACGTCTGCTCGATGAGTAACAGTTTGGGATCGGTGGCCGCAATGGACTCCACCAGCCCTAGGCCGAGTAGCAGGAGGGTGGTGAAAGTTCGACGCATCTGGCCATTATCTCGGATTTTTCATGCACGGCAAGCCGCTGTTTTGTTTGCGATAGGGCAAAACGGCTCCATCTTCGCCTGCATGTCAGCCCCTGCCATGCAGCCCCAGCGTCGAGTCCTTGGGTTAATCTTCCTCACGGTATTCATGGATATCGTCGGCTTCAGCATTATCATTCCTCTCTTTCCGCACTTACTGGAGCATTATATTCAGACGGAAGGTTCGGCGGGTACGTTGATCGGCTGGCTCAGTTCGGCGGCGGAATGGATGGGAGGAGATACGGTCTTCAAGAAGACAGTTCTTTTCGGTGGGTTATTGAGTACGCTGTACTCGCTGCTTCAATTCGTCTTCTCGCCGATTTGGGGTTCGCTTTCCGATCGCTTCGGTCGACGGACAATCCTGACCGTTACGCTGTTCGGTAGCGCACTTTCCTATGGTCTATGGATTTTTGCTGCCCACTTCTGGCTGGTCGTCTTGACCCGGCTCATTTGCGGAATGATGGCAGGGAATATTGCGGTGGCCAGCGCCGCCGCCGCTGACATCACGAGCGAGAAAGAGCGCACGAAGGGCATGGCCGTAGTCGGCATCGCCATTGGAATGGGCTTCCTTTGCGGACCGATCATCGGTGGGCTTACGGCGCCCGAGACGAAAGGAATCGTTCACGTCGCGACGGATTATGCCTTTGGGTTAAACTTATTCTCTATGCCCGCCCTGATCGCGGCCTGTATGGCAGCAGCGAACTTCTTGCTGGTCCTTGCCTTCTTCCCTGAGACGTTAGCCGTTGCGAATCGAGCTAAGAAAGATGCGATTCGGCCGTCCATTTTCGACCTGGCAAACGTCAAATCTTCCGAGGTGCGCCGGACTTCGCTGGCCAACCTTATCTACCAGATCGGTTTCACCGGCATGGAGAATACGATCGTATTCCTCACGTTGGCCCTTTTTGCCTATAGCCCGCGCGATAACGCCATGCTCTTTTTGTTTAACGGCGTGAGTCTTGTTTTAGCTCAAGGTCTCTCCCGTCGAGTCGTGGGGCGGATTGGTCAGCGCAAGGTGGTCATGTTCGGTTTTTCGATCGCGGCTTTGGCCTTCATCATCGTGGCCATCATCCCGACGCCCTTGACGGCCGGCGGCGCTCTTCCGGGTTGGGCCAAACCGATCTTCTTCATGGGCATGGGCCTGATCTCTTTTGCGACCGGACTTATCTTGCCAAGTGTTTCGGCACTCGTGTCACTTTATTCGGATGCTTCGGAGCAAGGGCGTAACTTAGGCATCCTGCGCTCGGCGGGATCTTTGGCTCGGGTCATCGGCCCGATTTCGGCGGCACTTTTATATTTCCATTTCGGCAACCATTTCTGGGTCTATGTCGGTGCGGCTATTCTGATGATTCCCGCATTTTGGGTCATCCGACAATTGCCCGATCCGGTCGTCGCCAGTAAATAACTAAGTCGTCAGGAGTTTTGCTCCGAGCGCATCGCCGCTCCGGATGACTTGCATCAAAGCAACGCCGCCGCGGAATGATCCGTGGAAATGTAATCCCGGGTGTAAGGATTCAGCTTGGGTTAAGGCGGCTTCTCTCCGGGTTTGATCGGCGCCATATTGTGGAATCGCCCGATCCCAGCGCTGAATCCATTCTTTTTCGGGAGCACCCGTCGTGCCGAGTATTTCCGCAAGTTCGCTATCCACGATGGCTCGCAACTCTTCGTCGTTCTTGCGGGCCAGAGCAGGATGACGCGCTCCGCCGATGAAGCAGCACAACAAGACTTTCCCTGTTGGTGCGCGTTGCGGCAAGACGGAGGTCGGGAAAAGGCATCCCAAGACATTACGATTTTCGCTGCCCGGAGTTAAATAACCAAACCCATTCAGCGGGTGCCGGATGGCAGCCCGGTCGTAACCACGAACAACCACAGTCACGGGGGGTGCTTCGGTTCGCTCCCACTCCCGGAACGTGGGTCGTAAACTTTCGTCAAAGGGCAGGGAGGGCCATTGCCAGTGCGGAGCGGTGACTACGAGATGGCGGGCTCGGGCGCCGTTTTCGACCCCCTCGGCATTACGCCAGGCGATATTCCATCCTTGGCTATCGCGACGAATCAAGGTCGCCATTGAATTCAGATCGAGTCCGTCGCTTCTTAGAGGCTCAGCCATCGTATCGGCGAGTTGCTGCATGCCGTCGGGGAAGCCGACGATACGACGTTCCTCCCCCTTGTTCTTGATCAAACCGAGAATAATTGAGCGGTGTTTTTCCTCGAGCGTATGGATACCAGGAAAACAATTCTTCATGACCAGCCGATGAGGGTCGCCCGCATGAACGCCCGAGACCACGGGATCCATGAGCAGTTGAGCGGCTTCCGAGCCGAAGCGACGAGCCGCGAAGGCGTAAACCGTTTCGCCTTCATGGCCGCCCCGGAAGCGGAATATTTCTGTGAGCAACCTCAGTTTACCGCTCCAACTCAGTAGGTCGGATTTAAATAAACTTAACGGGTTGGATTTGAGTCCGTGCAACTGTCCGTGGGCGTAAATAAAGCGTTGGGCTGAATGGGGGTCCGCTTCCTGCAGGCACTCCTCAAGTCCGTAATTTCGGAGCAAGGACCGGTCGGCTTCCCCTTCGATTTGCAGGGTATTAGGGCCCGTCTCAACCAGCCAGCCAGCCTCCTTTATCGTACGAATCGCCCCGCCGCATCGGTGCGAGGGTTCAATCACCTTAACTTTGGCCCCGGCGCGGAACATCCGATGTGCCACCGCGAGACCCGCTGGGCCGGCGCCAAGTATGACCGCATCGAGCTCCATGGAAATTACCATAACCTCAAATCTCGGGATTGGCAACCCTCGGTCTTTCGTCATGTCATAGGGGATGTTATGCGGTTAGCGCTCTTACTGCTTCTCCCGTTAGGCCTCTGGGCCGATACCGTTACGCTGACGGATGGCACTTTCTTGCACGGTAAGATTGAACGCATCGCGGGTGGCTTCATGGAAGTCGTCGTCTCTAAGCTGAGCCCGGCGACTCAGCGAATCTCGATTACCTCGGTAGAATCTTTTAATACGGACTCGGCGGTTATTCTTAGCGGCGGAGGGACGGTCCTGCGTGGCATGGCCTCTGCGGCCGCCCAGCGAGCGACGAGCACGGGCGGCCCGGAGACACTCCCGTTCGATGCCCGCTTGGAACTTTGGCGCGATGCCAATGCCCGCCCCGCAGATATGGTCAATTCACGTAAATGGACGATGCTGGCCGACCTTGATTTATCCGGCCGGTCAGGGGTGACAGAAGGATCTGGAATCAGCATCGGCTTTCTCGCCAAGGGCGTCACTCCGCAGGATACGATCATCGGTAGCGTTCGGGCCACCGAGGCCAAGTCGGGAAATCAGACGTCCGCCAATGATCTGCATGTTAATTTATCTTATGAGACTAATCCCACGGGGATCGTCTTCTGGTATGTCCGGACCGACACCGGTTATGACAAGGCGCGGATGGTGGATTTATTATCGGTAAACGCAGGCGGCATCGGCCTGCGCCTATTTACAGATGTCTCTGGCAAATTGGATGCCCGCTTGGGACTCGCCCATCGTTACGAGAATTATTCGATCGTCGGGCAGCCGAGCCTCTCGACCCCGTCGGCTGACTTGGGCCTGATTCTTCATCGGGAGCTCGGCTGGGCAGCCTTGGATTCCTCGATTTCCGTCGTTCCTTCGTTCAGGGATTCGGCGAATTACTATATCCGCCACGAATCCGCGCTTAACATCATGCGCCGGGATGGGCCGCTTTCCCTTAAAATAGGGTTATCTAATGATTTAAGAGGGCATCCCTTGCCCGCCCAGGTCTCTCTTGATACGGCCTATTTCGTCAGAATTGTGTATGCTTTGAAGTAGACACCCTTAAAATGCCTAAATTTATACTTAATGCCTAAAATTAGGCATACTTGACCTGTTAATTGTTACCTATTGAAGCGTGGCACGCAGGGTGCTTTTCAAGAGGTGTTAAAGTCTAATTTTCATCAATCCCCCAATCCAAAATGAGCACAAACCCAGCACGACGCGAAGCCATCTCGGCGATCGCCTCCCAGCCTCGCCTGAAGGGCACGTTCGACTTCCGTAACGAGAAAATCGACGTCATCTTCGGACAAAATGTTTTCTCGTTAGAGAAGATGGAGAAGCGCTTGCCTAAGGATGTCTTCAAGTCTCTGAAGGCCAATATTGAATCCGGTACCAAGCTCGATGGTGCTTCCGCAGACATCGTCGCGGCCGCTATCAAGGATTGGGCGCTTGAGCGTGGAGCGACTCACTACGCCCACGTCTTCTACCCACTCACGGGTTCGACGGCGGAGAAGCACGACACTTTCTTTGAGCCAAACGGCGCGGGTACGCTCGCCCAGTTCTCCGGCAAGGCCCTCGTGCAAGCCGAGCCTGACGCCTCCTCCTTCCCGAACGGCGGTCTTCGTTCTACGTTTGAGGCTCGCGGATACACGGCCTGGGATGTCACCTCGCCCGCTTACATCTTCGACAGCGAAAATGGTTCAACGCTCTGCATTCCGACCGTGTTCGTATCGTGGAAGGGTGAGGCCCTCGACAAGAAGACCCCGTTGCTTCGCTCCATGGCTGCCGTCAACAAAGCTGCGACCCGAGTTCTCGCTCTTTTTGGCAAGAAACACGGCTTCATCAGCGCCTCATGCGGTCCGGAGCAGGAGTACTTCCTAATCGATTCCCGTCTCTACCACCTCCGCCCAGATATTTACACCTGCGGACGCGCACTCTTCGGTGCTAAGCCTGCCAAGGGGCAAGAGTTCGAAGACCAATACTTCGGTACGATCCCTGATCGCGTCCTTGCTTGCATGATGGAGACCGAGCGCGAGTGCTTCAAGCTGGGTATCCCTATCAAGACCCGACACAACGAAGTAGCTCCCGCGCAATTCGAAGTGGCTCCGATTTACGAATCTGCGAACGTCGCGCACGACCACCAGATGCTCACGATGACGCTCCTGAAGCGGGTCGCTGCGCAGCATGGTTTCGTCTGCCTCATGGCCGAAAAGCCTTTCGCTGGCGTCAATGGTTCCGGCAAGCACGTCAATTGGTCCATCGGTGGTGCAGGCGTAGGTAATCTGCTCGAGCCAGGCAACGACCCGCACGACAATGCACAGTTCCTTACTTTCTGCACCGCCGTCGTCCGTGCGGTTGATCTACACCAGGGCTTGCTCCGTGCTTCGGTGGCTTCCGCTGGTAACGACCACCGCTTAGGTGCGAATGAAGCCCCTCCGGCCATTATCTCGATTTACTTGGGCGATATGCTCAATGAAGTCATCGAGCAGGTGAAGAAGAGTGGCTCCGCTTCTTCCTCGCGTAAGGGTGGTCATATGACCTTGGGTGTCGATACGTTGCCCGTCTTGCCGAAAGACGCTGGTGACCGTAATCGGACGAGTCCTTTTGCCTTTACGGGTAATAAGTTCGAATTCCGCGCCGTTGGTTCCTCCTTCTCGGTCGCTGGTCCCTTGACCGTCCTCAACACGATCATGGCTGACTCGCTGGATAAGTTGGCTGACGAATTAGCGGTAGCCATCAAGAAGAACAGTAATTTCAACACCGCTCTCCAGTCGGTCCTCAAAGAAATCCTCACCAAGCATGGGCGTATTATCTTCAACGGGAACGGCTATTCGGAAGAGTGGCATAAAGAAGCGGCTAAGCGTGGCCTCAAGAACCTGCGGACGACCCCGGACGCTCTCCCTGAAATCGTCGCTAAATCAACGGTGGATGTCTTCGAGCGCCAAGGTGTCCTCAGCAAGGCTGAGCTCGAATCGCGCGAAGAGATTTACACGCATTCCTATGTGCTCACGGTGAACACCGAATCGAAGCTCGTCTCCGAGATCGGACGGACGTTGCTCTTGCCAGCTGCACTTAAGTTCGCTGCTGATCTGACCCCGGTTGAAAAGACCAAATCTGGCGGCAAATTGCGCAAAGAAGTCATCGGGCTTGCGGACGAACTGTACGACGCACTGGGAGCACTTGATGCTGCCCGCGAAGTGTCAAAGTCCGATACGCACGCTCAGGCCAAGCATTCTTGCGACAAGGTTCTCCCTGCCATGTTGAAGGTTCGTGCTGCGGCTGATGCGCTCGAAGAGATCGTGGCCGATGAATATTGGCCGTTACCATCCTACCAGGAGCTCTTGTTTATCCGCTAAGCCTGAATTGGCTTAGTCTTACGAAAGGGCCGGGCCTCTGGGTTCGGTCCTTTTTTGTTCTTGTAGCCCTGGGCTCTCTCCAAACAAAAGACCCGTCAAGTTGACGGGTCTTTGGTTAGCAGTTGAAAGGGGGGTTATACGTTATCCCACTTCTTACGCAGGTAGGCGTTGAAGTTCTTGACCTTCTTCTTGCGACGACGGCGCTCGGCAGGCTTTTCAAAGCCGCGCTTGGCACGGGCATCCTTGATGATCCCCTCGCGGTCGATCTTCTTCTTTAGGCGGCGGAGAGCCTTATCGACAGTCTCACCTTTGCGAATCTTGATTTCTACGGACATGTTGGCGTTAGAGGGTCGAAAGAATAAGGGGGGAGCCGTCTCGTCAACCCCGAATCCTAAGATTCCGCATCGTGAATAACTGCCCCTTAATAAGGGCACAAGACGCTTGCGGCAGGGGTAGGGGAGGGCAATCGTGCTATTTCACCCCTCGATGTACCTCAAGGAAATCGTCGTCAACGGATTCAAAAGCTTCGCCGACCGGACCCGCATTGAGCTCCGTCCCGGCGTCACGGCTGTCGTTGGGCCTAACGGCTGCGGCAAGTCAAACATCGTGGATGCCATCCGCTGGGTGCTCGGCGAGCAAAGCGCCAAGTCGCTCCGGGGAGCCAGCATGCAGGATGTCATCTTCGCCGGCACAGATAAGCGCAAGCCGCTGCCCCAGTGCGAAGTCGAATTGATTTTTGCGGATTGTGAGAAGGAACTCGGCACGCAGTTTTCGGAGGTCTCTGTGATGCGTCGTATCCATCGCGAGGGAACGAGCGACTATTTTATCAATGGTAAGCCGTCTCGGCTGAAGGATATTCACCGGCTCTTCATGGATACGGGGATCGGACGGATGTCCTATTCGTTCATGGTGCAGGGACAGATCGACCAGATTCTTTCGGCTAATCCGGCGGAGCGCCGTTATCTTTTCGAAGAAGCGGCCGGCATCACTCGCTATAAGGTGCAACGGCGGGAAGCGTTGAACAAGTTGTCAGGTGTTGATGCTAACCTGGCGCGCATCACCGACGTCGTCAGCGAAGTCGGCCGGCAAATCGCCAGCCTTCGTCGCCAAGCCGCTAAGGCTTTGCGTTACCGCCGCTTGCGGCATCGGTTTACGCACCTCGACCTCGCCTGGCAGGCCAAGCAGTTTGGCGATCGTCGGACGCAGATTACGACCCTGGAGACGGACGCTGCACAATGTGGATTCGAAGTAGCGGGGTTGAGCGATGGCCTGCGTAGTCGCGAAGCCGCCTTGCTTGATACGCGTGCACGTCGGGCCGAATTAGCCGAACACGTCCAGCAAGCCCAGCAGGCTTTATTTGAATTACGTACCACCCGCGAAAACGCAGAAGCCGAGGCCCGGACCGCCGATCTTCGGGCGGATGATTTAACAACGCGTTTGGTTGATATTCGCCGTGAGGGTCAGGAGGCCGAACAATCCATCGCCGAATACGAGATGCGTCTGCGCGGCAGTTCCGATGCTAAATCGACCGCCACTGGCTCGGTGACGGCGACCGATGCCGCCTATCGTGATAAGACTTCGCAAGTCGAGGAAGCCGCTAAGTTCTTGGTGGAATCCGAGAATCGCCTGCGTCGGGCCCGCCAAGATATTTTAATCGCCGAAGGCGAGATGACTCGCGCCCGTGGCGATGTCACGAATCTCGAAATCGATCTTCGGGGCTATCAGGCCCGCCATGTCGATGTGTCTGCTTCCGTCGCGCAAGCCATGGTGGAGCGCGAGGGGCACGATCGCCGAGTCGCTGATTGCGGCCAGGTCGTTACCGGCCGCCATGGGGAATTGCAGGCCGCTCGTGCCGCCGAGCAGGAAGCGGTTGAAAAAGGCAAAGCGTTGCTGACGGAATTCCGTGCGCTGCAGCAGACAATTTCCGAACAAGATCGCAGCGTCGCAAAACTTTCCGCTCAGCTTGGCTTGCTCGAACAGATGCAGTCGCGGCTGGAAGGGTTTTCGGAAGCCGCCAAAGCGGTGCTTCGCGGAGAGCTTTCGGAAGCCATGCCGGCTGGCAAAGCAGCCGCTTTGGCCGACCTTGTCACGGTCACTGATATTTCCGCTGCCGCTGCCTTGGAAAATATCTTAGGGGCCGCCTCGGAAGCGGTCGCCTTGGACAACGCCGATTTCTTGCCAGGCATCGTGGCGAAGATGGCTGAGCGCCAACTCGGCCGAGCGGTCTTTCAGGTCGAAGCTCCTCCCGCTTTCCAGAGCGGCTCGGTCGCTCCTGGTTGGCTGCGGCCCGCCGGTTCGGCGGTCCAGCCCAAGTCGGCCACCCATGCACGACTGGTCTCCAATCTTTTTGATGGCTGTTACGTTTGTCCCACCTTGGGCGACTTTATCTCGTGGTGGCGAAGCAATCCGTCCTTTGAATTCTTTTTGGTCGCTACGACCGAGGGCGACCTGATCGATCGCCGTGGGCTGGTCTACGCGGGTCGTCCTCGGAAGGTCGCATCCTCCGCCGGCTCGGGAGTTTTCTCCCGCGAGAGCGAAATCCGTTCGGTACGGGCAAAGTTGGAGGCCGAGAACGATCAGCTTACCACACTCAACGAGCGTGCCTTGGGGTTACAGTCGAACATGGATGCCAATGAGGGGGAAGTGGGAACGCGTCGCGCTACGACGCAATTTGCAGCGCAGGAGCTCTCCGTTGCTCAAGCCGACGAGCGCGCCGCAAGGCAGACTTTGGTGGCGGCTGATGAGCGGATAGCTCGCGAGCAGCGTCAATTGAACGAATTGGAATCGGCCAAGGCAGAGGCCGTGATGAGACGCGATCGGGCCCAAGGGACACTGTCGACAAAAGATGCTCAGGTCGCTGAGTTGCGCACCGCTATCGCCTCGGGAGAAACCGATGTCGAGTCAGCGCGCTCAGAGACCGAATTGCGTCGTAATGCTTTAGGTGAAGTGAGGCTTTCATTGGCCGAGCAGCGCCAGCGTCTTGAATTGGTTGGCCGCGAGTTGGCCGATCTCGAGTCCCGTCGCGCGGAGGCTTCGGCCCGCCTGGCTTCCCGTCGGACCGAAGCACAACAAAACGATCGTCAGATCGGCGAACTGCGCACCCAATCAGTTGCGGCCCGCGAGTTGTCCGGCCGTTTAGCCGGAGAAATTGAAACCAGTTCCGTCAGCCTTGCCCAAACGCGCGGAGAGTTGGCTGAAAAAGACGCCTTGCTCGAGACCGATGACCGGGTGCTTTCCGTCGATCGGGAAAAACTTCGCGTGGTAGATATGCGGCTTAAATCCTTGGAGGTCACCCTTGCCGAACAGAATTCCCAATGTGGGTTTATTATCGAAAAAGTTCAATCTGAGCACCAATTAGATGTTTCCTCCGTAGACTGGCGTTTGCAACTCTGGCTCGCTGATGGCGAACCTGATGGCATCGCGAGTTTCGATGATCTTGAGGAGCCGGAAGAAGAGGGGACTCGACCCGTGCGTAAGGCGCCAATCCGTCAAGGAGAACCAACGGAAGATGAGCTGACGTTCTTGGGGGCGACTGACTGGCCGCCGCTCGTCCGGGAAATTGCCGAACTCCGTGAACGCATGTCGGGCATGGGCTCGATCAATCTCGTCGCCGTGGAAGAATATTCGTCGTTACGCGATCGCCACGACTTCCTGACCAAGCAAAGCGATGACCTTTGGAAGGCGAAGGAAGAACTCTCCAAGGCGATCGAAGAGCTGAATCAGACTTCGCTCAAATTATTCACCGATACTTTTGAACAAGTTCGTAAGAACTTCAAATTCACTTTCGACCGTCTCTTCGTGGGCGGTACCGCCGACTTACAGATGGTGCAGGCCGAAGATCCGCTGGAAAATGGGATTGAAATCATTGCCCAACCTCCGGGGACTAAGTTGCGCGGCATCTTGCTGCTCTCCGGTGGCCAGCGCACGATGACCGCGCTCGCACTGCTGTTTGCGATTTATATGGTCAAGCCTTCGCCCTTGTGCGTCCTCGACGAGCTTGATGCCCCGCTTGATGATACTAATGTAGGACGCTTCACGGATATCATCCGCGAATTCACGCGTTATTCGCAGTTCCTGATTATTACGCACAATAAGCGGACGGTATCCACCGCTGATGCGATCTTTGGCGCAACCATGCAGGAGAAGGGCGTCACCCGGCTCTTCTCGATGCGGTTTAATAAAGATAGGGATGAAGCCGAACCGACCCAACCGGGTGGCGGCTTCACGATGGCCCGCTGACGCTTGCTTGCCTTGGCTCGGCGCAGTTCTAGGCTGGCGTGGTCATGCTTCGTTACTTCACCGCGCTCATTTTATTACCGGCTCTGACGTTCGCTGGTATTTCGTTCGAAACGGATGCCAAACCGATTGATCGGACCAAGCCAGGGGCGAGCTATGCTGATATGCTTACGCGGATCATGCCTTCGGTGGTCAGCATAAGTACCGCTCAGGTGATCCCGCCGGAAGTTCTCCGTCGTTATCGCGGGCGGATCGACCCGGCCGACGTCAAGGTAGACGCCAAGACAGGCGAGGTGACGATTCCGACGGGTCTGGGTTCGGGCACGATCATCAACCCCGATGGTTATGTCGTGACCAATCGTCACGTTGTCACGATGCAGGATGGAAGCACGGCCAAGACGGTTTTCGTAAAGCTGTCGGACCGTCGTGAATTCCGGGCAAAAGTTCTGGGCGTGGATGCGAACACGGATATCGCGGTACTTAAGATCGATGCGCGTGAGCTGCCATTTGCGCGTTTCGCCGATAGTGATAAAGCCCGGGTGGGTGATATGGTGTTTGCGATTGGTAATCCCCTCGGTGTCGGTATGACCGTTACTTCGGGCATTGTTTCGGCTTTGGGGCGTTCGGGTATGGGTTTGACCTTCGAAGATTTCATCCAGACCGACGCAGCCATCAACCCCGGCAATAGCGGCGGGCCTTTGATTGACTTCGAAGGCCGTATTTTAGGGATGAACACAGCGATACGTACCTCGGGCGGGGGCGGGAATATCGGCATCGGATTTTCCATCCCATCTAACTTGATGATCAGCGTGGCTTTCGATTTAGCGAATACCGGCAAAGTTGTCCGCGGGATGATCGGTATTCAAGGGGAAGACCTTTCCCCGGAGGAGTCGGCCAAACTTTCGACTGCGGGTCGGGGCGCAGTCCGCGTGACGGAGGTCACGGACCAATCTCCTGCTGCCAAGGGGGGCCTGCGCAAAGGCGACATCATCATCGCACTTGAAGCAAAAGCGTTTGATAGTTGGAATGACCTCCGACTTGCTATTTCGCGCAAAAAACCAGGCGATGCCGTGGTCATTTCTTATTTGCGTGGCGGGCGCGGCTCTTTGGCGCGCGTCACCATCGCTGAACGGCCTGCTGGCAACTAATGCGTTCGCTGACGACCATTCGAGATTTAGCTGGTGGGCGGATTCCTCCTCTCACGCGGACGGCATTAATCTGTGGACTTGTTACCTTTCTGCTCACCATTTTGATTTTCCATCCCACTGCCGGGGGAGAACATCCGGCCCCAGTCCTTTTTACGGGAGCTCATCTGATACCGTCAGGGGACGTTCGGGCGGAAAGCTTAGTGTTGCTGGATCCATCGGCAGCTTACCTTCCCGGGCGATTTACCCTCCGGGGGCAAGAAGCGGGTGCAATAGGGCAGTCGGAGGATACCCCCTTTACTCAATTTCAGCCCTTGCTTCAATTTGACCCAGGCAAGTTCGAGGAATATGACAAAAGAATCCTCCGCGAGACCCCGAAGGCGGTTTCAGTATCCCCACCCGAGGCGCTGCCTCTGGTAGGCTGGGGGCCCTTCGGATCCTTTGGATCCACGGGATTTAAGCAATCGGGCATCCCCGCTAGGATTGGATATTACGAAGTCTATAGCCTAAATGGGGCTAATAAACCGATTATTAGTGGGAATATAACCCATTTTAACGGTAATTTAACTAAGTTTAGTGATAAAAATGGAAGAAACAGCAAATTTTCATCATCAGTAGAGCTTTCTTTAGGGGTTGATTCGCTTGGACTTCAGGCTCCGCCAGCCATTTTGCGCTCATCGGGGGATAAGGTTACAGATTTATCGGTTATTCAATGGGTAGCAGACTGCAATTGGGCTCTGCGCCTACCCCCCGGATCCTACCGGCTGATCGTCGGGCCGTAGGGGTTAAGGGCTACCTGTAAAAGCCTTGCAAAAATCCGCTTGACGGTGGCGTTGGCGATGTTCATTCAAACCCTTCCCTTCGCGCCCAAAGCGCTTCGACGGATTGCCCCTGTAGCTCAGTTGGCAGAGCGCGTCCTTGGTAAGGACGAGGTCGACGGTTCAAATCCGTTCGGGGGCTCCACAAATTTCCACACACCAAACCTAAACCACCTCCTCACCACCAAAGCCATGGCCAAAGAGAAGTTCAATCGCACAAAGCCTCACGTCAACGTCGGTACCATCGGTCACATCGACCACGGTAAATCGACCACAACTGCCGCCATCGTGGCAGTGCAGGCCCGTAAGGGTCTGGCCGAGAGCAAGTCCTACGCGGAAATCACCAAAGGTGGTACCGTGCGTGACGCCACCAAGACCGTGACCATCGCTGCCTCGCACGTTGAGTACGAGTCCAACCTCCGTCACTACGCGCACGTTGACTGCCCAGGACACGCTGACTTTGTTAAGAACATGATCACCGGTGCTGCTCAAATGGATGGCGCTATCCTCGTGGTTTCCGCAGCTGACGGCGTCATGCCTCAGACCAAGGAGCACATCCTCCTCGCTCGTCAGGTCGGCGTTCCTAAGATCGTCGTCTGGCTGAACAAGGTAGACCTCTCCGAGCCCGACTTAATCGACCTCGTCGAAATGGAAGTCCGCGACTTGCTCAACAAGTATCAATATGATGGCGACAACGCTAAGATCGTCCGTGGCTCTGCTACGGCCGCTCTCGATGCGACGCCAGAAGGAGAACAGTCGATTCAGAATCTCCTTGATGCTCTCGATGCTGAAATCCCTGAGCCTAAGCGCGAAGTCGACAAGCCTTTCATGATGGCTGTCGAAGACGTCTTCTCCATCACTGGTCGCGGCACTGTTGCCACGGGCCGTATCGAGCGTGGTGTCGTCAAGGTCGGAGAAGAAATCGAAATCGTTGGTCTCCGTGACACTCTTAAGACCACCGTTACCGGCGTTGAAATGTTCCGTAAGGAACTCGATCAAGGCCAGGCTGGCGACAATGTTGGACTCCTCCTCCGTGGCGTCGAAAAGAGCCAAGTTGAACGCGGTCAAGTTCTCGCAAAGACTGGCAGCATCAAGCCTCACACCATCGCCAAGGCTCAGATTTACGTTTTGAAGGCCGACGAAGGTGGTCGCCATACTTCCTTCACCAATAACTACCGTCCTCAATTCTTCTTCGGAACCTGCGATGTCACTGGCACCGTGATCCTTCCAGAAGGCGTGGAAATGGTAATGCCTGGCGATAACGTCACCATCTCGATTGAGCTCCAAAAGCCTGTCGCTATGGAAAAGGGCCAGCGCTTCGCTCTCCGCGAAGGTGGCAAGACCATCGGCGCCGGCCAGATCCTCGAAATCACCAAGTGATTTAAACGCCGCAAGGCTCGACTACGGTGCCGAGGTTCCCTCAAAAGGAGCCCGGCACTCGTCTCTTTAAACCCAAGAACAGGACGGTAGCTCAACTGGCAGAGAAGCGGTCTCCAAAACCGTCGGTTGTGGGTTCGATTCCCTCCCGCCCTGCCAATATCCAAACCAAACACCAGCATATGTTCAGCCTCCTCGGACGCCTTCGCGCTTTCTGGAACGAGACCATCACCGAGGTCTTCGTTAAGGCTTCGTGGCCAAGTGCCAAGGAGTTGGTTGATTCTACTCTGGTCGTCATCACGGCCGTCGCTCTTTTAGGTGCCGTTGTTTTTTTCTGCGATTTCTCACTTTCTAACTTCGTTCAGTTCGCCACCAAGCGCATTCGCTGATTACCCCCATGTCGAATACTCCTTCTGATTTCCGCTGGTATACTCTCCAGACCCTTTCGAACAACGAGAGCAAGGTTAAGCGTCTCCTCGATAAGGCCATCCGGGATGAGGAGATGGGCGATCACGTGGCTGAAATCCTCATGCCCGTAAAGACCGTTAAGGACTTCCGTAACGGCAAGAAGCGCGAGAGCGAAATGAAGCTTTATCCGTCTTACCTTTTTGTGCGGGCGCGTTTGTTCGATGACGAAGGCCAACTCCTCGAAGCTCCCTGGAGTTTCCTGCGCCGGACGGATGGCGTCATCGGTTTGATCGGCGGCATGAACCCCGTTCCCCTGAAGACCGAAGAAATCAATACCATCCTCCAGCAAATGGCGGATGCGGCTGATAAGGTCGTTCCCAAAATCAATTTCCACGTCGGTGAGCGCGTTAAGATTACCGATGGTCCGTTTGCCAACTTGGCTGGTAATATCGATAAGATTGATGCCGATCGCGGAAAGCTCGAGGTCTCGGTTGATATCTTCGGGCGCTCCACCCCGGTCGAACTCGAATTCTGGCAAGTCGAACGCGACGATCGCGACTGATTTTTAATAAACCCTTTAACCCAACCATCTAAACCACCATGGCAAAGAAAGTCGTCGGCGAAATCAGGCTCCAGCTCCCCGCAGGTGCCGCTAATCCAGCTCCTCCTGTCGGCCCCGCATTGGGTGCCAAGGGCGTCAATATCATGGCGTTCTGTAAGGAGTTCAATGCTCGCACCAAGGATCAGGCCGGCTTGATTCTGCCCGTCATTATCTCGGTCTACCAAGACAAGTCTTTCACCTTCATCCTTAAGTCCCCGCCCGCTTCCGTCCTTCTCAAGAAGGCCGCGAAGATCGAAAGCGGTTCCAAGGTGCCTAACCGCGATAAGGTCGGCAAGGTCACCAAGAAGCAGCTCCTCGAAATCGTCGAGCTCAAGAAGAAGGACCTGAACGCCGTCAACCCCGACAATGCCGCCCGCATGATCGCCGGTACCGCTCGCTCCATGGGGATCGAAGTCATCGGTTAATTTTCCACTCAACCCAACCCTAACCCAACCCACTGCACTCCGCAGGAGACGAAAGTCGCTATGAAACACAAAACCAGCAAGCGCTACCGCGCCGCCCTTCAAGTCGCCGACTTGAAAGCAAAATATGACGTCACCCAAGCTGCCGAAATCATCAAGAAGATGCCGAGCGCTAAGTTTGACGAAACCGTGGAGATCTCCGCCTTCTTGGGCGTAGACCCTAAGCAGTCCGACCAGATGGTGCGCGGAACTGTATCCCTGCCCAACGGCTCGGGGAAGAAGATCAAGGTCCTCGCTTTCACGGAAAACCCTGCTGAAGCCCTCGCTGCTGGTGCTGATTTCGCCGGTCTCGCCGACATGATTGCTAAAGTCAACGGCGGCTGGATGGATTTTGACGTAGCTATCTCGACAACCTCCGCGATGAAAGACGTCCGTCAGGTGGCTCGCGTGCTCGGACCTAAAGGTCTGATGCCCAACCCGAAGTCTGGTACCGTTTCCGACGACCTTCCTAAGACGATCAAAGAAGTCAAAGCCGGTCGCGTTGAGTTCAAAATGGATAAGACGGGCAATATCGTCATCGTGGTAGGAAAGAAATCCTTCTCAGTTATACAGCTCACGGAAAATGCTCAGGTTGCCTTGGCTGCCTTGGTCAAATCCCAGCCCACCGGTTTTGCCGGTGGTCGCTTTATCAAGTCCATCACCATGAGCGCCAGCATGAGCCCAGGCGTAGGCGTCGACCTCAAGCCTTACTCCGCCGCCACGGTAACCGCCTAATCACGCAAACCTAGACAAACTAAGAACATGCGCGCTGAAAAACAATTCCTCGTCGACGAAGTAGCCGCCCAACTGGCCACTTCCAACTATCTCCTGATTGCTAACTTTACGGGCGTCAGCGTGAAAGATGCTACGTCCGTGCGTGACCAACTCCGCGTCCATGGCGCCGAGTATCACGTGGTCAAGAATAGCATCATGAACATCGCGGTAAAGCAGGCCAATCTCCCTGATTTATCTTCTCATTTAATCGGCCATACGGCTTTGGTCACGGGCGGCAAAAATCCGACCGGCGTCGCCAAGGTCTTGGTTTCCTTCTTCAAGGAGTTCTCCAAGCTCGAAGTGAAAGCTGGCGTGCTGGATGCCAAAGTCCTCACCAAGTCCGACATCGACGCTCTTTCCAAGCTTCCTTCTCTCGAAGCTATCCGGGCTCAACTGCTCTCGCTCTTCAATACGCCTGCCTCTCAGGTCGTCCGCCTCTTGGACGCCAAGCGTCAAAAAGACGAAACGGTCGCCTAACCCCTTTCCCTGCAAAGGCGTGGCCATGTGGTCACGTCCGAGCGGGGGGAAATCCAACCCAATACAACATACCATCCAACGAACTCCGGTTAGGGGCCTAGTGCCCTCAAATGTCCTCAAACGACGCTAACCATTCAAGGAACCCAAAACCCATGAGCAACATCACCAAAGACCAAGTCATCGAATGGCTGAGCGCCCAAAGCGTTCTCGATATCGCCAACCTCGTTAAAGATCTTGAAACCAAGTGGGGCGTTTCTGCCGCCGCTCCTGTCGCCGTCGCCGTCGCCGGCGCCGCTGCCGCCGCCCCGGTGGAAGAGAAGACCACCTTTGATATCATCCTTAAGTCCAAGGGTGCTACGCCTATTAATGTCATTAAGGAAGTCCGTGCCATCACGGGTCTCGGCCTTAAGGAAGCTAAGGACCTGGTCGATACCGCTCCTAAGCCAGTTAAAGAAGGCGTTTCGAAAGACGAAGCTAAGGATATTGAAGCCAAACTTAAGGCCGCAGGTGCCGAAGTTGAGGTTAAATAACCCGCTTTTAGTTTCTTAGAAATTTCAAGTGCGGGGAGGGGAGAAATCCCTCCGGAAATCAAACTCCTCCCCGCTCTTTTTTCCCAACGGCGCCCAGTCCGTCCCCCACTAGGCAAACACAGTAAAACCGAAACAACCAGACACTCCGAGCCCACCTTCACCAGCCATGCCTCAAGAGCGCAAAAACTTCGGTAAACTACGCGAAGTCATCCCCCCACCGAACCTGATCGAGAATCAAATCTTCTCGTTCAACGACTTCCTCCAGCTCGACGTCACGTCCGCGGGCCGTAAGAACGTCGGCCTCGACGCCGTGTTCCGCGAAGCCTTCCCGGTTGAAAGCAACAACGGCAACTTCCGTCTCGAGTACCTTGAGTACGGACTCGTCATGCCAAAGACGAATGAGCTCGAATGCATCCGCGAGGGCACGACTTTCGCCATCTCCGTCCTCTTGAAGCTCCGCCTTCGTGAGAAAGGCGCGTTCAAAGACGAAGAAATCTTGATGGGCGAAGTCCCGATGATCACGGATCGCGGTTCCTTCATCGTCAACGGCGCCGAGCGCGTGGTCGTTTCCCAGCTCCATCGCAGTCCCGGCATCTGCTTCGAAGAATCCACGCACACGAGCGGCAAGATCTTGCACGCTTTCCGCATCATTCCGGATCGTGGTACCTGGATCGAAGTCCAATTCGACCAAAACGACCTGCTCTGGGTCTACCTCGATCGTCGCCGTCGTCGCCGTAAGTTCCTAGTGACCACTTTGCTCCGCGCCTTTGGTTACAAGGACGACAAAGACATTCTGGCTCTTTTCTATCAGCACCGTGAATTGACCGCCAAGGCCGCACTCGATCTCGAGCCCGAAGCCCTTTCTCAGCTCGTCTATGCCGACCCGATCGTCGATGTCGAAACTGGTAAGGTCGTCGCCAAACAGTACGACAAACTTTCACGCGAAACGCTTAAGGAAATCCATAAACAACTACCTAAGCAGAAGTTTGGCGTCTTCGACACGCAGTTCGACGACGGTGCTGTCATTCTCTCCCTTCGTAAAGATATCGGTACGGTCCGTAACGAAGAAGAAGCCCTTAAGGAAATCTTCCGTAAACTTCGCCCAGGCGAGCCCGTGAATGTCAAGGGAGCCCGTGCTCACATGCAGCGCCTCTTCCAGGACCCTCTCCGTTACGACCTCGGCCGCGTGGGTCGTTATAAGCTCAACCAGAAGCTGAGCCTAAACGTTTCCCTCGATACCCGCACAATCACCCCCGAAGACATTGTCGAAGCGACCAAGCTGCTTTGTAAGCTTCGTGCCGGTGACGGTGCCATCGACGACATCGACCACTTGGGATCACGTCGCGTTCGTAACGTTGGCGAACTCTTGGCTAATCAGTGCCGTGCGGGACTTAAGAATGTGGTCAAGACCGTTAAGGCTCGCATCAACGAGTACGACCAAAGTGTTGATTCCATCACGCCCCAGAAGCTGGTTAACCCCAAGCCATTCGGCAACGCGATCCGTGAGTTCTTTGCCCGCAGTCAGCTGAGTCAGCTGATGGACCAGATTAATCCGCTCGCCGAGCTGACCCACAAGCGCCGTCTCTCCGCCCTCGGGCCCGGAGGTCTGAATCGCGATCGTGCCGGCTTTGAAGTCCGTGACGTCCATCCGTCCCACTACGGACGTATCTGTCCGATTGAGACTCCGGAAGGTCCGAATATCGGTTTGATCAATTCGTTGTCCACCTACGCCCGCATTAACGAATTCGGTTTCATTGAAGCCCCCTACCGGAAGGTAGTCCGCGGCAAGGTTTCCAACCAAGTTGAATTCATGACGGCTGACCAGGAAGAAAAATTCAAGGTCGCGCAAGCAAACTCGGAATTAGACGAAACCAGCCGATTAAAGGGTAAGGTTACCGTGCGTTTCCGCGACGATATCCTCGAAGTCGAACCCGAAGACGTCGACTACATGGACGTTTCGCCACAACAAGTGGTGTCAGTCGCCGCTGCACTTATTCCTTTCCTGGAGCATGACGACGCTAACCGCGCGCTCATGGGTTCCAACATGCAGCGCCAAGGCGTACCGCTCGTGATCACCGAAGCTCCGCTCGTGGGCACCGGCTTAGAGCGTCGCGTCGCCATCGACTCGAAGACGGTCATAGTTTCCGAAGGTGCCGGCATTGTCGCCGCTGCGGACTCGCGTCGAATCGTCATCACGAAAGACGGCGAAGTCGTCCATGCGCAGCTCGAGAACAAGAAATTCAAGACCGATGAATCCAAAGGCATTTATGTCTATGACCTTCGTAAATTCTTGAAGACCAATTCGTCCACCTGCTTCAACCAACGCCCGTTGGTGCGTCGTGGTGATAAAGTCAAACTCGGCGACATCATCGCCGACGGTGCCGCGACTGATAAGGGTGAGCTCGCCTTAGGACGTAACGTCCTTGTCGGCTTCATGCCCTGGAACGGTTATAACTTCGAAGACGCTATCTTGCTCTCCGAACGTCTGATCAAGGACGACGTCTTCACTTCCGTGCACATCGAAGAATTCGAAGTGACGGCTCGGGACACGAAGCTCGGACCTGAACAGATCACGCGCGACATCCCTAATCTCGGCGAAGAAGCCCTGCGTAACCTTAACCGCGACGGTGTCATCCGCATCGGTGCCGAAGTGAAGCCCGACGATATCCTCGTCGGTAAGATCACGCCGAAGAGCGAAGGCGACCTGGCCCCTGAAGAAAAACTCCTCCGGGCAATCTTCGGTGAGAAGGCTCGAGACGTTAAGGATACTTCCCTACGCGTGCCTTCCGGTATTTCCGGTATCATCATGGATGTGAAAGTTTCCTCCCGTACCGATAAGGACGATGGACGACTTTCACCCAACGACCAACGACGTGCGCTGAAGAAGGTCAACGAAGAGTACCGCACCGCCGATTCTCGCCTGCGCGAAGAAATGACGGAATCTCTCTCAAATATCCTCCTCGGAGAAAAAATCCCGCTCGACGTCAAGAATTCCGAAACCGGAGAAGCCATCATCCCTGCTAATCGCAAGATTACCAAGACGCTGCTTCGTCGCTTGGCCTCGGTCTCTCGTTCCATCGAGATGAATGATTCGCCGGTGAAGCAGAAGATCCGGCAGATTGTCGATGGCTACCACCGTCGTTTTGATGAACTAGAGCAAGAGCGCGCCCGTAAGGTCGAGGCAATTGAGCAAGGCATCGACGAAGGCGGCGCTATCAAGAACGTCAAAGTTTACATCGCCACCAAGCGCAAGATCCAGGTCGGCGACAAGATGGCCGGTCGACACGGCAATAAGGGCGTCGTCGCCCGTATCGTTCCGATTGAAGATATGCCTTACTTGACCGACGGCACCCCGGTAGACATCTGCCTCAATCCTTTAGGCGTTCCTTCTCGTATGAACGTCGGTCAGGTTCTGGAAACCCACTTGGGTTGGGCTTGTTCCAAGCTCGGACTCAAGGTGGCTACCCCGATCTTTGACGGCATCCCCGAGAAGCAGATTCGCGAATACCTGAAACAGGCCAATTTGCCTGAGACAGGGAAGGCGATGCTCATCAATGGACATACCGGCGAAGCGTTCGACCAAGACGTCGTGGTCGGTTACATCTACATGATGAAATTGAATCACCTCGTGGCCGATAAAATCCACGCCCGTGCGACCGGCCCTTACAGTCTCATCACGCAGCAGCCCTTGGGCGGTAAAGCCCAGTACGGCGGTCAGCGCTTCGGTGAAATGGAAGTCTGGGCCCTGGAAGCATACGGTGCGGCTTACACCTTGCAGGAACTCCTTACCGTCAAGTCCGACGACGTCGCCGGACGAACCAAGATTTACGAGCAGCTCGTCAAGGGCGATAACACCCTGGTCAGCGGCACGCCCCAATCGTTCAACGTTCTCATGAAGGAAATGCAGGCCCTTTGCCTAGACGTTCGTCTTGGCACCGGCTCGCCTAATCCCGCCGAGCGCAACTAAGCGATCTACGTCCACCCAACTAAATCTTATACGACATGATTCACCCGGAACACACCCCCGAGTTCACGCCAAACGAAACGAAGGAACAGTCCTTCGACTTCGTCTCCATCTCGATCGCCTCTCCTGAGGAAATCGTTGCATGGACGGGTGAACAATTCCTCGACGAACTCGACGAACACGGCAATCGCAAGGTCAAAGGCCTCAAGGAAGTTAAGAGTCCTGAGACCATCAACTATCGTTCCTTCAAGCCGGAGCCTAACGGGCTATTCTGTCAGCGTATCTTCGGTCCGGTGCGCGACTACGAGTGCTACTGCGGCAAGTATAAGAAAGTTAAGTACAAGGACGTTGTCTGCGACAAGTGCGGTGTCGAAGTCACCGTTTCCCGCGTGCGTCGCGAGCGTATGGGTTACATCCGCCTGGCCATCCCGGTTTCACATATCTGGTTCCTCAAGAGCATGCCCAGCCGTTTGTCGCTGATGCTCGATATGACCACGCGTCAGCTCGAACAAGTTATTTACTACCAGAAATACCTCGTCGTCGACCCAGGTCAGACTGGCCTCGAAGAGAAGCAACTGCTTGACGAAGAATCTTATCGCCAAGCGGTCGAGCAACATGGTCCGGACGCATTCAAGGCCCGCATGGGTGCCGAGGCGCTCCAACAGTTGCTCAAGAAGATGGACCTCGCTTCGACGGTTGAAAACCTTCGCGACCAGCTCCGTTCGACTCGCTCCAAGCAGATCAAGAAGAAGATTGCTCGCCGGATGAAGATTATCCAGGGCTTCTTGGCCTCGGGTAAGCGTCCAGAGCACATGATCTTGACGATCCTGCCGGTGATCCCGCCGGACCTCCGTCCGCTCGTTCCTCTCGAAGGGGGTCGCTTTGCGACTTCGGACTTAAACGATCTCTATCGTCGCGTCATCAATCGCAATAATCGCCTCAAGCAGCTCATCCAGATGAAGACGCCTGACGTCATCATCCATAATGAAATGCGCATGCTCCAGGAAGCGGTGGACGCGCTCCTCGATAACGGCCGTCACGGCAAGCCTGTGAAGGATCGCGATCGTCAGCTCAAGTCGATCAGCGACATGTTGAAGGGCAAGCATGGTCGTTTCCGTCAGAATCTTCTCGGTAAGCGCGTGGATTACTCCGGCCGTTCCGTCATCGTCATCGGCCCCGAGCTCAAGCTCAACCAATGCGGCCTGCCGAAGAAGATGGCCCTCGTACTCTTCGAGCCATTCATCATCCGTCGTTTGAAAGAATTAGGCTTTGCGCATACCGTCCGCGGCGCGCGTAAGCACATCGAACAGAAGAAACCCGAAGTGTGGGATATTCTCGAAGAAGTGACCAAGGGCCACCCAGTCTTCCTCAACCGCGCACCTACGCTGCACCGTCTTTCCATTCAGGCCTTCGAGCCCATCCTCATCGAGGGTGACGCTATTCGTCTGCACCCCCTCGTTTGTACGGCCTATAATGCCGACTTCGACGGTGACCAAATGGCCGTCCACGTCCCGCTGTCCCTCGAAGCCATCATGGAGTGCAAGCTCCTGATGATGTCGACGAACAACATCTTCTCGCCCTCCAGCGGTAAGCCGATTCTTACGCCGTCGCAAGATATCGTGTTGGGTGCTTATTACCTGACCCTCGAGCCCGCGGACAAGCCTGCAGCTGATACGCACCTGCCGGTCTTGGGTTCCGTTTCGGAAGCCATCTTCGCCGAAGCTGAAGGCTCCTTGCACTTCCATGATTGGGTTCGTTTCGCGAACCCGGACGTTGGCCGTGACACCGTCTATGGCGACAAAGTGACTCGGGCGATCGTCACCACGGTGGGACGAATCATTTTCAATACCATCTGGCCTGCCGAAATCGGCTTCGTCAACTTCACCGTCAAGAAGGGCCAGTTAGGCGACTTGATTTTGAATACCTACAAGCATTGCGGCCGCGAGGCTTCGATCCCCGTCCTGGATGCCCTGAAGGAGACCGGTTTCCGCGTCGCCACTAAGGCTGGTATTTCTATCGGCGTGAGCGACATGATCTATCCGAAGGAAAAAGACGGCATCGTGCGTGAAGCCACCCTCAAGGTGCGTGAGTTCCAACGTCAGAACGAAACCGGTACCATCACCAACGACGAACGTCGTAATAAAGTCGTGGATACTTGGTCGAGCGCGACGGACACCATCGCTCAGTCGGTCTATAAGACTTTGTCCGAATCGGCGAAGGTTGCTGGCGTCCGCAAGGGCGACCCGCGCCACCCTCACCGCATGCTCATCAATCCTGTTTACGTCCTGATGGACTCTGGTGCCCGTGGTAACAAGGCCCAGGTTAAGCAGCTTTGCGGCGCCCGCGGTCTGATGGCCAAGCCTTCTGGCGAAATCATCGAACGCCCGATTCTCTCTTCGTTCCGCGAAGGTTTGTCGGTTCTCGAATACTTCATCTCGACCCACGGCGCTCGTAAGGGTCTGTCGGACACGGCGCTTAAAACCGCCGACGCCGGTTACATGACGCGTAAGCTATGCGACGTTGCCATGGATGTGATCGTCACTGACCACCGTGACGTCACCGCAGGTTCTGAAGTGGTGACGCTCGGGGATACTTCCTTGGGTCGCCACCTCGCCGCTGATGTCGCTAATCCTTCCGGGGCCGTTAAGCCTATTGCGAAGGAAGATGCCGTCCTCACCGAGGAGCTGATCGCCAAATTGCGCGATGCTGGCGTCGATCGCGTGCACGTTCGTCTGCCTAACGGTGTATGGAAGACTGCGATTTACGATGGTGACGAGCTTCTCGTTTCGCTTTCCGAACGTATCGTGGGCCGTTGTCCATCCGATGATATCGTCAATCCGCTGAATCCTTCCGAGGTCATCGTGCCTTCGGGCGTGCTCATTGATGAACCCGCCGCTAAGCGTATCGAGACCGTGGGTATCGACCGCGTCAAAGTCCTTTCGCCCCTCACGCACATGAATGTGAATGCGATTCCGCCCACTTCCTACGGCCTCGATCCTTCAACTGGCCGTATGGTCGAGCGCGGTACCGCGGTCGGCATCATTGCTGCACAGTCAATCGGTGAGCCTGGCACTCAGCTCACCATGCGTACGTTCCACATCGGTGGCGTTGCTCAGCTGAAATCACCAGAAGTTAAGGCTAAGAGCGCCGGACGCATCTCCTTCCTCGACCTCAATTGCGTCGACATAAAGGGCGGCCAGGTCGCCATCAACGGAAACGGTTCCATCCGAGTCCTTAATGACGCCGGTCAACCAATCGAAGAATACCGTATTGTCGCCGGCTCCGTGATCGCGGTGAAGGATGGCAAGAAGGTAGAGAAGGGTGAGCCCATCGCTGCGTGGGATCCGAACTTCACGCCGATCCTCGCAAATAGCGACGGTAAGGTTCGCCTGATTGATATGATTTCAGGAGTGACTTACACCGAAGAGCGCGACCCGTCGAACAACAGCTTCTTCAAGTATGTGATCGAGCACTCGGATGAGCAAAATCCGCAGGTCCAGATCGTCGACTCTTCTGGCCGCGAAATGGGCACGTTCTCCATCCCTGCCGGCGCCCGCGTCGAAGTGGATGAAGGCGACATGGTGCACTCGGGTAGCATCTTGGCCAAGATTCCTCGCCAGGCTGCCAAGACTCAGGACATCACCGCCGGTTTGCCGCGTATTTCTGAACTCTTCGAAGCTCGTCCGCCCAAGGACGCGGCTGAAATCGCCAAGATTGACGGCACCGTTCGCTTCGAACCTTCGGTCCGTGGCAAGAAGCGCTTGGTTATCTCCGACTCCATCGGACGCGAAGAAGAGCACCTCATTCCTCACGGCAAACACATCATCGTGGCGGCCGGCGAAAAGGTGAAACAAGGCCAAGCCCTGACCGAAGGCGCTGTCGATCCGCACGACATTCTGGACATCCTTGGACAATCCAAGGTGCAGGATTATCTCATCACCGAAATTCAGAAAGTTTACCGAACCCAAGGTGTCGTCATCAATGACAAGCACATCGAAATCATCGTCTCCCGGATGCTCCGCAAGGTGCGTATCACGGAGCCAGGCGATTCCGATTACCTCTGGGGTGAACAGGTTGACCGGACGATTCTGGGTCATGCCAACCGCTCTATCAATGAGCGCGGTGGTCAGATTGCTGAGTCCGAGCCTATCCTCTTGGGTATCACCAAGGCTTCCCTTGAAACCGAATCCTTCATCTCGGCCGCCTCTTTCCAAGAGACCACCCGAGTCCTGACTGATGCGGCTACCATGGCAAAGCGCGATAACCTGACCGGTTTTAAGGAAAACGTGATTATGGGCCACTTAGTCCCTGCCGGAACTGGCCTTCCTGCTTACCGTAGAATTCGCGTCTTCCCGACTCCAGTTGTTGCCGAATAAGCGTCAAACAAGTTAAGATTAAGATATAGAGCCTCCCGCCCTGCTTTAAGCAGGCAGGAGGCTTTTTTTTGGCCTTTTGGGGATTGAGTCCCCTACGTTTATTATCATACCTGAATACCTCTCCTAATCTATTCCTCATCATGACACGCTTTCTTATCGCAGCTTCTTGTCTCACGATACTGCCAGTAGCCCAAGCTGCTAATTGGCTCCCTTCTTCTCCGCTGGTCCAGATCGGGGATGACACCGATATTTTCTTCGACTCCTCGGTCGCTCTTGAAATTACGGACAATCTTTATTCCGCAGCCAGCGCTAAGGCGGCCACGAATTGGACCGTGACTCCAGGGCTCGCCTTGGAGTACGGGAAAGACACTCCGATCTCCTTAAGCCTCACGGCAAAACGGAGCTACGTTTACTTCAATAAGGCCGAGTTTCGTAGCCTAGAAGACTCGCGCGATGCCTTGAGCGGCAATCTTCGTTTCGCTTCGGGTGGTCCTCTGACCGTGACGCTGGATTCTTCTTACCGGGTTTCCGCCCGAAATGACAATCTGGCCTTGGATGGCGTCAGTCCTAATGTCTTTTCGGGTACGCTGGTCCGCCAAGCTAATTATTCTCACTCCATCGATATCGACTATAAATTGACGGAAAAAATCAAACTGAACACCGGCTTCAAGAATAGCTATAACCATTATCTCAATCCCACGATTACCCATGTCGCGGCGGTACCACCGGTCGCAGCATACGACATTTACAACACGAATACGCTTTCGGAATTAAACACCAAGGTCATGCCGATCAGCTTCGATTATCAGGCGTTCGAAAAATTATCCTTTGGTTTCAATTTTGAACATACCGTCACAGATTATTCGGCTGCGCCTTATTTGAACACAACCCCAACGGTTCGCCCCGCCTTGACTTCTAAGCAATTCAAGAAAGATTTTTATGGCCTGACGGCCAAGGGTCAACCCACCGAATCTGGCAAAATCAACCTGTCGGCGAAAATCGGCTATGCTAATTCGCGAACGGACAATGATCCATCCACTGGAGCCTTATCTTATTCGATCAATGCCTCGCACGTTCTCACGGAGCGTATCAGCCATAACCTGACGCTTTCTCGGGATATATCTCCTTCCGCTACCGGTGGGACGACCGCTTCCAAGTCGTACACCTATGCGGTGACTTTCGCAGCGATGTCGGACATGAACCTCAATTTATCGGCGACCAAGAGCGATGTCGTTTCCGGTTCAACCGAGGTCGGCACCATGGTCTATACCTTGGGGACGGACTATAAGTATAATAATCACCTGAGCTTCCAGGCTAGCTACAGTTTTACGGATTCCAAGATAAAGCCTACGACCTCTGCTAGTTTCCAACAGAATGCCCTGACGGCCTCCGCCTCTTTCCGTTATTAAGAAGCCTTTTGGGGTCGCGGTAACAGAGGGGCGGATTGACCGTCCTTATCATTCGTCATACTTTACTGCCATGTCATATTCCTTAAAGGCCACCTGTGGGGTGCTGATGACCGTCTTTCTGATGGCCTGCACCCGTTCTGCACCGGTCGCCGAGACGACGCAGGATGTCGACACGGGGACCCCGGTTGTAGCCGAAGTGCCAGTTAACGCTGGGCCGGCTGTCGTCGCTAAGCCCGTCGAAAGTCGCAACACCTACCGCTTACGCGCCCGGGATTTCATTCGGGTCGGGGTAATTAACGAAAACGACACCCAGATCGAGCGTCGGATCAATCCCGACGGCACCGTTGATATTCCTTTCGTCAAACAACTAATACCTGTAGCCGGCCTGACCTTGACCCAGGCGCAAGATGAGATCGCGGTCAGATTTCGTAAATACTTCAAGGAGCCTCAGGTCGTGATCTCGATTGTCAGTTATTCGGAGCGTCGCGTCTACGTTTCGGGTTATGTGGGTAAACCCGGCCCGGTTCCTGTCCCGCCAGAAGAAACGCTGACTTTGGGTCGAGCCCTTTCCATGGCGGGTGGGATCTTGCCGCGCGGCCGTCGCTCTGACGTCGCCGTAAAGCGGATGCGCGACGGGGTCATGCAGGTCATCAGCAAGGACATGAGGCGAATCGATTCGGGCGACGATCCTGACTTCGTCCTCGAAGATGAAGACCAGATTTATGTCGATGATAGCCGTATTTAATCACTAATTTTATGGAGCAACCAAATCCTACGCCCGAAAAACCACCAGCCGAAGGCAACTCTCGGGGCGGTCGGGCTTACGGTTCCTATGGTAATCAAGGAAATTACGGTAGCGGCTACGGTTCCTACGGTGCCGGCAATTACGGCGGTGGTAACCCCGGCTACGAAAATCCCAGGTATGGCAATGCCAGTTACGGCTACGGTCGTTATGGGGCGGGCGAAGCTGCTAACCCGATCACGGCTTACCTCGCCATGTTGCGCGAGCGCTTCTGGTGGATTATCCTCTCTGCGCTAATCTTTGTCACCGTTGGCCTGCTCTTTACCTATAACACGATGCCCGAATATCGAGCCACGGGCCGACTTCGAATCTTTCGCCTAACGCCTAATATCGGGGGAGGTAATTCGGCGGCGGAAGATAATTTCAAGATCGTCGGTAACGACGACTTCTTCACCGCAGTCGAAGCAATGCGGAGTGCTACCATCATCGAAGGCGTTTCAAAGCGCCTCACCATGGCGGAAAAAAAGATGGTGCTCGAGCCCTACCAGATGGGCAATGTCTTCAGTGGTCCATTGACGGAGCAGGAAGTTTTCGCGCGGCAGCGGGGCGTCAACCCGCAACGTCAGACTTTGGTGGTGAACGTGGAGTTCACGCACCCGAACCGCGACCTAGCCCGCCAAGTGGCGAGGTTGTTTTGCGAAGCGATTCAGAAATACAGTGAAGACGAGCGTCTAACAATCACCAACCCACTCGTTGAAAAAGCCCGCATCGAAATCGAATCATTGGAAGATAAGGTGCGGAAGCTTTATGAGCAGAAGAATGAGATCATCCGGAATCAGAAGCTCCTCTCAATTGCCAAAGACACCAACACGCTCACGGCCGAACGGGCGGTTCTGGTGAAAGACCGCGAAGAGGCTCGCAAGCAGATTGATGAGCTGGAAATCATTTGCGCCCTTCTTCAGGAATATAAGAAAGCCGGAAAAGATCCGTGTGATCTCGC